>NZ_CP070356.1:5762788-6078137 GCF_016919445.1 Pseudomonas sp. PDNC002 | reverse complement strand
TGCTGCGCACGACCACGGTGTGGCGCTCTTTCTTCTCGCGGATGGCGTAGCCGATCTCGCGGCACACGGACTCGATGTAGCCCAGGTCGAGGTCGCCGTTCTTCTTGCTCGGGGTGCCGACGCAGATGAACGACACGTCGGTATCCAGTACGGCCTTCTTGAAGTCGGTGGTGCCCGACAGGCGACCGGTGCGGATGCCCTGTTGCAGCAGCGGCTCCAGACCCGGCTCGACGATAGGCGACTTCCCGTTGTTGATCAGATCGATCTTGGTGGTGGAGACATCCACCCCAACGACTTCATGGCCTCGTGCGGACAGGCAGCCGGCACATACTGCGCCAACATACCCAAGACCAAAGATGCTGATACGCATCGCATTCACCTCTTCAATGGTCGAACTGTTTAAGTTGCCCGTGGGCGTTTTAAAGGGTGCCCCGAAGGGCGCTTTATTCAGGTTGAGTGAACCCTCGGAAGATGCTCTTTCGAGTTCTTCCGTACTTCCTTCCAGGCAGGCATGGGAATCGATTGCTAAACTTTCGAGCACAGTCTTGGGGCAAACTTTGAATAGTTGCCCTGTTATGTTTCAGGCGGATGGCAAAGTTGGTGCGTTCTCCGTCCTGGCGTGCTCAAGTCTGGTTAGATGATTGCCTCGTCATCTGAAAAGTTCAGTTTTTTCATTGGGTTAGGTGATTGATTCAATCGCTGATCGCTAATCGAAATAACCTTGGAACCTAATCTCCAATTTCTCATCGAGGCACTTTTGCGTCGCCATCGATGGTCGTTGCGCAAATAGGATTTATCCGAAATGCGGTTAGTTCCTTCCGCTCATCCCGCCTCGGAAATGATTTGAAATATCCAATTGATATCACTTGATACTGGATTAATGGCCATTCGCGATCTGGTCTTCCCAGTGCAAAGTGCATGGTGTGGGAAAGTTCCATTGAATTTTTTGTTAAAAACGACCGTGTATCGTCGGTAAGACATTCGTTCAGCTGCCGTTCAGCTTTCTCTATTGCAATCTGCAATCGTGAAATGCATGTCATGGCCAAAGGCTGTTAATGGCCAATGGATTACAAGGGCAGGAGCGAATCAGGACGATTTCCATCCATCCGGTCGGTTCGGATGGCCGAAAAAATTTCTCACGAATATTCCTGAAGCAGACGAACGGTCATTTTGACCATTTTCGCCGTAGGGGCATTCGGGGGTGTTTTGAGCAGGAAACGTACAGCTCAGGCACCCGTGACCGTGCAGTTCCATGGTCGATGGCTTACAGGCCAATTGAGATCAACGTCGATTTCAGGGGCGAAACAGAGGCGAAGCGGCAGGGGCGGAAACGAAAACGGGGGCCTTTCTTCCATCGGAAGGGCCCCCGTTCAGTGCAGGCGGGAATGGATCAGTCGTCGGCGTGGTCGCGCAGGAACACCAACTGGTCCTGTTTGGAGTGCTCGGCGCTGTAGGCGTAACCCGCGTAGTTGAAGTCTTTCAGGCCTTCCGGATTGCTCAGGCGTTCCTTGATCACGTAGCGCGCCATCATGCCGCGGGCCTTCTTGGCGTAGAAGCTGATGATCTTGTACTGGCCGTTCTTCAGGTCCTTGAACTCGGTGTCGATCACCCGCGCGTTCAGGGCCTTGCGCTTCACCGCGCCGAAGTACTCGTTGGAAGCCAGGTTCAGCAGCACGTCATCGCCCTGTTCGGCCAGGGACTCGTTCAGCCAGGTGCTGATGCGCTCGCCCCAGAAGGCGTAGAGGTCCTTGCCGCGGGCGTTGGCCAGCTTGGTGCCCATCTCCAGGCGGTAGGGCTGCATCAGGTCCAGCGGCCGCAGCACGCCATAAAGGCCGGAAAGCATGCGCAAGTGCTGCTGGGCGAAATCGAAGTCGTCTTCGCTGAAGTCCTCGGCCTGCATGCCGGTGTAGACATCGCCCTTGAAGGCCAGCAGCGCCTGCTTGGCGTTGGCCGGAGTGAAGTCCGGGTGCCAGCTGCCGAAGCGCGCGGCGTTCAGGCCGGCCAGCTTGTCCGACAGGTGCATCAGCTCGGCGATCTGCGCCGGGGCCAGTTCCCGCAGGATGCCGATCAGTTCCTGGGCATCGTCCAGGTGCTCGGGCTGGGTGAAGCGCTGGGTGGCCGGCGCGGTGTCGTAGTCCAGGGTCTTGGCGGGGGAAATCACCATCAGCATCGTGCGGTCTCCTACAAGCGAGCGGCGATTGTAGGGATTCGCGCGGCGCGGCTCCACCTATGGGGACGATTAGCATTGGTCGATCGAGGGTGGATTGCGACCGAGGGAGGACGATCTCGGTCGGAGCTCCTATAAGGAAGCGGCTGGATGCCCCATGAACCGGCTTGTGGTGGTGGTCTTCAGTGAGGGCTGCGGCGGGGACACGGAAAAAAGCAGGAGGAATTGCCGGGGGTGGGACTCTTAAAGCTAGCGCTCTCGGAAGCCCCCGCCAAGGTATTTCGTCGTACGACGAAAAAAAGGTTCCTGAGAAGGAAAAAGACTTTTTATCGTCATGTTTTTTCCTGTATTTCTTGAGATGTAGACCGCCGAACCCTGCAGACAGGTGGCGGCCCCGGCCCGGCCCGTCCTCTTCATGCAGTTCTCTCGATGCCTGCCCTGATCCCAGGCTTCGAGAGCCGGTGGTTCACAGCACGGCGGAGCGCTGTAGCGGCATTCCGTCGAACGCCCCCACAAGAGGTGAACCGCGTATGGATGACCACGGACGCTCCCGCCCCACCCAGCCCACCCTGTACGTCCTCGATACGAACGTTCTGATCCACGATCCCAACGCCTTGCTGAACTTCCAGGAGCACCACGTCGCCATCCCGATGACGGTGCTGGAGGAGCTGGACAAGCTCAAGACCGGAAAGCACACCGTGGCCGCGGAGTGCCGCCAGGCGATCCGTCTGATCGACTCGGTACTGGGCGAAGCCTCTCCGGAGCAAGTAGAGGATGGGGTTCCCATCCAGCGTGGCAAGAGCGGCCCCTGCGGCAGCCTGTCGATCCTCATGAGCAAGCGCGCCGAGCCGATCACCTGGCTGCCCGAGCACCTCAACGACAACAAGATCATCAACCAGCTGGTGGAGCTGAAGAGTCGCCATAGCAGCAAGCGCGTGGTACTGGTCACCAAGGACATCAACATGCGCCTGAAGGCGCGTGCGTGCGGGGTATTCGCCGAGGACTACCACACCGACCAACTGGTCGATGACATCAACCTGCTGTCGCGTGGCTACCACTCGCTCAGCGGATCGTTCTGGGACCGCGTCAGCAAGGTGGAGACCCGCCAGGACCGCGGTCGTACCTGGCACCGCGTGCAACTCACCGACAACCTGCCGGCGGTGCACATCAACGAGTTCATCGTCGATGAGCAGGGGTTCGTCGGCTGGATCAAGGGCATCGACCAGGACGAGCTGACTATCCTCGACCTGCACCAGGAGCCGCTGTTGCACCAGGAAGCCTGGGGCCTGCGTCCGCGCGATGTGTACCAGTCGCTGGCGCTGTACGCGCTGCTGGATCCGGACATCCACCTGGTCAACCTGTCCGGCGCCGCCGGCTCGGGCAAGACCATCCTGGCGCTGGCCGCCGCCATCGAACAGACCATGGTCACTAAACGCTACAAGCGCATCATCGCGACTCGCAGCGTGCAGGGCCTGGACGAGGACATCGGCTTCCTGCCCGGCACCGAGGCGGAGAAAATGGAGCCCTGGCTCGGCGCGATCACCGACAACCTCGAGGCGCTGCATTCGGATGATGAGTGCACCCATGGCAGCGTCGACTACATCCTCAGCAAGGTGCCGCTGCAGTTCAAATCGCTGAACTACATCCGCGGCCGCAGCTTCCAGCAGAGCCTGATCCTGATCGACGAGTGCCAGAACCTGACGCCGCACCAGATGAAGACCATCATCACCCGCGCGGGCAACGGTTCGAAGGTGGTCTGCCTGGGTAACCTGGCGCAGATCGATACCCCCTACCTGTCGGCCACCAGCTCCGGCCTGACCTACCTGACCGAACGCTTCAAGGACTTCCCCCACGGCGTGCACGTGACCCTGCAAGGGGTGCCGCGCTCGGTGCTGGCGGAGTTCGCCGAAGCGCACATGTAATCGACACACGACAACCGGCTTCTGCCGATTCCTCCTCCCGCTCCAGACAACCCCTCTCCCTTCAGGGAGAGGGCTGGGGAGAGGGCGGTGGTGTTCGAACTTGCTCCCCCATGCCAGGGCCGCTCCCCCTCCCTAACCCTCCCCCGCAAGCGGGAGAGGGGACTGTTGGGTAGAGCGGGAGGCCGAGTCGTCAGCCGGATGCTCTTTGTTCGCGAGCAAGCTCGCTCCTACCAGAGCATGTCGCGCCGGACCTGTAGGAACGAGGGGGACGCCCAGTCCTTGCTCGCGAACCCCGGCGACGCCGGCGCTAGCCCGCGCATACCTCTTCTTGTATACAATCCTCCCCCCAACGCGCCGCTCGCCGGTCTGCCAGCCCCGCGTGTCGGGGTTAAACTGTTCCCCTGATTCTCCGGAGAGTTCCCACCCGTGCTGACCCATCTCGATTCCCAGGGCCGCGCCAACATGGTCGATGTCACCGAAAAAGCCGTGACCTCCCGTGAAGCCGTGGCCGAAGCCCGGGTGCGCATGCTCCCGGATACCCTCAAGCTGATCCAGGACGGCGGCCACCCCAAGGGCGACGTGTTCGCCGTGGCGCGCATCGCCGGCATCCAGGCAGCCAAGAAGACCCATGAACTGATCCCGCTGTGCCACCCGCTGCTGCTCACCAGCGTCAAGGTCGAGCTGAACGCCGAGGGTGAAGACACCGTGCACATCGTCGCCCGCTGCAAGCTGGCCGGGCAGACCGGTGTCGAGATGGAGGCGCTGACCGCCGCCAGCGTCGCCGCGCTGACCATCTACGATATGTGCAAGGCCGTGGACCGGGGCATGACCATCGAAAGCGTGCGCCTGCTGGAGAAGCTCGGCGGCAAGAGCGGTCACTACGTCGCTGACGAGAGCGTTGCAGGAGACACCCCATGATCCGCGTGCAGTACTTCGCCCGTTACCGCGAAGCCCTCGGCTTGGACGGCGAGCAACTGAACTGGAGCCAGTCCCTGGCCAGCCTCGATGACCTGCGCCGTCTGCTGCTGCAGCGCGGCGGCGCCTGGGACGTGCTCGGCGAACAGAACCTGATGTGCGCGCGCAACCAGGAACTGTGCTCCCTGGACGAGCCCCTCGCCGATGGCGACGAGGTGGCGTTCTTCCCCACCGTCACCGGAGGCTGAGGTCATGGCGATCCGCGTCCAGCCAGCGGCGTTCGATCCGGGCGCCGAACTCAACGCGATGCACGCCGCCAACGTCGGCGTCGGTGCGGTGGTCGGCTTCGTCGGCTACGTGCGTGATTTCAACGACGGCCGCGAAGTGGGCGGCATGTTCCTCGAGCACTACGCCGGGATGACCGAAAAGGCCCTCGCCAAGATCGAGATCGAAGCCAATGAGCGCTGGCCGCTGCTGCGTCTGGAAATCCTCCACCGCATCGGCCGCCTGGAGCCGGGCGAACCCATCGTCTTCGTCGGCGCCGCCAGCGCCCACCGCCAGGCGGCATTCGATGCCTGCAACTTCGTCATGGACTACCTGAAGACCCGCGCGCCGTTCTGGAAGAAGGAAGACACCACCGACGGCCCGCGCTGGGTCGAAGGCCGCTGCAGCGACCAGGCCGCCGCCGATCGCTGGAAGAGCTGATCCGGCTGGCTCCGCCGTCACATCCGGCTGCCTCCGACGTCACTTCCGGCTGGCTCCGCCGTCACTGCTTTCGTAGGAGCGGACCTTGTCCGCGAAGCTTTGCCGCTGCTCAGGCGATCAAGGTCTGCCGGTTCTTGCGTTCAACCGCTTCTTCACTGGGTGGATAACGCGCCGCCGCGATGGAGTTCGCGGACAAGGTCCGCTCCTACAAAGATCAAGAGCCCCTCTAGGGAACTGTTCGGAACAGGATGAAACCCTTGCGTCAGCCGCTACGGACGGCTCCCTCTCCCTGGGGAGAGGGCTGGGGTGAGGGGAAAGCATCGGCACGGACTTCCCCGAAAAGACCATTGTTCCTATAGGCGCGCTCCCCGGTTTGAAAGCACGGCGAGGGCGATGCCCCGCACGCGCCGGAGCAGTACCTCCTAGGAGGAATGGGCGACAGGGGAGAAGGGGCGCAGGCTGGCGCCAGCCCTTTTGCTCCGAATCGGAGAACCCCTCATGAGCCATCTGAGCACCCAGGAATTCCAGCCGCTGGAGATTGCGGTCCTCACCGTCAGCGATACCCGCAGCCTGCACAACGATACCTCCGGCCAGGCCCTGGTCACCTCGCTGCAACGCGCCGGCCATGCTCTCGCCGAGCGCCGGCTGGTTATCGACGACATCTACCAGATCCGCGCCGTGGTCTCGGCCTGGATTGCCGACCCCAAGGTCCAGGTCGGCCTGATCACCGGCGGCACCGGCTTCACCGCCCGCGACAACACCCCGCAAGCTGTCGCCCCGCTGCTGGAGCGCACCGTGGATGGTTTTGGCGAGCTGTTCCGCCAGGTATCCATGGAAGAGATCGGCACCTCCACCATTCAGTCCCGCGCCATCGCCGGCATCACCAACGGCACGCTGATCTGCTGCCTGCCCGGCTCCACGGGGGCCTGCCTGACAGCGTGGGAAAAGATCCTCGTCCAGCAGTTGGACAGCCGCACCAAACCCTGCAATTTCGTTCCCCATCTCAAGCGCCTGCCTGAGCGCCCAGTGCTGGCCTGCGGTACCCGGTCATGAGCGGCTGCGGCTGTTCCGGCTCCGGGTTGCGTCCGGTGGACGAAGCCATCGCCGCGCTGAGGGACTTCGTCCCCCCGGCGCCACCGATCGTGCGCGTGGACCTGGAAAGCGCCCTGGGTCGCATCCTCGCCGAGGACATTCATTCGCCCATCGACCTGCCCCTGTGGGACAACAGCGCGATGGACGGCTATGCCCTGCGTAGCGCCGACACGGGAGAAGCCGGCGCGCGGCTGAAGATTGCCGGCTACATCGCCGCCGGCGATGCCGCCGAGGTCGAACTGCAGCCTAGCCAGGCCGTGCGCATCTTCACCGGAGCGCCACTTCCGCCGGGTGCCGACAGCGTGATCGCCCAGGAAGACTGTGTGGTCGATGGCGACTGGTTGCAGGTTCCCCAGGTCGCCCCTGGCAGCCATGTGCGCCGGCGTGGTGAAGAGCTCCGCAACGGTGATGCCCTGCTCAGCGCCGGAAAGACACTGCGCGCCCAGGAGATCGGCTTGCTGGCCAGCGTCGGGCTGGACCGGGTCGCGGTTTACCGGCCGTTGCGTGTCTGCCTGCTGAGCAGCGGCGATGAGCTGCGCGAGCCCGGCGAGCCACTGGCTCCGGGGCAGATCTACAACGCCAACCGATTCAGCATCGGCGCGCTGTTGCGCGGCTGGGGCATCGAAGTCCACGACTACGGCGTGCTCGCCGACACCCTGGCGGCCAGCCGCGATGCGCTGCGCCTCGCTGCGTCCGAGTGGGACGTGCTGATCACCAGTGGTGGTGTTTCCGTGGGGGACCGCGATTACCTCAAGCAGGCGATCCGCGAACTGGGCGAACTGCACCTGTGGAAGCTGAAGATGCAGCCGGGCAAGCCTTTGGCTTTCGGCAGCATCGCCGGCAAGCCGTGGATCGGCTTGCCGGGCAATCCGGCCGCTGCGCTGGTCACCGCCCTGGTGGTGGCGCGGCCGTTCCTCTGGCGTGCCCAGGGGCGCCTCGATGTCGACACGCTGCCGGTCACCCTGCCGGCGGGATTCAACTGGCCCACGGTCAATTCGCGCCGCCAGTACCTGCGTGCGCGCCTGGAGCTGGACAGCACCGGCACGGCACGCATCTGCCTGCATCCGCAGCAAGGCTCGGCCATGCTGCGCGCGGCGAGCTGGGCCGATGGCCTGGCAATGGTGGAGGCCGGACGCACCCTGCGCGCCGGCGAGCCAGTGCCGTTCCTGTCATTCAGCGAGTTGAGCGCCTAGGTAGCGGAGCGAAGGAGAAACCTGAGTTCCTCGTAGAGCATCTCGAAATCCTGCACCGGCGCCTCCTGGCCATAGCGCTTCTTGAGGCCGTACTCGGTCAGGGTGAGTTCGTGCGCGGCCTTCACACCGTGGCGCGCCAGGCAGTTCTGCACACAGTGCAGGTGGCAGCCGTCCACGGCGATGATCCTCCGGCCCGAGCAGGCCTTCTTCACCAGTGCCGGCACGTCGCCGCCCACTCCCGCAATGCAGGACATTTCCGCCAGTCCATCACGGTCCAGGCGCAGGGCGAGATCGTTCGCCAGTTGCGCGAGGTTGGAGCAGCCGGAGCAGGAGTACACGAGGGGCAGGTGCGGCGAAGGCGACATGGGGACCTCCTGGGTGAGTCCCGCAGTGTCCTGCCGCAACGAGTCGGCGCGACATGATCTGAATCAAGTCGGCGAGCGGGCTATTACCAGTGAGGTAGTGGCCTCTACAGTTGCTCTGGATGGCAGCAAGAGCCCCTCACCCTAACCCTCTCCCAGAGGGAGAGGGGACAGTTCGGCGCAGGTTGAAACCTCAGCTTCAGCCGGCTCGGGCGGCTCCCTCTCCTGGGGGAGAGGGCTGGGGTGAGGGGATAGCCCGAGCACTTAGGCTATCAGGGGGCTCCGTCGTAGGGGCGGGCCGCGAGCATGGTCCACTCCTACAGGGAGGCCGGTGTGAGTCGGCCGATGGCCATACGCCGTACCGCTGGGCAATCAGACCAGATGGTTCTCCACCGCCCAAACCGCTGCTTCCACCCGTGAGCGCATGCCCAGCTTGTGCAGCACGCGCTTCACATGGACCTTCACGGTGCCTTCGGTGATGTCGAGTTTGCGCGCGATCATCTTGTTGCTGTAGCCGTGGGCGAGCTGGCGGAGGATCTGCCGTTCGCGGTCGGTGAGTTCTTCGATGCCCTTGGGCCGGTCATCGCCGCGCAGGGCCTGGGCCAGTACCTGGGTCAGCTGCGGGCTGATGGTGAGCTGGCCGGTGGCGGCCTGGCGGATGTGTTCCAGCAGGCGCTCGGGTTCCATGTCCTTGAGCAGGTAGCCGTCGGCGCCGGCGCGCAGGACGTTGATCACGTCGTTGCGATCGTCGGAGACGGTGAACACCACGATGCGCGCGACCACGCCTTGCTCGCGCAGGGCGCGCAGGGTGTCGAGGCCGTTCATGCCCTTCATGTTCAGGTCGAGCAGGATCATGTCCGGGTCCAGCTCGGCGGCCTTGCGCAGGGCTTCTTCGCCGCTGCCGGCCTCACCCACCACACTCAGGTCGTCCTCGAACTCCAGCAACTGGATCACGCCCTTGCGCATCATCGGATGGTCATCGACGAGCAGGATGCGCGCACGGTCATCGGTGGGGGTGGCCGTCATGGGGTGGTCTCCGGGGACTGCGTCAGGGGTTTGTGGGTGAAGCGCACGCTGACGCGGGTACCTTGCGGCTCGCGCGGGGCGATGCTGAAGCTGGCTTCCAGGGTCTGGCTGCGCTCCCGCATGATGCTAAGCCCATAGTGCCCATTGCGGCTCTGCGCTGGGTCAAAGCCCACGCCGTCATCGTCCACGGTGATGCATACCTGATCCTCGGCATCTTCAAACAGGGTGACTGTCGCGTGCCGTGCCTGAGCGTGCCGTACCACGTTGGAAAGAGCCTCGCGGACGATCTGCAGGATGTGGATTTCCTCGTTGGGGTTGAGCGGAATATGCGCCAGCCGGTTGTCCAGCTCGACGGCCAGCCCACCGCGTTCGCCGAACTCTTCCACGGTCTTCACCAGCGCCGCTTCCAGGCTCGACTGCTCCAGGCTCAGGCGGAAGGTGGTGAGCAGTTCGCGTAGCTGCCGATAGGCGCTGTTGAGGCCTTCGCGCAGTTCGTCGAGGGTCTCGTCGATCTTTTCCGGCGGGACGTCGCGCTTGAGCAGGGTGGCCAGGCGGCTGACCTGGATCTTCAGGTAGGACAGCGACTGCGCCAGCGAGTCGTGCAACTCGCGGGCGATGGTGCTGCGCTCGGCGAACAGCGCCAGGCGGTTCTCCTGTTCCTGCTGCAGGGTCAGGGCGAAGGTGCGCGCGATGTTGTCGCAGAAACCTTCGGCGAACTGCCGCTGCCAGTCTTCCAACTGGCCGCTGGCGGTCTCGATGAACAGTTCGCCGAAGCGGTGTTCGCCAATGGACAGCGGCTGCATCAACAGCGGATTGATGCCTTGGCTCCGCTCACCGCAATGGTCGGCCTGGGCGCGGCAGGCACCGCAGTCGCCCTGCAGGCAGAAGCCGCCGGTGACGCCGTCGGTGGTGAGCGAACTGTAGGCGCGCTCGACGCCGTCCTTGTTCAGGCAGAGGGTCACCTTGCCGGCCTGCAGCACGCGCTCGAGCTGGTTCAGCAGCGGTTGCAGGGTGCGCTCGTCATACGGGTCCTGGCCCAGGCGGCGGGCACTGTCGTAGAGCAATTCCAGGCGTTGGTGGCTGTTGGAGAGGGCACGGGTCTTCTCTTCAACCCGCGCTTCCAGTTCGCGGTAGCTGGCCTGGAGTTCCTCGGCCATCTGGTTGAAGCGCTCGCCCAATTGACTCAACTCGTCCTCGCCACTGCTGCTGACCCGCGCGCTGAGGTCGCCCTGGCCCAGGCGGCGAGCTGTGCCAGTGAGTTCGCGCAGTGGACCGACCACGTGGTAGCTGAGGTCGTAGAGGCTGATGAACACCACCAGCAGGCTGAGGAACAGGCACAGGCCCTGCACTGTGCTGAGCATCTGCGAGCGCTGTTCGGCGTTGCGTTGCAGGGTGCCGACGAAGCCGTCGATGTGGCCGACAAAGGTATCCAGGGTGGTCAGCGCCGGCTCTTGGGCGAGGTCGAGTTTGCGCAGTTCCTCTCGCAGTTGCCGGTGCTGCTGCTGGATCGGCGCATCGGCATCGGAGCGGCGCAGCAGGCGGGTGATCTCGTCGCTGTCCAGGCGGGCGGCGAGGGTGGATTGCAACGCCTGGCGATTGATTGGCGACGGGTCGAGCGCCAGGCGATAGGTGAGCATGCGCAGCGAGCCGGCCTGGTTGATCACCGCCGCATCCTGATGCGAATAGTCGGCGAACAGCAGGGCGCTGAACATGCCGGCCAGGGCCAGGGATACCAGCAGGGTGAGGTAGCAGCCGAAGCGAACGACGATGGATTTGCGCAGGGACGTGCGTCCGGCAGGGGGACTACCCACAAAGAATCGGTCGTTGCCGGAGGGCTCGGAGGAAGGCGCTTTGTTCATACTAAATGCCTTTTAAAACAACAAGTTAAGCATTCATTTGAGTGATACCCACTAGGAGGTAGCGGCGCGCATCTGCTCATGAATCGCCGTTTGGCTCATTGATGACGATCAAGGGAAGGCCACTACTCCTTACCTAACGTGCGGGCAAAGGCTGTCAGGAAGTGAGCTTAGCCATGTTGTCCCACCGTCAGAAACAGTACTCCGTGCTCGGCATGAGCACACTGGCGTTCGCCGTGAACTTCGCGGTCTGGACGATGTTTTCGATCATCGGTATCCGCATCAAGGAGGAGCTGGGCCTATCCGAGGCGCAGTTCGGCCTGATGGTCGCGTTGCCGATCCTCACCGGTTCGCTGGTGCGCTTGCCCCTGGGGTTGATCACCGACCGCTTCGGCGGGCGCATCGTGTTCTTCATCCACATGCTGCTGGTGGCCATCCCGATCTACGGCCTGGCCTTCGCCACCCTCTACTGGCACTACCTGGTGCTGGGCCTGTTCGTCGGCCTGGCCGGCGGCTCCTTCGCCGTGGGCATCGCCTACACCTCCTCGTGGTTCGAGAAGGAACGCCAGGGCACTGCCATGGGCATCTTCGGTGCCGGCAACGCGGGAGCGGCCATTACCAACCTAGTGGCGCCGATGATCGTCGTCGCCTTCGGCTGGCGCATGGTGCCGCAGATCTACTCGGTGGCCATGCTGGTCACCGCGCTGCTGTTCTGGTTCTGCACCTGGACCGATCCGGCCCACACCAAGGGCGGCGACGCCGACCCGAGCCGTCCGCGGCCGACCCTGGCCAAGCAGCTGGCGCCGCTGGGTGAACTGCGCGTCTGGCGCTTCGGCCTGTACTACTTCTTCGTCTTCGGCGGCTTCGTCGCCCTGGCCCTGTGGCTGCCGAAGTACTACATCGCCGAGTACGGCCTGGACCTGCGCACCGCGTCCTTCATCACCATGCTGTTCACCCTGCCGTCGGGCCTGATCCGTGCGGTGGGCGGCTGGTTCAGCGATCACTACGGCGCCCGCTCGGTGAACTGGGGCGTGTTCTGGATCTGCCTGGTCTGCCTGTTCTTCCTCTCCTACCCGCCGACCACCATGACCATCCATGGCATCAAGGGTGACGTCAGCCTCGGCATCGGCCTGAACGTCTGGCTGTTCACCTTCCTGGTGTTCGTCGTCGGTATCGCCCAGGGCTTCGGCAAGGCCAGCGTGTACCGGATCATCCACGACTACTACCCACAGAACATGGGCACCGTCGGCGGCATGGTCGGGGTTATCGGCGGCCTCGGCGGCTTCTGCCTGCCGATCCTGTTCGGCTTCGCCGCCGATCGCATCGGCGTGCGCTCCTCCTGCTTCATGTTGCTGTTCGGCCTGACCGTGGTGTGCATGGTCTGGATGCACTACGCGATCAAGCAGCAACAGCGCCTCGACGGCCAGGCCCGCGTGGCCGATGTCGACGCCTCTCCCATTCCTTCCAGCCACTCCTGAGGTAATGCCGTCATGGGCATGATCGCCAATCCCCAACTCAAAGCCGCCAGAGGCCCGCTGCTGGTCGACTGGCGCCCCGAGGACCCCGAGTTCTGGGCGCAGAGCGGCAAGCGCATCGCCGCGCGCAACCTGTGGATCTCGATTCCCGCACTGCTGCTCGCCTTCGCCGTGTGGATGATCTGGAGCACCGTCACCGTGCGCCTGAACGCCGCCGGCTTCAGATTCAGCAACGACCAGCTGTTCCTGCTGGCCGCGCTGCCGTCGATCTCCGGCGCCACGCTGCGCATCTTCTACTCCTTCATGGTGCCGATATTCGGCGGCCGCCGCTGGACCGCGCTGTCCACCGCCTCGCTGCTGATCCCCTGCCTCTGGCTGGGCTTCGCCGTGCAGGACCCGACCACGCCTTACTGGGTGTTTGCGACCATCGCGCTGCTGTGCGGCTTCGGCGGCGGCAACTTCGCCTCCAGCATGTCCAACATCAGCTTCTTCTATCCGAAGAACCAGCAGGGCACCGCCCTGGGCCTGAACGCCGGCCTGGGCAATCTCGGCGTGTCGGTGATGCAGTTCGCCGTGCCGCTGGCCGTGGCCGGCGGCCTGTTCGGTGCCTTCGGTGGCGAACCGGAAACCCTCTCCGATGGCAGCCGCCTGTGGCTGCAGAACGCCGGCTGGATCTGGGTGCCCTTCATCGCCGTGGTCTCCGTCGCCGCGTGGTTCGGCATGAACGACATCGCCGATGCCAAGGCCTCGTTCCGCGATCAGTCGGTGATCTTCAAGCGCAAGCACAACTGGCTGATGTGCTGGCTGTACGTGGCCACCTTCGGCTCGTTCATCGGCTTCTCCGCCGGCTTCGCCATGCTCAGCAAGACCCAGTTCCCGGATATCAACCCGCTGCAGTACGCCTTTCTCGGCCCGCTGGTAGGCGCCCTGAGCCGGCCGCTGGGCGGCTGGCTGGCGGACAAGTTTGGCGGTGCGCGCATCACCCTGTGGAACTACGCGGCAATGATCGCCGGTGTGTTCGCGGTGATCAGCTTCCTGCCCGGCGCCAACGGTGCAGGCAGCTTCTTCGGCTTCCTCGGCTCCTTCATCGCGCTGTTCTTCTTTGCCGGCATCGGCAACGGCAGCACCTTCCGCATGATCCCGGTGATCTTCCGCAACGAGTGGGCCGCGCGCCTGAAGCAAGGCGGCTTCACCGAGGCCCAGGCCGCCAAGGGCGCGAGCATGGAATCGGCCGCGGTGATCGGCTTCTCCGCCGCCATCGGCGCCTTCGGCGGCTTCTTCATTCCCAAGGCGTTCGGCACCTCCCTGGCCATGACCGGCAGCGCCGAGGGCGCCCTCTACGTCTTCGTCGCCTACTACCTGACCTGCATCGTCGCCACCTGGTGGTGGTACGCGCGCAAGGGAGCCGAGAGCCCTTGTTGACCCCTTCGGCGGATAACGCTGCGCGCCATGCCCGTACGAACAGCGCCCTACGAACAGCACCTTACGAAATGTACCGAGGCGTAGGGCGGATGAGCTCCATCCATCCGCCGCAAGCCGCCCGAATGACCTGATTTGAGCTTGAACGCCCGGCGCAGACCGGGTGAGGAGATACAGATGAGTTACCTGCTCGACCGCCTGCAGTTCTTCAAGAAGAAGCAGGGTGAATTCGCCGATGGTCACGGCGAAGTCTCCAACGAAAGCCGTGCCTGGGAAAACAGCTACCGGCAGCGCTGGCAGCACGACAAGATCGTTCGTTCTACCCACGGGGTGAACTGCACCGGCTCGTGCTCCTGGAAGATCTACGTGAAGAACGGCCTGATCACCTGGGAAACCCAGCAGACCGATTACCCGCGCACCCGCCCGGACCTGCCCAACCACGAGCCGCGCGGCTGCCCCCGTGGCGCCAGCTACTCCTGGTACATGTACAGCGCCAACCGCCTGAAATACCCCAAGGTGCGCAAGCCGCTGCTCAAACTCTGGCGTGAAGCCCGCGCCGCCCACAACGACCCGGTGGACGCCTGGGCCAGCATCGTCGAGGACTCCGCCAAGGCCAAGAGCTACAAGAGCGAGCGCGGCCTGGGCGGCTTCATCCGTTCGAGCTGGAGCGAAGTCACCGAGATCATCGCCGCCGCCAACGTCTACACCGCGAAGACCTACGGCCCGGACCGCGTCATCGGCTTCTCGCCGATCCCGGCCATGTCCATGGTCAGCTACGCCGCTGGCGCCCGTTACCTGTCGCTGATCGGCGGCGTATGCCTGAGCTTCTACGACTGGTACTGCGACCTGCCGCCTGCCAGCCCGCAGATCTGGGGCGAGCAGACCGACGTGCCGGAATCGGCCGACTGGTACAACTCCAGCTACATCATCGCCTGGGGCTCCAACGTCCCGCAGACCCGTACCCCCGACGCACACTTCTTCACCGAAGTCCGCTACAAGGGCACCAAGACCGTGGCCGTCACCCCGGACTACTCCGAAGTGGCCAAGCTCACCGACCTCTGGCTCAACCCCAAGCAGGGCACCGACGCCGCACTGGGCATGGCTTTTGGTCACGTCATCCTCAAGGAATTCCACCTCGAGAAACCCAGCGCCTACTTCGTCGACTACTGCCGTCAGTACACCGACATGCCGATGCTGGTGCTGCTCGAACCGCACACCGAAGGCGTACTCAAGCCGACCCGCTACCTGCGCGCGGCGGACCTCGCCGGCAACCTCGGCCAGGACAACAACCCCGAGTGGAAGACCATCGGCCTCGACGAAATCAGCGGCGAACTGGTCTCGCCCACCGGCGCTATCGGCTACCGCTGGGGCGAGTCGGGCAAGTGGAACATCGAGGAGAAAGAGGGCGGCGCGCAACGTGAAACACGCCTGGCGCTGAGCCTGATCGATGGCCCGGAAAACGCCTGCGACGTCGGCTTCCCGTACTTCGCCGGGCAGGAACACCCGCACTTCAAGGGCGTGGACAACGACGAGGTGCTGGTGCGCCGCGTACCCTTCCGCGAGTTCACCGGTGCCGACGGCCAGACCCTGCGCGTCGCCACCGTGTACGACCTGCAGATGGCCAACTACAGCGTCGACCGTGGCCTGGGTGGCCGCAACGTCGCCGCCTCCTACACCGACGCCGACGTGCCCTACACCCCGGCCTGGCAGGCGCGCATCACCGGCGTACCGGCTGCCCGTGCCATCCAGGTGGCCCGCGAGTTCGCCGACAGCGCCGACAAGACCCACGGCAAGGCCATGGTCATCATCGGCGCCGCGATGAACCACTGGTACCACATGGACATGAACTACCGCGCGGTCATCAACATGCTGATGATGTGCGGCTGCATCGGCCAGAGCGGCGGTGGCTGGGCGCACTACGTGGGCCAGGAAAAACTCCGCCCGCAGACCGGCTGGGTCCCTCTTGCGTTCGGCACCGACTGGAGCCGCCCGCCACGGCAGATGAACGGCACCAGCTTCTTCTACCTGCACAGTTCGCAGTGGCGCCACGAGAAGATCTCGATGCACGAAGTCCTCTCGCCGCTGGCCGATACCAAGCAGTTCCCCGAGCACGCGCTGGACTACAACATCCGCGCCGAGCGCATGGGCTGGCTGCCATCCGCCCCGCAGCTCAACCGCAACCCGCTGCACATTGCCGCCGACGCCGAGCGCGCTGGCATCCCGGTGCAGGATTACGTGGTGCGCGAACTCAAGGCCGGCAACCTGCGTGTTGCCAGCGAGCAGCCGGATGATCCGCAGAACTTCCCGCGCAACATGTTCATCTGGCGCTCCAACCTGCTCGGTTCCTCGGGCAAGGGCCACGAGTACATGCTCAAGTACCTGCTGGGCGCGAAGAACGGCGTGATGAACGACGACCTCGGCAAGGCCGGCGGCCCCTGCCCGGGCGAAGTGGACTGGGTCGATGAAGGCGCCGAAGGCAAGCTGGACCTGGTCACCACCCTGGACTTCCGCATGTCCTCCACCTGCATGTACTCGGACATCGTTCTGCCGACCGCCACCTGGTACGAGAAGGACGATCTCAACACCTCCGACATGCACCCCTTCATCCACCCGCTGTCGGCCGCCACCGATCCGGCGTGGGAAGCCAAGAGCGACTGGGAAATCTACAAGGCCATCGCCAAGAAGTTCTCGGAAGTCTCCGTCGGCCACCTGGGCGTGGAGAAGGACCTGGTCACCGTGCCGCTGCTGCACGACACCGCCAACGAACTCGCGCAGCCCTTCGGCGGCAGCGACTGGAAGAAGGACGAGTGCGAACCGGTTCCCGGCCGCACCATGCCGACCCTGCACGTGGTCGAGCGTGACTATCCGAACACCTACAAGAAGTTCACCTCCCTCGGCCCGCTGCTGGACAAGCTGGGCAACGGCGGCAAGGGCATCGGCTGGAACACCGAGAAGGAAATCAAGCTGCTCGGCGAGCTGAACCACAAGGTCACCGAAACCGGCATCAGCGAAGGCCGCCCGCGCATCGAAAGCGCCATCGACGCCGCCGAGGTGATCCTCGCCCTGGCGCCGGAAACCAACGGCCAGGTGGCCGTGAAGGCCTGGGAAGCGCTGTCGAAGTTCACCGGCCGCGACCACACCCACCTGGCGCTGCCCAAGGAAGAAGAGAAGATCCGCTTCCGCGACGTCCAGGCGCAGCCGCGCAAGATCATCTCCAGCCCCACCTGGTCGGGCCTGGAAGATGAGCACGTGAGCTACAACGCCTGCTACACCAACGTCCACGAGATGATCCCGTGGCGCACCATCACCGGCCGCCAGCAGTTCTACCAGGATCACCCCTGGATGCAGGCCTTCGGCGAGGGCTTCGTCAGCTACCGGCCGCCGGTCAACACCCGCAGCACTGACAAGCTGTTCAACAAGAAGCCCAACGGCAACACCGAGATCACCCTGAACTGGATCACCCCGCACCAGAAGTGGGGCATCCACTCCACCTACAGCGACAACCTGCTGATGCTCACCCTGTCGCGCGGTGGCCCGATCATCTGGATGAGCGAGAACGACGCCAAGCGCGCCGGCATCGAGGACAACGACTGGGTCGAGGTCTTCAACGCCAACGGCGCCGCGACCTGCCGCGCGGTGGTCAGCCAGCGCGTGAAGGACGGCATGGTGATGATGTACCACGCCCAGGAACGCATCGTGAACCTGCCGGGCAGCGAGACCACTAAGACCCGCGGCGGCCACCACAACTCGGTGACCCGCGTGGTCCTCAAGCCCACCCACATGATCGGCGGTTATGCCCAACAGGCCTGGGGCTTCAACTACTACGGCACGGTCGGTTGCAACCGCGACGAATTCGTCGTGGTGCGCAAGATGAACAAGGTCGACTGGCTCGACGAGCCGGAGCAGGGCGGGCTGGGCGGTGACGCCCTGCCGCAACCGCTGCCCCAGGACATTTGAGGATTACTGCCATGAAAATTCGTTCGCAAGTCGGCATGGTGCTGAACCTCGACAAATGCATCGGTTGCCACACCTGCTCCATCACCTGCAAGAACGTCTGGACCAGCCGCGAAGGCGTCGAGTACACCTGGTTCAACAACGTCGAAACCAAGCCCGGCATCGGTTACCCGAAGGAATGGGAGAACCAGGAAAAGTGGAAGGGCGGCTGGAAGCGTAACGCCGACGGCTCCATCGTCCCGCGCATCGGTGGCAAGTTCCGCGTGCTGGCGAACATCTTCGCCAACCCGGACCTGCCGGAAATCGATGATTACTACGAGCCCTTCGACTTCGACTACCAGCACCTGCACACCGCACCCAAGGCCCAGCACCAGCCGGTCGCCCGCCCGCGCTCGCTGGTGTCCGGCCAGCGCATGCAGAAGATCGAATGGGGCCCCAACTGGGAGGAGATCCTCGGCACCGAGTTCGCCAAGCGCCGCAAGGACAAGAACTTCGACCAGATCCAGGCGGACATCTACGGCGAGTACGAAAACACCTTCATGATGTACCTGCCGCGCCTGTGCGAGCACTGCCTGAACCCGGCGTGCGTGGCGTCGTGCCCGAGCGGTGCGATCTACAAGCGCGAGGAGGACGGCATCGTCCTGATCGACCAGGACAAGTGCCGCGGCTGGCGCATGTGCATCAGCGGCTGCCCGTACAAGAAGATCTACTTCAACTGGAAGAGCGGCAAATCCGAGAAGTGCATCTTCTGCTACCCGCGCATCGAGGCCGGCCAGCCGACCGTCTGCTCGGAAACCTGCGTGGGCCGCATCCGCTACCTCGGCGTGCTGCTGTATGACGCCGATCGCATCCACGAAGTGGCCACCTGCGAGAACGAGCGCGAGCTGTACCAGAAGCAGCTGGAAATCTTCCTCGATCCGTTCGACCCGAAAGTGATCGAGCAGGCCCGCAAGGACGGCGTACCGGACAGCGTCATCGAATCCGCGCAGAAGTCGCCGGTGTACAAGCTGGCGATGGACTGGAAGCTGGCCCTGCCGCTGCACCCGGAATACCGCACGCTGCCGATGGTGTGGTACGTGCCGCCGCTGTCGCCGATCCAGAATGCCGCTTCCGAAGGCCACATCGGCAGCGACGGGGTGATCCCGGACGTCGAGTCCCTGCGCATCCCCGTGCAGTACCTGGCCAACCTGCTGACTGCTGGCGACACCGCCCCGGTGCTGCTGGCCCTCAAGCGCCTGCTGGCCATGCGCGCCTACAAGCGTGCCGAGCACGTCGAAGGCAAGCAGGACCTGGAAGTGCTGAAGAAAGTCGGCCTGACCGTGAACCAGGTGGAAGAGATGTACCGCTACCTGGCCATCGCCAACTACGAAGACCGTTTCGTCATCCCGACTGCCCATCGCGAAGAGGCCCTGTCGGATGCCTTCGCCGAGCGTTCGGGTTGCGGCTTCAGCTTCGGTAACGGTTGCTCCAGCAACTCCGGGGTGAACCTGTTCGGCGGTAAGGCCGTGGACAAGCGCAACGTCATCCAGACCGTGCAGATACAGGAGTGACGACTATGGCCATCTCAATGGAAAGTCACAGCCAACTGCTCAAGCTCAGCGCGCTGATGCTGGACTACCCGCGCGTTGAACTGCGCGAGGAAAGCCTGGCCCTGCACGCCCTGATCCGCACCTGCAACCTGCCGGAACAGCAGCGCGATGGCCTCGCCGCGCTGCTCAACGAGCTGTGCAAAGGCGACATCCTCGATGTGCAGGCGCGCTACGACGGCCTGTTCGAGCGCGGTCGCTCGGTCTCGCTGCTGCTGTTCGAACACGTGCACGGCGAAAGCCGTGATCGTGGCCAGGCGATGGTCGACCTGATGGACCGCTACACCCAGGCGGGCCTGGTCATCGACGTCAACGAGCTGCCGGACTACCTGCCGCTGTACCTGGAGTTCCTCGCCCTGCAGGACGCCGAGTCGGCCCGCGCCGGCCTGGCCGAAGTCGCGCACATCCTCGCGCTGATCGCCCTGCGCCTCGAAGAACGCGGCAGCGGCTATGCGGCGGTCTTCCACAGCCTGCTGGCGCTGTCCGGCGAGCAGCCCGACCTCGGCGCGCTCAAGCGCGACCGCGAGCAGGAAGTGCGCGACGACAGCCTGGAGGCCATCGACAAGGCCTGGGAAGAAACCCCGGTGAGCTTCACCGAGCCCGCTGTTGGTTGCCCGTCCACCAGCGCTCGCCGCGTCTCCACGTCCGCCGAACAACCCATGCAGTGGGTCGCCCAGCCGGTGCCGCAGATGCAGTACCGGGCGGCCAGAGAAGGAGTCTGAACATGTCCCTCGATCTTCTAGCGTTCGGGATCTACCCCTACGTCGCGCTCGCCATCTGCCTGATCGGCAGCTGGGCGCGCTTCGACCTCTCGCAATACACCTGGAAAGCCGGCTCCAGCCAGATGCTGAGCAAGAAGGGCATGCGGGTCTACAGCAACCTGTTCCACGTCGGTGTGCTGTTCATTCTCGCCGGCCACTTCGTTGGCTTGCTGACCCCGCATGCGGTCTATGAGCACCTGATCAGCACCGAGCAGAAGCAACTGCTGGCAATGGTTTCCGGTGGCTTCTTCGGCATCCTCTGCTTCATCGGCCTGACCGGCCTGATCCTGCGCCGCCTGACCAACGAGCGCGTACGCGCCACGGGTAATGCGTCGGACCTGATGATCCTGCTGGTGCTCTACGTCCAGCTGATCCTCGGCCTGTCCACCATCGTCGCCTCCACCCATCACCTGGATGGTTCGGTGATGGTCATGCTGGCCAACTGGGCGCAGTCCATCGTCACCTTCCAGCCGCTGGCCGCCGCCGAAGCCATCGCGCCGGTATCGCTGGTCTACAAGCTGCACGTGACCCTGGGCCTGACCCTGTTCGTGCTGTTCCCCTTCACCCGCCTGGTGCACATCGTCAGCGCCCCGGTGTGGTACTTCGGCCGCCGCTACCAGGTGGTCCGCACCAAGCGTCGCACTGTGTGATGAAGCGGCGGATAACGCTCGCGCGTTATTCGCCCTACCTGATGCTCTTCCCCCTCTCCCTTCAGGGAGAGGGTCGGGGAGAGGGATACTGGAGGTAATCGAAATGAGTTGCTCCCACTACGAAGCCAAGGTCGAACACGTCGACCTGCCGAAGATCGAAGTCAACGGCGTCGCCATCGCCGAGGACGAACTGGCCCGCGAGCTGCAATACCATCCTGCCGCCAGCCAGGCCGAGGCGCTGTACTCCGCCTGCCGTGCCCTGGTGGTGCGCCAACTGCTGGTGCAACGCGCCGCAGAGCTTGGCGTGACGGGGCAGGTCGAGGAGGGCGAGGCCGCCGAAGAGGCGAACATCCGCGCCCTGATCGACCGTGAGGTCGGCGTGCCCGAAGCCGACGAAGCCAGCTGCCGCCAATGGTACGAAGCCAACCCGACCCGCCTGACCTCGCCCTGGCGCATGCGTCTGCGCCATGTGCTGCTGGGCTGTGCGCCGGACGA
Organism: Pseudomonas sp. PDNC002; assembly: GCF_016919445.1. Lineage (NCBI taxonomy): Bacteria > Pseudomonadati > Pseudomonadota > Gammaproteobacteria > Pseudomonadales > Pseudomonadaceae > Pseudomonas > Pseudomonas sp. PDNC002. The sequence continues at coordinate 6,056,559 of NZ_CP070356.1, read as the reverse complement.
TCTGGAAGGCCGCGCCAATGCTCGCGAACAGGCCGAGGAACTGCTCGCCGAACTGCGCGAACATCCCGAACGCTTCGCCGAAAAAGCCATGCGCTTCTCCGATTGCCCGTCGAAAGACGAGGGCGGTGACCTTGGCTGGATCGAACCGGGACAGACCGTTCCCGAGTTCGAGAAACGCCTGCTGCAACAGCAACCCGGCCTGCTCGGCCATCCGCTGGAAAGCCGATACGGCCTGCACGTGGTCGAACTGATCGAGCGTGAAGGCGGCGAGCCGCTGGACTTCGCCGAGGCCCGCCCGCGCATCGCTGGCTACCTGCGTGCCCAGGTGTTGCAACGCGCCGTCAGCCAGTACATCAGCGTGCTGGCCGGTGAGGCGCGGATCGATGGTTTCGTCTTCGACGGAGCGGAGTCGCCGCTGGTGCAGTGACCTTTCACGTGGTCCCCTCACCCCAACCCTCTCCCGAAGGGAGAGGGGGCTGTCCTCTGCCCTATGAGCGGTCGTGCCGGGCGAGCGTTGGCACTTCCATAGTTGCAATGTCAGGCGAGCGTTGTACTCGCCGCCGCTTCGATCTGCCCCCTCTCCCTCTGGGAGCGGGCTGGGGTGAGGGGGTAGTGGTGTTCAAGGAGCTAAACCATGTCCGAATGGCTCGACGGCCAAGGCCGCAAGATCGACTACCTGCGCCTGTCCGTAACCGACCGCTGCGACTTCCGCTGCGTCTACTGCATGTCGGAAAACATGCGCTTCCTGCCGCGCCAGCAAGTACTGACCCTGGAAGAGATCGAACGGGTAGCTCGGCTCTTCGTCGAGCGCGGCGTGAAGAAGCTGCGCCTTACCGGCGGCGAACCGCTGGTGCGCCCCGGTATCGTCCATCTCTGTGAGCGCCTCGCCGCGCTGCCGGGGTTGCGCGAACTGTGCATGACCAGCAACGGCTCGCAGCTCAGCCGATTGGCGGGTGATCTCAAGGCGGCCGGCCTTTCCCGCCTCAACATCAGCCTCGACACCCTCGATCCGCAGCGCTTCGCCGCCATTACCCGCACGGGTCGTCTGGAGCAGGTACTGCGGGGTATCGACGCCGCGCAGCAGGTCGGCTTCGAGCGCATCAAGCTCAACTGCGTGGTGATGAAAGGCCGCAACGCCGACGAGGTACCGGCGCTGGTGGACTACGCCATCGCCCACGGGCTGGACATCAGCTTCATCGAGGAAATGCCCCTGGGCCAGGTCGGCCGCGAGCGCGAGGAAAGCTTCTGCTCCAGCGATGAAGTCCGCGCGTTGATCGCCGAGCGTCATGAACTGCTGGACAGCGCCGAACACAGCGGCGGCCCGGCCCGCTATGTGCGCCTGGCGAAGCATCCGGGTACGCGCATTGGCTTCATCTCGCCGCATTCGCACAACTTCTGCTCGACCTGCAATCGCCTGCGTCTGACCGCCGAAGGCCGCTTGCTGCTGTGCCTGGGCCACGAAAATTCCCTCGACCTGCGCGGCCTGCTACGCCGCCATCCGCTGCACGACGAGCCCATCCTCGAAGCCCTGCGCGGCGCCCTGCAGCGCAAGCCCGCTCGCCACGAGTTCACCGTTGGCGACGTACAGGTGCTGCGCTTCATGAACCTCAGCGGCGGCTGAAACAGACCTCCTTCGGCGGGCCTTGCGCCCGCCCTTTGCCTTGCCTGCATCCATCACCAGCTGACGCTGAACCCTGCCTCCACGCCGATCAGCCCCCTCTCCCCCTGGGAGAGGGTTGGGGTGAGGGCGGCCCTCGCTCCAGGCCTTCAAGCAGCGCTTTTTCGCCAGACAAAAGAAAAAGCCCCGGCGACATGAGCGTATCGCGGGGGCTTCGGGCATCTGCCAAATGTATAACCGTGGAAGCTACGGGAAATCATGCGAAAGAATCGATTCGAATCCTCCTCGGATCGCCTTGGAACGCTTCCCAGACTAAGGCGAGAGCCCGGTGCGCGACATTCCTCCGAAGGAGTAGCGCAGCGGTCGCAAAGGGGAGTGCGCCGCGCGGTCGCAGGGCGATTGACGTTATGTACTTTTTAGTCCAGATTGGATTTTAAGTTTACGCGCGCCCGCGCGTGGACGGACCAGAACAAGAAGTCGTTCGCCTGGGTGAGGGCAAGGCAATGCCGCTGCGACCTTTCGCGTCGCGCCCCTGGACGAGCCAAGAGATGCCGTACTCACTGCCAAGACGTACCGGCCGGCGCACGCACCCGGCGACCACACAACGGAGTTCATCGATGAATCGCAAAGCCCTGCTGGGCGGCCTGATGCTGGCCGCTTTCGCCACCTTCTCCCACGCCGACGACAAGCCGCTGCGCATCGGCATCGAAGCAGCCTACCCGCCCTTCGCCTACAAGACCCCCGAAGGCGGCATCGCCGGCTTCGACTACGACATCGGCAATGCGCTGTGCGAAGAGATGAAGCGCAAGTGCCAGTGGGTCGAGCAGGAGTACGACGGCCTGATCCCCTCGCTGAAGGTGCGCAAGATCGACGCCGCGCTGTCCTCCATCACCATCACCGAAGAGCGCAAGCACTCGGTGGACTTCACCCACAAGTACTACTTCACCCCGGGCCGCCTGGTGATGAAGGAAGGCTCGCAGCTGGACGAGCAGTTCAGCCAGCTCAAGGGCAAGAACATCGGCGTGCAGCGCGGCTCCACCGCCGACCGTTTCGCCACCGAAGTGCTGGGCAAGGCGGGCGCCAACGTGGTGCGCTACACCAGCCAGGACGAGATCTACCTGGACCTGCTGGCGGGTCGCCTGGACGGTACTTTCGCGGACTCCATCCCGCTGGAGATCGGCTTCCTGGAAACCCCGCGCGGCAAGGGCTTCGCCTTTATCGGGCCGGAATTCAAGGACCCGAAATACTTCGGCGAGGGCGCCGGCATCGCGGTGCGCAAGGGCAACACCGAGCTGGTCGGCCAACTGAACGCCGCCATCGACGCACTGCGTGCCAATGGCAAGTACAAGGAAATCGAGGGCAAGTACTTCAAGAGCGATATCTACGGGGATTGATCTTCCCGCCCCGTTGCAGCAAAGGCCGCCTTCGGGCGGCCTTTTGCTTTTCGTAGGAGCGAACTTGCTCGCGAACCGCGCCCTTCCGCCCCTGCCGATCAGCGCTTTCGTAGGATGAGGCGGGCGGCGTTCCGCGAGCTTGCGATACCCATGCTGGGCATGCCCTGGAATCGAGGCGCTTGGCTTGGGCATTTCTGCGCCGCTTCTGCGTGCGGGCTGACTTTTTGTTTCGCCCCCTCGGGCGAGTCACTTTCTCAAACGACGGATGGCCGCCCCCAGAAAGTAACCAAAAGGCTTGCCCCGGACGAGGCCTCCTGAACTGGGCAGTCCGGAGTGCGCGGGTGTTTCTCTGGGAGTCGAAAAAGCCAAGGCAAAAGCAGAGAAGTGCAGGAGCAACTGTCTTCTCTTGAAAGCCTGTGTTTGCGCTCCCCCTCACCCCAACCCTCTCCCTGAGGGAGAGGGGGCTGCCCGTGCCGGCTGAGGTTGAGGTCCCATCCTGCACCGAACGGTTCCCTCTACCGCTTGAGGAACGGGGCGCGCAGGTAGGGTTAGGGTGAGGGTCTCTTGATCCTGTAGGAGCGGACCTTGTCCGCGATTGGCATCCGCCGCTCGGTTTGCGAGCAGGAGGGAAGGGGGCGGCTCAGACCTCCTCCTTCAACTCCTTCAGGTGCTTGTACACCGTCGCCCGCCCCATGTTCAGCACGTTGGCCACATAGTTCGCCGCACTCTTGCCCTTGAACGCGCCTTCAGCATGCAGGGCCAGAACCAGCTCGCGCTTGTGGTCGCGGCTGAGGGTGGAAAGGCTCAGCTGGCGCTGCCGCAGCCAGGCATGAAGGAAGGTATTGATGCGCTCCTGCCAGTCATCACGGAACAGCGCATCGGGCTGCGGCACGATCTTGTTCGAGGACAGGAACAGGTCGAGCGCCGCCTTGGCGGTCTCGAACAGGGTGATGTTGAGGTTGATGCACAACACCGCCAGCGGCTCGCCCTTGGCGTCGCGTAGCACGGTACTGATGGAACGGATCTTCTGGCCGTCCCAGTTGAGCTTCTCGTAGGGGCCGATGTTGCGCTCGTCGTGGCCGCCTTCGAGCATGTCTTCCAGGGCCGAGTCGTCGCCGATCTCGCGCTTGGAGATGTTGTTCGCCAGGTACGCCACGCGCTGGTTGCGCAGGTCGTGGATGACGACTTCGGCGTGGGGGAAGAACAGCGCGGCGATGGCGTCGGCGATGGCCTTGTAGTTGTCCAGCGGATCAGCGGCGGTCATGGGCAAGGCTCTCGGGGCGATGAGGCGGACGATGAAACGGGCGCTGGCGAGTGTGCCGCAAGCGCCCGCGGGCTGTCACGGTCGGCGGCTCACTTGGCCAGCAGGCGCGCCGGGGAAAGCATCTCGGCAGTCAGGCCATGGCGGGTCAGATGCTCGGGCAGTGCTTCACGGCGGATCAGCGCGGCGCTGGCTTCACCCATCGCCGCCGAGGTCTGGATGCCATAGCCGCCCTGGCCGGCGACCCAGTACAGGCCCGGCGTGGCCGGGTCGTAGCCGGACACCAGATCGCCGTCGGCGAAGAACGAACGCAGCCCCGCCCAGGTGTGGCTCGGGCGGCGGATGCTGAGGGTGGTGTGTTCCTCGATCTGGTAGATGCCCAGGGCGATGTCCAGCTCTTCGGGCTGCACGTCGTGGGGCTCCACCGGGTCGGCGTTGGCCGGCGAGCCGAGCAGCATGCCGGCGTCGGGCTTGAAGTAGAAGGATTCGTCCAGGCTCACCAGCACCGGCCAGGCGTGGCTGTCCACGCCTTCCGGCGGGCTGAACAGGAAGGCGGCGCGGCGCTTGGGTGTCAGGCCCAGCGGCGCGGCACCGGCCAGTTCGGCGATCTTGTCCGACCAGCTACCGGCAGCGTTGACCAGCACCGGCGCACGGTAGGTTTGCTGCGTGCAGCGTACTTCCCAGGCGTCGTCGACGCGGCTGATTTCCAGGGCTTCGCTATCGAGCTGGACGTTGCCGCCGTTGCGGCGGATGCCGCGCAGGTAGCCTTGCAGCAGGCCGTCGGTGTCGATGTCGGCGGCGCTCGGGTCGAGCATCGCGCCATGGACTTTTTCGCGACGCAGCACGGGGACGATGGCGCAGGCTTCGTCGGCGTTGAGCAGGCGCATTTCCGGCACGCTGGCGAGGGCACTCTCGTACTGACGCTGGAGCTCTTCCGGATTGCCTTCGAAGTCCACGGTCATCTCGCCGCGCGGGGTGAGGATCGGGTGTTCGACGAAGCCCTCCGGCGGATTGTCGAAGAAGGCGCGGCTGGCCGCGGTCAGCGCACGCACCTGCGGCGTGCCGTAGGCGACGGTGTAGAGCGCTGCCGAGCGGCCGGTGGAGTGGTAGCCGGCGTGGGACTCGCGCTCCAGCACGGCGACCTTGCCGTGGCGGGAGAGGAAGTAGCCGGTGGAGGCGCCGGCGATGCCGCCGCCGATGATGAGGAAGTCGACTTCGATCATGTTCGTCTCCGGCTCAGGCGTTCTTCAGTTGCAGATGGTAGAGCGCATTGGCCAGAGCGACGTCTTCCAGGCCCAGGCCGATGGAGCGGAAGAAGGCGTGGCGCTGGTAGTCCGGCTTGGCGGCGCGGGCGCTGACCAGTTCCGGCAGGTCGCCGAGGATGTTGTCATCCCAGCCGTGCTCCTCGCGGGCCAGGTGCATCTCTCCGGCGGAGGCCGGGGTGGTGGCGCGGTAGTCGCAGTACACGTCCATCTGCGACAGCGACTGCGGCGGGACTTCGTGGGCGCGGGCGACGTTGGTGCTGATGGAGGTGATCAGCGCGGGTTTGGTGAGGATCGCCGGGTCGAGCACCGGGGTGCCGGAAGAGGTGCACAGCAGCACCACGTCGGCGTCGGCCACGGCGGACTCGACGCTGGTAGCCGGTTCGGCGCGGGAGTCGATGGCACCGAACTGGGCCAGCACGCCGGCATTCAGGTTCGGCGAGTAGACGCGGATGCTCTGCCAGTCGCGCACGCCAGCGACATAGCGCAGGTGCGCACGGGCGACCGGGCCGCTGCCGACAATGGCCAGGCGCTTGGCGTCCGGGCGGGCCAGTTCCTGCACGGCGAGGGCGGTGGTAGCGGCGGTACGCGCGGTGGTCAGGCTGCCGGCGTCGCACAGCAGCAGCGGCTGGCCGCTCTCCATGGACATCAGCAGGCTCCACGCGGTGACCAGCGACTTGGGCTGGCGCACGATGTACGGCGAGGTCTTCACGCCGTAGACCTTCTGCGAGGCCAGCACGCCCAGGTAGTTGATGAAGTCGCCGCCACCATTGGGGAATTCCACCAGCTGCTGCGCGGGCTGCACGGCGCTGCCAGCGGCCAGTTCGACAAACATGTCGCGCATCGCCTGGAGCACGTCGACTCGTTCCAGCAGGCGTTCGGCGTCGGCCTGATTGAGGGTGAAAGGCGTGGCGGCGGACATGGCGAGACTCCAAATGTGGATTTATTTTTCCATTCTGGACTCGATTGTCTTTGTCGACAAGCGCGGGTGGTCGGGTGGCGTGCCGTCGTAGGAGCGGACCTTGTCCGCGATCACCGCGGCAGCAGTGGCGGCCTGTCGGCCGCATCGCGGAGAAGCTCCGCTCCTACGGGAGAAGACGCGGGCGGTTACAGCTTGAACTGCGCCACCAATTCCTCCTGGCTGCCGGCTACGCGGCGCAGGTGCTCGCCGCAATCGCGGGTGTGCGCGGCGGTCTTGCGGTTTTCCACGGTCATGTCGCTCAGGCGGTGCATGTGCTGGTTCACTTCCTGGGTCGTGGCGGCCTGCTGTTCGGCGGCGGCGGCGATCTGGAAGGCCATGGCGTGCACGCCCTGCAGTGAGTCGTCCAGCGCGCCGAGGGCTTCGATCACCGCCTGGGTGTCCTGCTCCAGGGTGTGGGCCTGCTCGCTGGCGCCGCTCATGCTCGACTGCGCCTGGACGGAGGAGTCGCCCAGGCTGCCGACGATGGCGACGATCTCGTCGGTGGCGCTGCGGGTGCGCTGGGCAAGGCTGCGCACTTCGTCGGCGACCACGGCGAAGCCACGGCCCGCTTCGCCGGCGCGGGCGGCTTCGATGGCAGCGTTGAGGGCGAGCAGGTTGGTCTGTTCGGCGATGGAGCGGATCACGTCCAGCACCGAGCCGATCTGCTGGCTCTCGCCGGCCAGGGTCTGCACCACGCCGTCGGCCTGGCGCAGCCCGACCAGCAGTTGGTCCTGGCGGCCGATCATGTGCTGCAGGGTGCCCTGCATGGCGACGAAGGCCTGGCGCGCGGCGGCGCTGCCATCGGCGCTGCGGCTGGCGCTGCCGGCGATTTCCTGCACGGTGGCGGCCATCTGGTCGACGGCGCTGACTACCATTTCCAGCGCTTCCTGCTGCTGGTCGAGGTGGCTGCTGGTGCGCCCGGCCGCATCGAGGATGTCGCCGCTGGCGTTGCCCACGGCCTCGCTGGCCTGGCGCAGGCGTTCGACCACCTGGCGCCAGGCCACGGTCATCTCGCGCAGGGCCTGCATCAGGCCACTGCTGGCGGCGGCATCGTTGCCGAGCTTCAGTTCGCCGCTGGCCAGGCGTTGGGCCAAAGCGGCCATGTTGGCGGGTTCGCCGCCCAGCGGGCGCATCACGCTGCGGCTGACCAGCCAGGTGCCGGCGGCCACGCCCACCAGAGTCAGCAGGCCGAGCACGAGTATCTGCCACATCAGCTTGCGCACCGGGGCGAAGGCCTGGGCCTGGTCCATCTCCGCCACCAGCGCCCAGTGCAGGCCATCGAGGTTCAGCGGGACGAAGGACTTCAGCGCTGGCTCGTTGCTCAGTCCGATCTCGGTGAGGCGACCTTGTTCGCCGGCCAGGGCCTTCTCGATGGCCAGCCCTGGGAGGGCAGTGGGGCTTTCCTTGTCGCGGCGCACGTGGTGATCGGCGAAGCGCGCCGAGTCCGAGCGCAGGCTGCCGTCGCTGCCCACCAGGTAGGTCTCGCCGTCGTCGCCCAGGCCCTGGCGGTTCTGCATCACCTCGTTGATCGCGGCGAGCGGTAGCTCCAGCACCAGCAGCAATTGCAGCTTGCCGTTGTCCTTGATCGGCGCGGCCAGCCATTGCACGGGTTGCTGGTCGTTGGGCGCCTGCTCCAGGTCGCTGATGCTGGCCTTGCCGCTGTCCAGCGCGGTGCGGAGGAATTTGCCGAACGGGGTGTCGCGCCATTGCGGATCACCGATGTTCTGCTGGTAATCGACACCGCGGCCGAGGCTGAACACCACCTTGCCGTCGCCGGCCACCAGGCGCAGTTCGCGGTAGCCGAAGGTCTTGATGAAGTTCTCGAACACCGGGCGGTCGTAGTTGGCGGTGGTCACCAGGGATTCGCTGTCCAGCCCCGCGTAGTTGCTGCCCAGGTTGGTGGCCAGGCTGCTGAGCTGGTCGTTACGGGCCTTCCATGCGTCCATCAGCTGCCGCTGCTTGATGCTGGCGACCGCCTCCAGGGCGTTCAGGCTTTGTTCTTCGAGGGCTCGGCTGGCCTGGAGATAGACCACGATGGCCATCACCAGCACGGGGATTAGGCCGACCGAGAGGAAACTCAGAGCAAGTTTGGCGCGCAAGGGCATGGGAGGATTCCGACGAGTTCTTGGAATTGTTCTCGCGTGCTTTGCAAGAAGCGTGCGAATTATTTTACGTCTGTAAATAAAACTGAGCGGAAATGGCCGGGGTGGGGCTGATTTCTTGACAGGGATGGCGCGGTGCCATTGTTTGCGGGGAATCCCGTACGGTCGTCCCAGCGGGTCCGGCGGGAAAAACGCGAGGCTCTGGCGCGGGGACAGGCGTGCGTTTCAGCAGGGGAGAGGAGGAGGCGTCACCGGACGTAACGTCAGGTGGAAACAAAAAAGGCGAAGCCGGGTGGCTTCGCCTTGTTTTGGAGCAGAAAGCTGGTGCAGCGGCGGATCAGTGCTTGCGCGGAACCGGCTTGAGCAGCTCGGTCGGCGGCATCTCGCAGTTGATCTTGCGGCCCAGCAGTTCCTCGATCGGCGGCAGGGCGAAGGCATCGTCCTCGCCAGCGAAGCTGATGGAAGTACCGGTGCTGCCGGCGCGGCCGGTACGGCCGATGCGGTGCACGTAGTCGTCCGGATCTTCGGGCAGGGTGAAGTTGATCACGTGGCTGATGCCGTCGACGTGGATGCCGCGGCCGGCGACGTCGGTGGCGACCAGGACGCGGATCTTGCCCTCGCGGAAGCCTTCCAGGACCTTGATGCGCTTGTGCTGCGGCACGTCGCCGGACATCTGGGCGGCGCTGATGCCGTCCTTGGTCAGGCGTTCCTCGATGCGGCGCACTTCGTCCTTGCGGTTGGCGAAGACCATCACGCGGGTCCAGTCGTTCTGCGCGATCAGGTTGTACAGCAGCTTGTACTTGTCGCTGCCGGCCACGGCATAGACGTGCTGCTCGACGGTATCGCTGGCGACGTTCTCCGGCTCGATCTCGACGATGGCGGGGTCGACGGTCCACTGCTTGGCCAGGTTCATCACGTCGTCGGTGAAGGTGGCGGAGAACAGCAGGGTCTGGCGCTCGCCCTTGTACGGGGTCTGGCGGATGATCTGGCGGACCTGCGGGATGAAGCCCATGTCGAGCATGCGGTCGGCTTCGTCCAGCACCATCACCTCGACCATGTCCAGGTGCACCTCGCCGCGCTGGTTGAAGTCCAGCAGGCGGCCCGGGGTGGCCACCAGGATGTCGCAGAAGCGCGATTCCAGGGTGCGCAGTTGCTTGTCGAAGTCCATGCCGCCGACGAAGCTCATCACGTTCAGGCCGGTGTACTTGGCCAGGCCGAGCGCGTCGTTGGCGATCTGTACCACCAGTTCGCGGGTCGGCGCGATGATCAGCGCGCGCGGCTCACCCATGTAGCGCTCTTTCGGCGGCGGGGTCTGCAGCAGTTGGGTGATGATCGAGATGAGGAACGCGGCGGTCTTGCCGGTACCGGTCTGGGCGCGACCGATGGCGTCCTGACCTTTGAGGGTGAAGCCCAGCACCTGCGCCTGGATCGGCGTGCAGTAGGGGAAGCCCAGGTCATGGATGGCATGCATCAGACGCGGGTCAAGGTTGAAGTCGTGGAAACGGGTCTTGCCTTCAGCCGGCTCGACCACGAAGTCTTCCAGCTTCCAGTTGTCCACTACCGGCGGGCGCGGCTTGCGTTCGCGGCGCGGCTTGTCGGTCCTGGGTTCACGCGGTTTCTCGGCGCGTTCGGTTTTCTCGGTCTTTTCGCCGCGTTCGCTCTTGTCGGAACGCTCGGCGCGGGGCTTGTCGCCCTTGGGAGCGCGGGCCGGTTTCTCGGCGGATTCGCCTTCCGGACGCGGAGTGCGCGGTTTGCGCGGACGTTTCTCACCGCTCTGGGCGGGCTTTTCGGCGGCGGGAGCGGGGGCCGCTGGAGTGGCTACGGGTTGCTCGCCGTCGCCCTTGCTGAAGATTTTCTTGAGTGCTTTAAGCACGGCTGTCTCGTGTTGGTTAAGGAATGAACGGCCGCCAGTGTAATGCAAGATGCCCGCAGGGCGAAGTGCCACGGGCATCCAGGGGCTTGACTGGCGCTACGGAAGGTTCTCCAACAGCAGTCGGCGCACGTTGCCGCCCATGATCGCGGCGATGTCTTCATTGCTGAAACCGGCCTTGGCCAGGCCCTGGGTCAGTTGCGCCAGGCCGGTGGTGTCGAAGGGGGCGTTCACCGCGCCGTCGAAGTCCGAGCCCAGTGCAATGTGCTCGACGCCCACCTTGTCGGCGGCGTAGCGCATCGCCTTGACGATGGCCCCCACGGACGGCTCGCAGACCGCGCCATCCCAGTAGCCGATACCGATCACGCCGCCCGTGTTGGCGATGCCGCGCAGGTGGGCGTCGGTCAGGTTGCGCGGGCCGGGGCAGGTGCCGGCGACGCCGGTGTGGGAAACGATCACCGGGCGCTTGGCGATGGCCAGTACGTCGTCGATCAGCGGACGCGAGGCGTGGGCCAGGTCCACCAGCATCTTCTTGTCTTCCAGGCGCGGGATGACTTCGCGGCCGAACTCGGTCAACCCGCCTTTCTTCAGGCCGTGGGCGGAACCGCCGACTTCGTTATCGAAGAAGTGGGTCAGGCCCATGATGCGAAAGCCCGCGTCGTACATGCGGTCGATGTTCTCCAGCTTGCCTTCCAGCGGGTGCAAGCCTTCGGTGGCGAGGATGCCGGCAAGCTGTTTCGGGTCTTTCTGCCAGGCGGCGAGGTAACGGCTCAGGTCGTCGCGGCTGCGGATCAGGGTGAGCTTGCCGTGGCTGTCGGCAGCGGCCTTGTCCAGCAGTTCGCCCTGGTAGAGGGCGCGTTCCAGCAGGCTGTTCCAGGTCCGCGCCGGCCAGCGCTGGGCGATGATCAGCGGGGTGATGTTGTCGCTGTCGGCGCTGTTGCTTTCGTAGTTGAGACCGCGCGGGGTCTTGGTGACGGTGGAGAACACCTGCAGGCCGACGTTGCCCTCGATCAGGCGCGGCAGGTCGGTGTGTCCGTGGTCGTGGCGATCCAGCAGGTTGCGGTCCCAGAGCAGGGCGTCGTCATGCAGGTCGGCGACGAACAGGGTCCTGTGCAGCGCCTGCGCCTCGGGCGAGGCGGAATAGGGTGGCGGGCTGACCACCGTGTTCATCTGGCGGTCGAGATAACCGGGCAGGTTGAAGAAGATCCCCAGGCCAACGGCCAGCAGGACGAGCAGTACGATCAGCAGTTTGCGCATGTCAGCTTCCCAGCTTTCTTGTTATAGGCCGCCGACTCTAGCAAAAGGACATGGGCAGTGGGCGATCAGCCGCAGAGGCAGTTCCGGCCTTTCTGCTTGGCCTGGTAGAGGGCGCTGTCGGCGCGCAGGATGAGGCTGGGCAGGTTTTCCTGGAAGTCCATCTCGGCCAGGCCGAGGGAGACGGTAACGCCGGGCAGCACGCCCACCGGCGAGTAGAAGGAGCTGACCTGCTCGAGGCTCTGGCGCAGGCGGTTGCCGATGCGCCGGGCTTCCTCGATGGCGATCTCCGGCAGCAGGATGACGAACTCCTCGCCGCCAAAGCGCGCCATGCTGTCCTTGGGCCGCAACTGGCTGCGCAGGGTGTGGGCGACCAGGCACAGCGCGTAGTCGCCGGCCAGGTGGCCGTGCTCGTCGTTGTAGTTCTTGAAGTGATCGACATCGAGCATGAGCATGCACATCGGCTGTTCGTTGAAGGCGCAGCGTGTGCTCTCGCGGTCGTAGATGTGCTCGAGCCAGCGGCGGTTGAACAGCCCGGTGAGGGTGTCGATGTTGGCGTTCTGCTCGGTATCGAGAATGATCCGGTTGCCCTGGCGCACACGCTCGCACAGCACCGAAAGGAGGTTCTGCATGACCTGCGGGGAGTGCTCGAACAGACCGATCAGCGCTTCGCGATGAAGGCGCAGCACAGTGGTCGGTTCGCTGGCGACGACGTAGGCGGAAGGGTGGTCGCTGTCGATGAAGCTGATTTCGCCGGCGCATTCACCTGGACGCAGGGTGGTGACCGGCTGGTTGTCGAGGGAGCCGAGGTACACCGTGAGCTGGCCCTCGAGCACCATATAAAGGAAATGGTTGCGGTTGAACGGTGACAACAGGATTTCCCCGCGCTCGAGTTCGCAGGCGCGGAAATCCTTGAGCAGCCGTTCCAGGTTGGCCGCGGCCACGTTCTGGAACAGACGCAAGTGCTGGAGTTGGCGAACGTCCTCGTTCCACTGCGCGGCTTTCATGGCGCAGCGGAGGACAGGCGATAGCTGATGATGTGCACGACTGACTCTCCCTGTAGTCCGGATCGCACATTGAGACATCAGTATTAGTCAGATTTGATTACTGGCAATTCGCGGCCAGGCCCGGCCGACCGGCGGTCGGCCGGTGTTTCATCAGCTTTCCAGCAGCTCGATGTGCACCGCGTAACCGCCCAGTCGATCGGCCAGTACGGCGCGTGAGTCTAGGTCGAGGGCGCCGACGAAAAGCCGTGCTTTCTGACCAAAGCGGTCATCGGCGACCACCTCGATGTGCGGGCGCGGGTCGAGGTGCCGGGTCTCGTCTTCCAGCACGCGACGAATGGCGTCCAGGCGCAGCGCCGGCTTGAAGGTCTTGCCTACCGCCGTGACCGGAATCGCGTCCAGCAGCCAGACGTCCTTGGGTACCGCCGCGCGCTCGGGCACGTGCTTCGCTGCATGCTCCAGCAGTTCCGCCTCGCTGGCCTGCATGCCGGGCTTCAACTGGATGTACACCACCGGCAGCTCGCCGGCCTTCAGGCATGGCTTGCCCACGGCAGCGGCCATGGCCACGGCGGGATGGCGGTGCAGGGCTTCCTCGATCATCTGCGGGTCGATGTTGTGCCCGCCGCGGATGATCAGGTCCTTGCTGCGGCCGGTGAGCCAGATGTAGCCGTCGGCATCGATGCGGCCCAGGTCGCCGGTGTTGAACCAGTCGCCGTCGACCCAGATGTCCTTGTTCTTGCTGGCCTGCAGGTAGCCCTTGAACACGGTGGGGCCGCGCAGGCAGATGTTGCCGATCTCGTCCACGGCGGCATCGCGCAGGTACTGGCCGTCGCCGTCGAGGATCACCGACTTCAGCTCGCAGTAGGGCAGGCGCAGGCCGATGGAGCCCGGACGGCGCTCGCCGCCACGCGGGTTGCAGCTGGTGCCGCAGGTGCCTTCGGTCATGCCGTAGCCTTCGATGACCTTCAGGCCCGTCTTCGCCTCGAACTGGCGGATCAGCTCCACCGGCATCGGCGCCGCGCCGCACAGGGCGAAGCGCAGGCTGGAGAGGTCGCGGCCTTCGCTTGGCACTTGCAGCAGGGCGGCGTAGATGGTCGGCACGCCGCTGAAGCTGGTGACCTTGTAGCGTTCCACCAGCTTCCAGAAGTCCTGGATCAGCGTCGGGTTGCGGTAGCCCTGTGGTCCGGCCAGCAGTACTTCGCCGCCGCGCATGAAAGGCGCGAGGCCGCTGACCATCACGCCGTTGACGTGGAACAGCGGCAGGCCGCAGAGCAGCACGTCGTGGCCGTCGTAGTCGGAGTTCAGGCCCATGATCTCGGCCATTGCCACTTCGTTGAAATGGCTGTGCGGCGCCAGCTTGGGCGTGCCGGTGGTGCCGCCGGTATGGAAGTAGGAGGCGACTTCGTCGGGGCCGATCACCCGGCCGCTTTCCAGGTGGTCGTCCGGGCACTGGGCGAGCAGTTCGTCGAAGTCCAGCACGCCGTCTGGCAGGGCGCCACGCTGCGCCTTGATCGCCGAGCGCTGCGGTTCGGGCAGCAGGTTGGCGATGTCGACGGTAACGATGGCGTTGAGTTCGGGCAGGTGGTCGCGCAGGGCCGCCACCTTGTTCCAGAGGTCGGTGCCGGGGAAGGGCGCCAGGGTGACCAGCACGCGGGAGTCGGCGGCACGCACCAGCTCGGCGATGTGCTCGGGATCGAGCAGCGGGTTGATTGCGTTGACGATCCCCGCTGCTTCGCCGCCCCAGATCACGTAGTGCGTCTGCGGCAGGTTGGGCAGCAGGAACGACACCGAGGTGCCCGGCCGTACACCCAGGCGATGGAAGGCGTTCGCCGCTTGCGTGACGCGGGCGAACAGCTCCGCGTAGCTGACCCGCAGCGGCTCTTCGGCCGCCGAGCCCTGCAGCAGGAAGGTCAGGGCAGTGGACGGGCCGAACTGCTGGGCCGAGCGGCGCAGCAGTTCATAGGTGTTGGGTGGTAGGTCGCGGTCCTGCAGCGGGACCTGTTCCAGGGCTTCGACGTCACGCAGGCTGCTGATCGGGGCGTTCATGCTTCTTATTGTTCTCCGCAGGGTGTGGGGATCACAGACGTTCCCGCAGCCAAGCGCCGATATCGCCGAGTTCCTCGTTGCTCACTTCGTGGCTCATCGGATAGGTGCGCCACTGGACGGGCACCTCGTTGGCCTGCAGGAAATCGTAAGCGGCGCGGCCCATGGCGGGTAGCACCACGTCGTCGAAAGTGCCATGCAGGCAAAGCGCGGACAGTTGTCTTTTTGTAGCCGGCAGGCTTATGCCTTCGCTGAATGTCGGTCCATAGGTGGAGAGCGCCATGACACCGCCCAGTTCGCCGTCCCAGCGCAGGTAACCGGTGTGCAGTACCACGGCGCCGCCCTGGGAGAAGCCGGCGAGGATGATGCGCTTGGCCGCGATGCCCTGGTCGATCTGTCCCTGGATCAGCGCGATCACGCTGTCGGCCGAGGCCTCCAGCTGTGCTTCGTCGATAGCGCGAGCCGGGGCCATGGCGAGGATGTCGTACCAGCTCGGCGCGGGCATGCCGTTGAACACGGTGACCGGTCGGGTCGGCGCCTGGGGCAGGATGAAACGCGTGGTGGTGAACGAGCGCTGCAGCGCCTGTGCTACCGGCTCGAAGTCGTAACGGTCGGCCCCCAGGCCGTGCAACCAAATGACGCAGGAGTCGGCCGGCAGGGACGGGTCAAGGATCAGGGGCTGGGTCATGGGTGCTCCAGGTTGGGGCGGGCGCTCTAGGAAGGGGCGCGGCGCGGATGAAACGATGGAGGGCACATGCAAGAAGATGTCGCATGGCCATAACTTGTGGGACTTGACGCTGAAAAAATACAGGCGGTAACGCGCTCTGGTACGACCCTTGCTATCACAGGTTCCAGGCTGTGCGGCCCCACTTCCGGTAACACTCTACCGACCCCATCCGGAAAGCTGTACCGGAAGTGGCGCCGCTAAGGTCTTGGGCTGCTTCAGGGCCCGTCGTCGTCGGCTGCGGTCAACAGTCGGCGCGGCGGGCCTTCGCCTTCACACGCAATGATCCCTTGATACCCGTTCCAGCGCGCACAACCTGCGCGCTCGAAGGTGTGTTCGCGGTTTCCGATAGGTTTTTCGGAGCCGTCTAGACTCACCTTCAGGTCTCCATCCCGTTTGTTGTCTTGCTGGTGCCTCACGAGGGTACGGCGGTGGAACCGGGACTCCAAAACACTAAAAAAGCAACGGAGAAGATCGATGAAGATGGTGAAATCCACCCTGGCAGTGCTGACCACCGCCGCCGTGTTCGGCATCAGTGGGCTCGCCCACGCCGGCGCGACCCTGGATGCTGTGAAGAAGAAAGGCTACGTGCAGTGCGGTATCAGTGACGGTCTTCCCGGCTTCTCGTATGCCGACGCCAAGGGCCAGTACAAGGGCATCGACGTCGATGTCTGCCGCGCAGTTGCCGCGGCCGTGTTCGGCGACGCGAGCAAGGTCAAGTACAGTCCGCTGACCGCCAAGGAGCGCTTCACCGCGCTGCAGTCCGGCGAGATCGACATCCTTTCGCGCAATACCACCTGGACCAGCTCCCGCGACAGCGCCATGGGCCTGAACTTCGTCGGTGTGACCTACTACGACGGCCAGGGCTTCCTGGTGAACAAGAAGCTCAGCGTCTCCAGCGCCAAGGAACTCGACGGCGCCACCGTGTGCATCCAGGCCGGCACCACCACCGAGCTCAACCTGTCCGACTACTTCCGTTCCAACAACCTAAAGTACACCCCGATCACCTACGACACCTCCGACGAAAGCGCCAAGTCGCTGGAGTCCGGTCGTTGCGACGTGCTGACCTCCGACCAGTCGCAGCTCTACGCCCAGCGCATCAAGCTGGCCGCGCCGGATGAGTATGTGGTGCTGCCGGAAGTGATCTCCAAGGAACCCCTCGGCCCGGCTGTACGCCAGGGCGACGAAGAGTGGTTCGACATCGCCCGCTGGACGCTCTTCGCGATGCTCAACGCCGAGGAACTGGGCATCAACTCGAAGAACGTCGAGGAACAGGCCAAGAGCACCAAGAACCCGGACGTCGCGCGCCTGCTCGGCGCCGAGGGTGACTATGGCAAGGACCTCAAGCTGCCGAAGGATTGGGCAGTGCAGATCGTCAAGCAAGTGGGTAACTACGGCGAGATCTTCGACCGCAACGTCGGCGACGGCAGCGATCTGAAGATCAAGCGTGGCCTCAATGCCCTGTGGAACAAGGGTGGTCTGCAGTACTCACCGCCGGTGCGCTGACCTGACCCGTTCCGGCGCCCGGAGTCTGGGCGCCGGACTGTTTCGAACGACGTGAAGCCTTTCGGGCGGTCGCGGGCGTAGCCCCGTGGTCGCCCGGCGGGGTTCGTAAGAGGGCTTACATGCAGAATTCCATCAAAGCCCGGCCTGCGCAGAAGGTATCGCTCAACGATCCCGTCGTGCGCGGCTGGGCATTCCAGATCATCGCCGTCATCTTCGTCGTGGCGGTCGGCTGGTTCCTCTTCGACAACACCCAGACCAACCTGGCCCACCGTGGCATCCAGTCCGGTTTCGGTTTCCTCGACCACAGCGCCGGCTTCGGCATCTCCCAGCACCTGATCGACTACAGCGAAAGCGACACCTACGGACGGGTGTTCCTGGTCGGCCTGCTGAACACGCTGCTGGTCACGGTGGTGGGCATCTTCTTCGCCACCATCATCGGCTTCATCCTCGGTGTGGCGCGGCTGTCGCCCAACTGGCTGATCCGCAAGCTGGCGACGCTGTACATCGAGACCTTCCGCAACATCCCGCCGCTGCTGCAGATCTTCTTCTGGTACTTCGCCGTGCTCGGCCCGCTGCCGAACCCGCGACAGAGCATCAGCTTCGGCGGCCTGTTCTTCGTCAACAACCGCGGCCTGCAGATGCCCGCGCCGATCGCCGCCGATGGCCT
This sequence comes from Pseudomonas sp. PDNC002, assembly GCF_016919445.1. Lineage (NCBI taxonomy): Bacteria > Pseudomonadati > Pseudomonadota > Gammaproteobacteria > Pseudomonadales > Pseudomonadaceae > Pseudomonas > Pseudomonas sp. PDNC002. Next base: position 6,038,893 of record NZ_CP070356.1, on the reverse strand, counting down.
CGGCCCATTCATCGTCGCGGTGATCCTGGCGCTGGTCGGCTGGGCGGTGATCTGGAAGTGGGCCAGGGCTCGCCGCCATGCCACGGGCAAGGCCTTCCCGGTATTCCTCAGCGGCCTGGCGTTGCTGATCCTGCTGCCGGGCGTTGTGTCCCTGGTGGCCGGCGCGCCGTTCCACTGGGACGTGCCGGTGCTGCAGGGCTTCAACTTCCGTGGCGGCTGGGTGGTGATTCCGGAGCTGGTGTCGATCGTGCTCGCGCTGTCGGTCTACACCGCCGCCTTCATCGGCGAGACGGTGCGCGCCGGCATCCAGGCGGTCAGCCATGGCCAGACCGAGGCCGCCAGCTCCCTGGGGCTGCGTCCGGGCCACATTCTGCGCCTGGTGATCATCCCGCAGGCGCTGCGGGTGATTATCCCGCCGCTGACCAGCCAGTACCTGAACCTGGCGAAGAACTCCTCGCTGGCCGCCGCCATCGGCTATCCGGACATGGTCTCGCTGTTCGCCGGCACGGTGCTCAACCAGACCGGCCAGGCCATCGAGACCATGGCCATCACCATGAGCGTGTACCTGGCCATCAGCATCAGCATTTCGCTGCTGATGAACTGGTACAACAAGCGCATCGCGCTGGTCGAGCGCTGATCCGTATAGAGAGCAGAGAATTCGATGACTACTCATACTTTCAAGCCCGACCTGCCGCCGCCCGGCCTGAGCATCGGCCCGCTGGCCTGGCTGCGCGCCAACCTGTTCTCCAGCTGGTTCAACACCCTGCTGACGCTGCTTGGCCTGTACCTGGTCTACCTGATCGTGCCGCCGCTGCTGGAGTGGGCGATCATCAAGGCCGACTGGAACGGCACCACCCGCGCCGACTGCTCCCGCGAGGGCGCCTGCTGGGTGTTCATCGGCTCGCGCTTCGGCCAGTTCATGTACGGCTTCTACCCCGAGGAACTGCGCTGGCGCGTCGACCTCACCGTGCTGTTCGTGGTGTTCGGCGCGGCGCCGCTGTTCCTCAAGCGTTTCCAGTACAAGGTGAAGTACGGCCTGGGCTTCCTCGTGGCGCTGCCGATCGTGGCCTACTGGCTGCTGCACGGCGGCTTCCTCGGCCTGGAGACCGTGCCGACCAGCGCCTGGGGCGGGCTGATGCTCACCGTGGTGATCGCCGCGGTCGGCATCTGCGGGGCGATGCCGCTGGGCATCCTGCTGGCACTCGGGCGGCGTTCGAAGATGCCGGCGATCAAGGTCATCTGCGTCACCACCATCGAGTTCTGGCGCGGCGTGCCACTGATCACCGTGCTGTTCATGTCCTCGGTGATGCTGCCGCTGTTCCTGCCCGAAGGCATGAACCTGGACAAGCTGCTGCGGGCCATGGTGATGGTGGTGCTGTTCGAGGCCGCGTACATCGCCGAGGTCGTTCGCGGCGGCATGCAGGCGATTCCCAAGGGGCAGTACGAAGCGGCGGCTGCCATGGGCCTGGGCTACTGGCGGACCATGGGCCTGGTGATCCTGCCGCAGGCGCTCAAGCTGGTGATCCCCGGCATCGTCAACACCTTCATCGCGCTGTTCAAGGACACCAGCCTGGTGATCATCATCGGTCTGTTCGACTTCCTGAATAGCATCAAGCGCGCCACCTCGGACCCGGCCTGGCTGGGCATGGCCACCGAAGGCTATGTATTCGCCGCGGTCGTCTACTGGATTTTCTGTTTCGGCATGTCCCGCTACTCCATGCACCTGGAGCACAAGCTGGACACCGGCCACAAGCGTTAGGAGCGATCCATCATGTCTGAAGCCACCAACAAGACCGCACAGCCGGCCATCGGCGATCACGTGATGATCACCATGAAGGGCGTGAACAAGTGGTACGGCCAGTTCCACGTGCTCAAGGACATCAACCTGGAGGTCAAGCAGGGCGAGCGCATCGTGCTCTGCGGGCCGTCCGGCTCGGGCAAGTCCACTACCATCCGCTGCATCAACCGATTGGAAGAGCACCAGCAGGGCAGCATCGTGGTCGACGGCACCGAGTTGACCAACGACCTCAAGCAGATCGAGGCGATCCGCAGCGAAGTCGGCATGGTGTTCCAGCACTTCAACCTGTTCCCGCACCTGACCGTGCTGCAGAACTGCACCCTGGCGCCCATGTGGGTGCGCAAGATGCCCAAGCGCCAGGCCGAGGAAGTGGCGATGCATTACCTGGAGCGCGTGCGCATCCCGGAGCAGGCCCACAAGTTCCCCGGCCAGCTCTCCGGCGGCCAGCAGCAGCGCGTGGCGATTGCCCGCGCGCTGTGCATGAAGCCGAAGATCATGCTGTTCGACGAACCGACCTCGGCACTCGACCCGGAAATGGTCAAGGAAGTGCTCGACACCATGATCGGCCTGGCGCAGAGCGGCATGACCATGCTGTGCGTGACCCACGAAATGGGCTTCGCCCGCACCGTGGCGAACCGGGTGATCTTCATGGACAAGGGCGAGATCGTCGAGCAGGCGCCGCCGGATCAGTTCTTCGATAATCCACAGTCGGACCGGACCAAGCTGTTCCTCAGCCAGATCCTGCATTGACTTCGGAGCAAGTAAACCCTCTCCCCAGCCCTCTCCCTGAAGGGAGAGGGTGCCGTTCGGTGCGCGTGGCGAGAGCGGTGCCATCCTGACGTTCTGCAACGTTCCCGGTGGAAACTTGAGTTTTGCTTCCGCTCGGACAATCCCCTCTCCCTTCAGGGAGAGGGTTAGGGAGAGGGCAACCGCACGCCATAGCCCGCCACCTGTTCGCACGCTCGTCTCCCCCGATGGCAAGCCCCCGTTGCAACGGCGTATGCTGCCGATTCCACCGCACAGGGTGCGCATCGCGAAAAACCGGCTGAACTCGACCGTCGGATCGGTGATCCCATGTGCAGTGGTTTGTCAGGGATGGGCTAACGTTTGAAGTAGCTCGCCTGCATCCGCCGTTAAAGGAAGAGAGCCGACGTGAACCTGATCCTATCGCCAATGAACCTCAGCAAAGCCAAGGCCTGGGGCGCCCACGCGGTGACCTCCAGCGGTGTCATTCTCGCACTGCTCGCGCTTCTGGCGCTGGTCGACAACAGGCCCCAGGCCTGCCTGCTTTGGCTAGGCGTGGCACTGCTGGTGGATGGCCTGGACGGCACCCTGGCGCGCAAGTTCGACGTCAAGGCGGTGCTGCCGCACTTCGATGGCTCGACCCTGGACCTGGTGATCGACTACCTCACCTACGTCTTCATCCCGGCAATCTTCATCTACCGCTACGTGCCGCTACCGGTCTACACCGAGCTGCTGGCCGTGGGCGTGATCCTGGTGTCCTCGCTGTTCTGCTTCTGCAACGTCAACATGAAGAGCAAGGACAACTACTTCGTCGGCTTCCCGGCCGCGTGGAACGTGGTGGCGGTGTACTTCTTCGTGCTCGAGCTGCACCCCTGGGTGAGCTTCGTCACCGTGCTGGTGCTGGCCGCGCTGACCCTGACCCGCATGAAGTTCCTCCACCCCTTCCGCGTGCGCCAGTTCATGCCGCTGAACATCGCCGTGACCTTCGTCTGGATGCTCAGCAGCGCGCTGCTGATCCTTCAGCAGCCGGTCGACCAGCCCTGGCTGCTCGGCCTGTGGTTCGTGGCTTCGGCTTATTTCGTCGGCGTCTGCGTGTGGCGTACGGCGATGGAGTGGTTCCACTGATCCGTTGTTTGTAGGAGCGAGCTTGCTCGCGAACCACCCAGCGTTTGGAGTTGCCGGAGAATGGTTCGCTAGCAAGAACTGGGCGTCCCCCTCGTTCCTACAAGAGATTCTTACGTCTGCCGTCCCAGCAACCGCTGCCGGAATGCCCCCGGCGTCTCCCCGCATACCTGCTTGAACAGCCGCGCGAAGCTCGCCCGGTCGGCATAGCCGACGTCGCTGGCGATGCGCTCCAGCGAGCGCGCCGGATCACCCAGCGCCTCCTGTGCCGAGGCGATGCGCAGGCGCTGCACGTAATCGTTTGGCGACATCCCCACCTGCTCGCGAAAGCGCCGCAACAGCGTGCGCGTGGAGCAGTGCACGCGCTGCGCCAGGCTGGAGAGGTCGAAGGGTTGCGCGTAGTTGTCCTCCAGCCAGGCCAGCAACGGCGCCAGCGGTGAGCCCGCGGGCAGCGGATCGGGCAGCAGGGGAGTGAAGCGCCGCTGGCGGCCTCGCCCGTGCTCGAACACCAGGGTCGCCGCCGCCCGCCGTGCCAGGGCCGCGCCGGCCTCGCGCTCGATCAGGTACAGGCAGAGGTCCAGGCCCGCCTGCGCCCCGCCGGAGCAGAGGCGGCCATCGTCGTCGGTGCAGAGGGCGTCGATATCCAGCCGCACCTGGGGATAGCGCTCGCGGAATGCCGCCTCCAGCGCCCAGTGCGTCGTCGCGCGGCGGCCATCCAGCACCCCCGCTTCGGCGAGCAGGAACGCGCTGCTGCACAGGCTGCCCAGCTGCGCACTGCCAGGTGCGCGGCGCAGCCAGGCGAGCAACGGCTGGTTGGCTGTGAAGGTCATGGCGATATCCGCGCCGGTGGCGGGAATCAGCAGCAGGTCACAGCCCGAGGCGAGATCGAGCCCGCCTTCCACTTCGATACGGCCAAAGGGCAACTGCACCGGCTCCCCGTCGGCGCTGACCCGCACCACCTCGAAGCGGCGCGCGCCGGCCAGGCGGTTGGCGAGGTGGAAGCTGTCCATGGCCAGGCCAAGGCTGGAACACAGGGTTTGCGGGCAGACGAACAGGGCTATCCTGAACATGGCGTCTCGCTGTGCATGGGGGGGGAGGAGTTTGGCGCTATTGGTCATAATGTTGTCGATATTGCCAATCGTGTCCAGTCCACTCCATGCCGATACTGCACACATTCCCTCCTGCCGCGAGTGCTGACATGGCCCACCCCCACGCCCAACTGATCGAGCGTTTCTACCAGGCCTTCCAGCGCCGCGACGGCGACGCCATGGCCGCCTGCTACAGCGCCGACGTGCACTTCAGCGACCCCGTCTTCACCGATCTGCGTGGGGGCGAGGCCGGGGACATGTGGCGGATGCTGACGACGCGGGCGCAGGACTTTTCTCTCAGCTACGAAGGCGTCGAGGCGGACGATCAACGCGGCTCGGCGCGCTGGGTGGCGTCCTACACCTTCACCCAGACAGGCCGGAAAGTGACGAATCACATCCAGGCACATTTCCAGTTCCGTGACGGATTGATCTGTCGTCACGCGGACTCCTTCGACCTCTGGAAGTGGTCTCGGCAGGCCCTTGGCGCCAAGGGAACCCTGCTGGGCTGGGCGCCGCCGGTGCAGGCGGCGATTCGCGCACAAGCGGCAAAAGGTCTTGCGGCCTATCGCGCACAACGGGCCGCGCGCGCTTGATCCGAGGCTTTCGGGCTCGCCCGGCGCGGCTGGATAGGCTTAAATGACAGGCGACTGAAAGCCGGACGCCGCCATGATCACACTTTTCCAGTTCCCGCCCGCCTTCAACGTACCCAATGTCAGCCCTTTCTGCCTGAAGCTGGAGACCTTCCTGCGCCTGGCCGGGCTCGAATACCAGATCAAGCATGTGATGGACCCGCGCAAGGGCCCCAAGGGCAAGCTGCCCTTCGTCACGCTGGACGGCAAGCCCATCGCCGACACGTCGATCATCATGCGCACCCTGCAGCAATACTATGAATTCGACCTGGATGCCGGCCTGGACGCCCGCGGGCGTGGCTGGGCCGTGTCGATCACCCGTTTGTGCGACGAGCACCTGGTGCCACTGCTGGTCTATTTCCGCTGGCTCGACGAACCCGGTTTCCGCCAGGTCAAGGACGTCATGTTCCGTGGCATCCCGGCGCCGTTGCGCCCGGCCGTGGGCGTGCTCATGCAGCGCAAGATCCGCGCTGACCTGAAGGGCCGTGGCCTGATGCGCCATAACCGCGAGGAGTTGCTCAGCTTCGCCCGCGACGACCTGGAGGCGCTGGACGGCATGCTCGGCGACCTGCCGTACTTTGGTGGCGCTCAGCCGTGCAGCGCGGATGCCGCCACCTACGGGGTGCTGGCGAACCTGATCCTCAGCACCCTGGAAACCCCGCTCAACGACATGGCGCGCAGCTATGAACGCCTGGTCGCCTACTGCGACCGCATGCAGGCGCGGGTCTGGGCGTCGTGACGGCGGCCCAGCCCAAACCCTGGTTCGTCTACCTGGTGCGCGCCGAGAACGGCGCGCTCTACTGCGGCATCAGTGACGATGCGCGGCGCCGGTTCGAGGCCCATCGCAGTGGCAAGGGCGCGCGTTTCTTCCACTCGAGCCCGGCGCAGGCGCTGGTCTACGTCGAGGCCTGCCCCGGCAAGGGCGACGCCCTGCGCCGCGAGCGCGCGATCAAGGCGCTGACCAAGCTGGCCAAGGAGCGCCTGGTACTCGCCAATCCATTCTCCATCAGCGCCGTGGATGTCGTCCCATCCGAGGGATGAGGTAGGACTCGCCCCGCGCACGGGTTAAGCTGCCGGACCACCTTCCGGCCGTTGGAGCCTGTGATGTCCGAGTTGATCCTGCACCACTACCCGACTTCGCCCTTCGCCGAAAAGGCGCGTCTGATGCTGGGCTTCAAGCAACTGTCCTGGCGCTCGGTGACCATTCCGCCGCTGATGCCCAAGCCGGACCTGATGCCCTTGACCGGCGGTTACCGCAAGACGCCGGTGTTGCAGGTCGGCGCCGACATCTACTGCGACACCGCGCTGATCGCCCGCCGCCTGGAGCAGGAAAAGGCCGTGCCGGCGCTGTTCCCCGAAGGCCACGAGTTCACCTCCGCCAGCTTCGCCCAGTGGGTCGACTCGGTGATCTTCCAGCACGCCGTCAGCCTGGTGTTCCAGCCGGAATCCATTGCCATGCGCTTCGGCAAGCTGCCGCCGGAGTTCCTCAAGGCCTTCGTCGCCGACCGCAGCCAGCTGTTCAGCGGCGGCACCGCGAGCAAGCTGTCGGCCGAGCAGGCCAAGCACCAGTGGCCTGCGTTCATGGCGCGCATCGAGCAGCAACTGTCCCGCGAGGAGGGTGATTTCCTCTTCGGCGAGCCGTCCATCGCCGATTTCTCGCTGGCCCACTGCCTGTGGTTCGTCAAGGCTACCCCGGTGACTTCGCCGCTGGTGGATGACTATCCGGCGGTCAGCGCCTGGCTTGCCCGCGTGCTCGGTTTCGGCCATGGCGCGTCCAGCCCGATGAGTGCCGACGAGGCCATCGCCGTCGCCCGCGACAGCCAGCCCGCCGCGCTGCCGGAGGATGGCTTCGTCGACCCCAATGGCTTCCAGATCGGCCAGCGCGTAGTGATCGCCGCCACCGACTATGGTTGTGATCCGGTGGAAGGGGAGTTGCTGCATGCGGGCCGCGAGAGCCTGATCCTGCGTCGCGAAGATCCGCGCGCGGGCGTCGTCCACGTTCACTTCCCGCGCATCGGTTTCAGCATCCGCCCGGTCTGAGTCCTGCCGGACCGGGGCACCGCCGCATCATCGGCGTACGCAAGCGCGGCAGGTTCTCGGCCATGTCGCGGAAATGCTGCAGGCGCTCGTAACAGAGCGCCATTTCCCCGCTGTTGCTGTTGTACCAGGCGTCCGGCGCGCCGCAGCTGACCAGCTGGATCGTCAGCGGACGCGGCGGGCGGAACAGGCGGAAGACCTCGTCCACCATCAACTGCAAGTGGTCGCCGTCACGCAGCAGGGCGATCAGCGGCAGCGTCGCATCGCGATCCACCGCTGGCGTGTCGTAGTTCAGACGCAGCGCGGCGCGATGCTGAATGGACGCATGTCGTCGCGCGTGGCGAATCCACTCCAGCGCCTTGCTCGCCTGGCGAAACTCCTGGTCGCAGTAGACGGCGCGCTCGTAGGGCAGGCCAGTGAGCGGCGGCAGCCAGTCCAGCCGCGCCATGTCGCTGCCGTACAGCAGGCAGGCGATGTTGTAGTAGCGCTGCTCGTCCAGCGGATGGCTGTCCCAGGCCAGCACCTGGTCCGGCGGCGGCTTGGGCGTCTGCCATTCCAGGCGCCAGTAATCGGCGATGTCCAGCAGGCGCGCGTCCACTTCGTCGCGCGGCAGCTTCGCGTAGAGGCGGAACAGCAGGATGAAGCCGAGCTGGTCCGCCGCGTCTTCCTCGCGCCCCAATACGGGCAGGTCGTACTCGGCGATCAGCATGTGCCCCATCTCGTGCATCACGCTGAATTCGGCGTTGGCCAGGACGAAACGCGCGACGTTGGGCGTCAGCGCGGGTGACGCCGCGGCGGCCAGGGCGAGGTGGGTACAGAGCAGGAGCAGCAGCGCGAGAGCCGAGTGGTGCACCCGGGGATGCCCGGAGAGCGGGGAAACTGCGGCGGTGAGAGCGTGCAGGGCAGACATGGCGGCCACCGCGAACGTGAGGCGCCTGGATTGACTCTAGCAGCGCGGAGCCGGCCGCTCTGGGTTGTTTTGTCGGAAGTTGGCAGGTTGGCGAGCAAGCTCGCTCCTACGGGTCGCCGGAACGCCCAGCGGGCTTTTTGTAGGAGCGAGCTTGCTCGCGAACCGCACAGCGTCAAATCGTCAGCCACAAAAAAGCCCATCGCGAGATGGGCTTTTTCGTCAGCGCACGGACCTCAGTCCTTGCGCCGCTTGAGCTGGTCCTGCAATTGGGTCGGCAGGCCGCGGATGATCAGCATGTCGCGCGCCTCGTCGTACTCCACCTTGCTGCCCAGCAGGTGCGCTTCGAAGCTGATCGACAGCCCCTCGGCGCGGCCGGTGAAGCGGCGGAATTGATTGAGGGTGCGCTTGTCCGCCGGGATTTCCGGCGACAGGCCGTAGTCCTTGTTGCGGATGTAGTCGTAGAAGGCGCGTGGCGCCTGGTCGTCCATCAGCTCGGAGAGCGCGTCCAGGGCCATCGGCTCGCCGATCTTGGCCTGGCTGGTGGCGTAGTCCACCAGCACGTCGGTCTTCTCGCGGGCCTGCTCTTCGGGCAGGTCTTCGCTCTCGACGAAATCGCTGAAAGCCTTGAGCAGCGTGCGGGTCTCGCTCGGGCCGTCGACGCCCTCGGTGCAGCCGATGAAGTCGCGGAAGTAGTCCGAGACCTTCTTGCCGCCCTTGCCCTTGATGAAGGAGATGTACTGCTTGGAGGTCTTGTTGTTGCGCCACTCGGAAATATTGATCCGCGCTGCCATGTGCAACTGGCCGAGATCGAGGTGGCGCGACGGGGTGACCTCCAGCGACTCGGTCACCGCCACGCCTTCGCTGTGGTGCAGCAGGGCGATGGCCAGGTAGTCGGTCATGCCCTGCTGGTAATGGCAGAACAAGACGTGGCCGCCGGTGGAGAGATTGGACTCTTCCATCAGCGACTTCAGGTGTTCGACCGCCTGCACGGAGAAGCCGACGAAGTCCTTGCCGCCGTCCAGGTACTCGGTCAGCCAGCCGCTGAACGGGTAGGCCCCGGATTCGCCCTGGAACAGGCCCCAGGCCTTGTTCGGCTTGGCGTTGTAGCTCTCGTTGAGGTCGGCCATCAGGTTCTCGATGGCCTGGGAGTCGCCCAGTTCGGCTTGGCGCGCGTGCAGCGTCGCGGGATTGCCGTCGGGCTTCTTGTCGATCAGGTGGACGATGGCGTGACGAATCGGCATGGCGGACCCGGATGTTCAGTGCCGGCCACGCCGCGCGCATCGAGGCGGCGGCGGGGCGGGCGGATTGGAAAACGCCAGAGTTTACCCGACCCGGCGCCGGGATGCGCGACGCCGATCAGTCCGCCGCCGGCGCCAGCCCCGCATCGCGTTCACGCCGATTACGTCGCAGCTGGCGCAGGCGGCGAATCACGTAGTTCAGGTGCAGGTGCAATTCGTACAGCTCGTTGTAGTACGACAGCGGCACCTCGACCTTCGCCAGCTCGGCTTCGAGTTGCTCCAGGCGTTCGATCTCGGTGCTCAATTCGGCGCTGCCCGTGCGCTCGTCCAGGCGCCGGTCGATTTCGCGCAGGTAGCGGTACCAGCGGTAGATGCGCGCGCGGATGCGCCAGCGGTACAGCGGGCCGATGGACTTCATCAGCGGAATGAGGATGGCGATGAAGGGAATCAGCAGGATGATGTAGCGATCCGCGAGCGAGGCGATACGGAAGGGCAGGAAGCGCTGCAACAGCGGCGGGCCGTTCTTGTAGTAGCGCTCGGCGTCTTCCTGCAGACCCAGGGTGCGCGGCTCGGCGCTGGGGAAGGCGCCGGCCGGGTCGAGCAGGGTGCCGCTCTTCATCACCTCGCGCGCCGCTTCCAGGATCAGCGGGGTGAGCGCCGGGTGGAAGGCATCGTTGATCACCAGGGTCGCCACCGGTGCGAGCGTGGCGATGTCCTGGTCCGGCATGTTCTGCGCCAGGTTCAGCAAGCCCTCGCTGACATCCACGCGCTTGAGGAAGGGAATCCGTGCTTCGTAGGCGTGGGCACGGCGGAAGCCGGCGAGCTTCAGCTCGGGGCTGGCGGCCAGCCGTTGCACCAGCGGGTTTTCCGCCGGGCCGACGAAGAACGCGGCATCCAAATCGCCGGCCAGCAGCTCATTGGCCACGGCGTTGCCGCCGCGTGCCTGCCAACCCGCCGGCAGCGGTTGGAAGGGAATCTCGTTGGCCGTGAGGATCGCCTCGGTCACCGCCTCCGTGCCGCTGCCCGCGCTGCCGATGGCGACGCGCAGCGCCTGCAGGTCGGCCAGGCGGTCGATCTTCGCGTCGCGTCGCTGGAACAGCCACAACGGCTCCTGGAACATTGCACCGAGGGTGTGCAACTGCGCGCGCTGCTTGGCTTCCAGCTGGCGCTCCTGGCCGCTTTGCACCAGTGCCAGGTCCACGCCGCTAGCGCCATCCAGCAACTCGCCCAGGTTCTCCCTCGAACCAGAGGTGCGTACCAGCTTCAGGTCGAACCCCTGCTTGGCCAGTTCTTCCTTCAGCCGCTGGCCGAACACCGCATAGCTACCGCCCGGCGCGCCAGTGGCCAGGGTGGCGCTCATCGGTGGCGGCGGGGCGACGAAGTAGAAGACGGCCGCCACCAGCGCGGCCAGCACCGGCACCAGCCACAGGTTGGCGCGGACCAGGATGGCGAGGTCCTTGAGCATGTTCAGAAGGCGTTGCATGGGGAGTCCTTGTGGCGACTGCTGTCCTGAAACGATAGCCAGCCTGCGCGGCGACGGCAGGCGAATCCGCCAATGCGGGGGCGGAAGCCGCTATCATCCGAATCCTTCGAAACACGGCTGCGGACTTCACGGCATGCGCATTCTCCACACCTCCGACTGGCACCTGGGCCAGCACTTCATGGGCAAGAGCCGCGAGGCCGAGCACCAGGCCTTCTGCGCCTGGCTGATCGAGCAGGTACGCGAGCAGGCCGTGGACGCGGTGATCATCGCCGGCGACATTTTCGACACCGGCGCGCCGCCCAGTTATGCGCGTGAGCAGTACAACCGCTTCATCGTCGATTTGCGCGATACCGGTGCGCGCCTGGTGGTGCTGGGCGGCAACCATGATTCGGTGGCGATGCTGGAGGAGTCCCGCGACTTGCTGGCGTGCCTCGACACGCAGGTGATCGCCGCCGTCGGCACCGACCTTGACCGCCAACTGCTGGTACTGCCGCAGCGCGATGGCCAGCCCGGCGCGATCCTCTGCGCGATCCCGTTCATTCGCCCGCGCGACGTGCTCACCAGCCAGGCCGGGCAAAGTGCGCAGGACAAGCAACTGGCGTTGCAACAGGCGATCCAGGCGCATTACCGCGAGCTGTTCGAACGCGCCGAGGCACAGCGCGAGGACCTCGGCCGGCACCTGCCGATCATTGCCACCGGGCATCTCACCACTGTGGGCGCGAGTGCCAGCGAGTCGGTGCGGGAAATCTACGTGGGCACGCTGGAAGCCTTCCCCACCAGCGCCTTCCCGGCGGCGGACTATATTGCCCTCGGCCACATCCACCGACCGCAGAAGGTAGGCGGGCTGGAGCACATCCGCTACTGCGGCTCGCCCATCGCCCTGAGCTTCGACGAAGCGACCCAGGGCAAGGAAGTGCTGCTGGTGGATGTCGATGACAGCGGCCTGCGCAGCGTCACCGCCTTGCCCGTGCCGCGCTTTCAGCCGATGAAGTCGGTGTCCGGCAGCCTCGCCGAATTGCCTGCCGAACTGGCCCGAGTCGCCCGTGAAGGCAGCGCGGAACAGCCAGTATGGCTGGAAGTCCTGGTGCACACCGACGACTACCTCACCGATATCCAGCTGCGCGTGGAAAAACTCTGCGAAGACCTGCCGGTGATCGTCCTGCGTACCCGAAAAGCGCGCGGCACCGCACAGGCCGCGCTGTTCAGCGAGTCCAAGGAAACCCTCGACGAGTTGAGCCCCGAGGACGTGTTTCGCCAGCGCCTGGACGCCGAGGAACTGGACGCACCGCTGCGCGAACGGCTGACCGGGCTCTACCGCCAGGTCGTCGCCGACCTGCAGGAGGAGCGCTCGTGAGAATCCTCAGCCTGCGCCTGAAGAACCTCAACTCGCTCAAGGGCGAGTGGAAGATCGACTTCACCGCCGAGCCGTTCGCCGGCAACGGCCTGTTCGCCATCACCGGGCCGACCGGGGCGGGCAAGACCACGTTGCTCGACGCCATCTGCCTGGCGCTGTACCACCGCACGCCGCGCATGAGCGTGCTGTCGCAGAGCGGCAACGAGCTGATGACCCGGCACACCGCCGACTGCCTCGCCGAGGTGGAGTTCGAGGTGAAGGGGCAGCCGTACCGCGCCTTCTGGAGCCAGCGCCGCGCCCGCGACAAGGCCGAGGGTGCGTTGCAGGCGCCGAAGGTCGAACTCGTACGCATCGACCGCGCCAGCGGTGAAGGCGAAATCCTCACCGACAAGATCAACGACAAGCTCAAGCAGACCGAGACCCTCACCGGCCTCGATTTCGAACGCTTCACCAAGTCCATGCTGCTGGCCCAGGGCGGCTTCGCGGCCTTCCTCGAAGCCAATGCCAACCAGCGCGCGGAACTGCTGGAAGAGCTCACCGGCACGGAAATCTACGGCCTGATTTCCCAGCGCGTGTTCGAGCGCACCCGGGAAGTGCGCGGTGCCCTGGAGCAACTGCGCGCCCGTGCCGAGGGCTTCGAGTTGCTCAGCGCCGAGCAGCGCGGCGATCTGGAACAACAAGGCCGCGACGCCGCCGCGCAGGAAGCGACCTTGCACGAGCAGCAAGCCGCCCTGCAGGTTCAACGCCGCTGGCGTGAAGACCTGACCCGCGCACAGCAGCAGGTCGAGCAGGCCACCGCGCAAGAGGCCAGTGCGCGCGAGTCGCTGCAGCAGGCACAAGCGGATATCAAGCGCCTGGCAGACAGCGAGCCCGCCGCGCGCTTGCAGCCATTGCACCAGGCTTGGCGCAGCACCCAGCAGAGTGTCGAGCAGGATCGACTCGCGCTTGAGGATAACCGTGCCCAGCAGGCCGTCAGTCACGACCAGGTAGCCCACGCCATGTGGGCAGCCGCGCAGTTGGCGCAGCAAGCGAGCGATAGGCGCGATGGTGAGTGGCGGGCTGTCGGCGAACAGCGGCAGGCGCTTGAGGCGCGGCTGGCGCAGCATCCCCACCGTGCGCGGCTGGGCGAGCTGCTGGGCGGCTGGCGTGCGCAGTTCGCCCAGCGTTCGCGCCTGGCGCAGGCCATCGCTGAATTGCAGCGGCAGGCGCATGCGGTTGACCAGGCCTTGCAGACCGCGGCCACGCACCGGCAGACGCTTCACGGCAGCGTCGAGTTCATGCGGCAACAGTTCGAGGTGGCCGTCGCCCAGGAGGCGCAGCACCAGCAGCAGCTCGACGCCGTGCTGGGCGGCGCGACCGAGAGCGCGCTGCGCGAGCGTCTACAACAATCGCAGTCGCATGGCCGTAGTCTCGATCGCCTGGAGCAACTGGCCCAGGCCCGCACCCAGGCCGCTGCGCAACTGGCGCGTTGGCAACCGGAGCTGGTTGCGCTGCGGCAGCGAAAGACCGAGCGCGATGCAGCTATTGTCACGTTGCGCGAACGCTACCAGGCGACCAAACAGCAGGTCGCCGACAAGGAAAAACTGCTGCAACAGGAGCAGCGCATCCATCAGCTGGAGCACCTGCGGGCGCAGCTCCAGCCGGGCGAGGCCTGCCCGCTGTGCGGCTCGCCGGAGCATCCGGCGGTGGCGGCCTACCAGGCACTGGACGTGTCCTCCACGCAGCGCGCACTGGAACAGCTGCGCCAGCAGTTGACCGAGCTGGAGAGCGAAGGCATCGCCCTGCGTGGCGAGCTGGCGGAACTGGATGCGCAATGCGTGCAGGGACAACGTCAGGTGGACGATGCCCAGGCCGCGCTGACTCAGCATCAGGAAGCGTGGCGGCAATTGTGCGCCGCGCAGGGGCTGGCGCTGGAGGATGACCAGCAGCTCACCGCCGAGCGCGAACGCCATGAAGCGGCGCAGTCTGGCTTGCAGCGGCAGTTGACGGCGCTGGAGGAGCACAGGGTTCATTGGCAGCAGGCGCAGCAGCAGCGTCAGCAGGCCGAGCGTGATCATGCCGACGCATCACAGCAGCTGGCGTTGTTCGATCAGAAGCAGATTCACGAGCGTCAGCGCCAGGACGAACGCGCCCAACAACTGGCCGCGCAAGGTGTCGAGCTTCAGCAACAGGATGCAGCGCTGGTCGCCGCCCTGGACGAGCTGGGCTACGCGATGCCGGCCGATGGCGAGCAATGGCTGGCCGAGCGCACGGCAGAGTGGCAGCAATGGCAGCAGGATCAGTCGGAGGGCCAGCAGCTGGCGACGGCTGAGCGTGATGCCGAACAGCTCGCCCAGGCTGCGCGGCAGGTGGCGCAACAGTGGTCGCAGCGCTGGCAGGCTGCCGGCTTTGCCGAACGGGAGCCTCTGGCGGTTGTGCCTGCGCCACAACAGGCCCTGGCACAGGCTGACGAGCAACTGGCCGCCGCGCAACGCCAGGCCGACGCCTTGCAGGGCCGCGAGCAGACCCTGCGTGAGCGCCTGGAGAATGAGCAGGCGCGCCTGGCGGAGCGGCTGGCGAGCTGGCAGCAGGCGCTGGCGGCGAGTCCCTTTGCCGACGAGATGGCCTTCCTCGCCGCGTTGCTCGACGATGATCAGCGCGCGCACCTGACGCAAATGCGCCAGCGCCTGGAAACGGCGATCACCGAAGCCGTCACCCTGCACACCGCCGCTGCGCAGGATGTGGAGCGCCTGCAGGTCGAACCCCGCGGCGAGCTATCGCTGGAAGAACTCGACCAGCAGTTGCAGGCGCTCGCCATCCAGCTGCGCGAGCTGGGACAGCGTCAGGGCGAAATTCGCGCGCAATTGCAGGGCGACGACAACCGTCGTGCCAGCCAGCAGAGCCTGTTCGCCCAGATCGCCCGGCAGGAGGACGAACACGACCTCTGGCAGCGCCTCAACAGCCTGATCGGCGCGTCCGATGGCGCACGCTACCGGCGCTTCGCCCAGGGCCTGACCCTCGATCATCTGGTGCACCTCGCCAACCGCCAGTTGCAGCGCCTGCACGGCCGCTACCAGCTGGCACGGCGCAGCGACGGTGAGTTGGAGCTGGAAGTGATCGACACCTGGCAGGGCGATACCGCACGCGACTGCAAGACGCTGTCCGGTGGCGAGAGTTTCCTGGTCAGCCTCGCGCTGGCGTTGGCGTTGTCCGACCTGGTCAGCCACAAGACCAGCATCGACTCGCTGTTCCTCGACGAAGGCTTCGGCACCCTCGACGGCGAGACACTGGAAGTGGCGCTGGATGCCCTCGACAGCCTCAATGCCACGGGCAAGACCATCGGCGTGATCAGCCACGTCGAGGCACTGAAGGAGCGCATCCCGGTGCAGCTCAAGGTGCATAAGGGTGTCGGCATGGGATACAGCCAGCTGGAGAGTCAGTTCCGATTCAACCCGGAGAAGTCCTGATGGACAGGCAGGTACGGCACTGCGAAGAGAGCGATCTGGCCGACTGGATCGACCTGCGCCTGCAACTCTGGCCGGGCGATCACGCGGATGAGTTCCGCGAGGAAGCACGGGACATTCTCGCGCAGCCGGAGCGCTTCTGCGCCTGGCTTGCGCGCGACGAAAAGCGCAGGGCTATCGGCCTGGCGGAAGCCTCGGTGCGCCACGATTATGTGAACGGTACCGAAGGCTCTCCGGTGCTTTTCCTCGAAGGTCTCTATGTCACCGAGGCCGCGCGCCGGCAAGGCGTGGCGCGGGCTCTGGTGCAGGTGGTGCAAGCCTGGGGACGCGCCCGTGGCTGCGTGGAATTCGCCTCCGATGCCGCGCTCGACAACACGGCGAGCCATGCGCTGCACCGCGCCCTGGGCTTCGTCGAGACCGAGCGGGTGGTGTACTTCCGCAAGCCGATTCGCTGATCGGACCTCAACGGTCGGAACGCCCGCGCATGACCGCGGTCAACTTGCAATCGACGCCAGGCGAGATAGGCTCAAGACCGCGTAAGTCAGCCGTATCCGCCTGGGTCGGCATCCACAGGTATCGTGATCTTTCGTAGAGGTGATTTGTGATGAAGAAATCCGCATCGGCTCCGAAGAAACCCGCAGCGGCCAAGCCCGCCGCGAAGCCGGCTGCGAAAGCGGCCAGTAAACCCGCCGCGAAAACCGCCGCTGCCAAGCCGGCCGCCAAGCCCGCTGCAGCCAAACCCGCCGCGAAGACGGCTGCAGCAAAGCCTGCCGCAACCAAACCCGCTCCCCGCCGCGCGCCTGCCCTGGCCACGCCGTCGGACCTGAGCAAGAACGCCACCCGCGATCTCTCCGCCGCGCTCAACCGCCTGCTCGCCGACGTCTTCGCGCTCTACCTGAAAACCAAGAACTTCCACTGGCACGTGAGTGGTCCGCACTTCCGCGACTACCACCTGCTGCTGGACGACCACGCCACCGAGATCTTCGCGATGACCGACGCCATCGCCGAGCGCACCCGCAAGATCGGCGGTAACACCATCCGTTCCATCGGCCACATCGCCCGCGACAAGCGCATCCTCGACAACGATGCGGAGTTCGTGCAGCCGCTGGACATGCTGGCCGAGCTGCAGGAGGACAACAAAACGCTGACCTCCTACATGCGCGAAGTCCATGACCTGTGCGACGAGTACCACGACATCGCCACCGCCAGCCTGATCGAGAACTGGATCGACGAGACCGAGCAGCGCACCTGGTTCCTCTTCGAGACCAGCCGGCGTGGGGACAGCACGGGGCACTGATCCCGCGACGCGCAGCACTCCATGACGCCGCGTCCCTGACAGGGGAGCGGCGTTTTTTCATGCCTGCCAACAGGTGGAGAGTCGAGTCGCGCCGGATGCCGATCGCGGACGGAGTCCGCTCCTACGCTAAGGCTTGCTCTGCCAGAAGGTCGAGAACTCCTCGAACGGGTAGCGCGTGCCGTCGTAGCTGACGGTCTTGCGGACGGCCCGCGATGCGCCGACATCCTCGCCAGCCGATTCGCGCTGCACCTTCGAGCTGATGATCAGGTCGGCATAGCCGTGGTGGCTTTCCTGGCCCATCGACAGGGTGAGTTGTGATCGTTCGATCACCGTGTGCTCATCGCTGCAGGTCTGGCCCTCCAGCGTCGTCCACTGCCGCAGGTAGGTGCGGAATACCTCCTTCAACGTATCGCCCTGCGGTGCGTACAGGCTGAAATCATCGTAAGACCAGGCGTCCGGGCAGCTCGCGCCGCGTGCCACGCTGCCGATGATCAGGCCGAAGCCGCGGGCGTCCGGCGCCAGGCGATAGCGGGCGGTGTCGATCCACAGGCTGGAGCTGTCGATTTCCACCATGGCGTCTTCGCCGATGCTGTCGTCGACGCGCGTCACCAGCTTGCCGCTGCTGGTGTCGAGTTGCCCGACCAGCAGGTTCAGGTTGCGCTCGCCCGACTCGGTCTTGTCGTTTGCCGCGCTGTAGGCGACGGCGACCACTTCGAGCTTCGGATCATCCGGCCAGGCCTTGCAGGCAGCTGCGACCACCGGCGTTGCAGCACCGGACTCCGGCGCCTGCCAGCCCTGCTGGCCGAGCAGCCCGGCCAGGGTCTGCAGGGTGCCGTCGTCGCACGGCTGTGCGGTGCGCTCCGCCGCGCCGACGCTGCCGGCAAGTACCAGCAGCGCGGCGCAGGTCCATTTCCCTATGGGGTACATCGATGGCTCCTTGTGGGGGTGGAGGATCAGCGACCTTCGCTGTCCTTCCACTTGTTCATCAGGGTGTTGGAGACCAGGCTTTCATCGAGCAGCTTCTTCGCCGTTTCCACGCCGGCCACCGGCAGCCCGGCGGGGTCGAGCAGACCGATCTGCACCAGCACGCTGGCCTGGTCCCAGTAGATGTGTTCGTGGCACAGCTTGTCGCCACGGAAGCGGATCACGCCGAGCATGGGGATTTCCACGTACTTGCCGGTGGGCGGTACGCCGGGGAGCATCCAGTCGATCTCGGTGGAGTGGGTGAAGCACATGACGAATTCATCCACCACCTGCAGGGCGCCGACGGTGCGGGAGATCGGCACCAGCTTCATGTCCGGCGGATTGCCGTGGACGAAGTGGTTGCGGTAGAAGCGCGCCAGTTCGTCCTGGCCGACGCCGCCGGTCATGGTGGGGATATGGTTGACGTAGGGCTGGGCGACCATCGTTGCCATGGTGGCGGGCACGTCGCGGGCGGCGAATTCGTGGTGGATGTGGTCTTCCCAGAGTTTCGACAGGTCGAAGTCCGGGCCGATCTCGCGTTTGAGCGCGCCGATGCTGCGCTCGTGGGCCATCAGCGCGGCGGGCTTGTCGAAGTGCATTCCGTTGGGGCGGGCGAAGGCGTGGTCGACGCCGGGGTAGCTGTAGATCTCCGCCTTCGACAATTTGCCCAGCACCTCGCCAATGGCCGCGCGGGCGTTCGCGTCGCAATACACGTCCTGCTCGGCGAAGTGCAGCACCAGGCGACCCCGGATGTTCTGCGCTTCATCCAGCATGTGCTCGATGCCCATGCCGTAGTAGCCGACCGAGCAGGCCGCGTCGGTGCGCGCGGCGGTGAGGTAGGCAAGCTTGCCTCCGAGGCAGAAGCCGACGTAGCCGAGGCCGCGGTCTTCTACTTCCGGCAGTGCGCGCAAGGCGTCCATGGCGGCGGCGATGTCGTCCACGCCCTTGTCCACGTCGAAGCGCTGAAACAGGCCGATGGCCTGGCCGAACTCGGCCTCGCTGTAGCCCAGCTCGAGGTTGGGCTGCAGGCGCCAGAACAGGTCGGGCACCAGTGCGACGTAGCCTTCCTCGGCGTAGCTGTCGGCGATGCTGCGCATGTTGGCGTTGACGCCGAAGATCTCCTGGCCGATCACCACGCCAGGGCCACGCCCGCTGGTCGGTACCGCGAGATAACCGCTGAAGCTGCCACTGCCGTCACGCGCGGCGATGCTGATGCTCTTGCCCATGTTCCCTGTCTCCCAGGCTCGTTGTTGTGTTGTTCTGGCGCTGCATAGGGTGCGTGCTGGCGCGCCTCCTGCCAAGTGGCCGATGGTGCGATGGCGGTTGACAGCATGCCGCTGCGGGACCACAACTCGGGTTCGAATCTCGCGTTCCCATGCAACGGAGGACACCCACGATGCTGCTGCGCGCCCAGGCTTCGACCCTGCTGATCATCGACATCCAGGAACGCCTGTTCCCGGCCATTCACGAGGCCGAATCGGTGCTGGAACACAGCGCCTGGCTGCTGGCCATCGCGCGCCGGCTGGGTGTGCCGGTGCTGGCCACCGAGCAATATCCGAAGGGGCTGGGACCGACCGTGCCGGCGCTGCGCGATGAGCTCAACGATGGTGAGGTGCTGGAGAAGATCGCCTTCTCCGCCGTCACCGACCCCGGCTTGCTGCAGATGCCGGGTGGTGATCGCCGGCAATTCGTGGTGTGCGGCACCGAGGCGCACGTCTGCGTGTTGCAGACCGTGCTGGGGCTGCTGGCCGAGGACCGCGAGGTGTTTGTGGTGGCGGACGCCGTCGGCTCACGCCGCCCGCAGGACAAGGCGCTGGCGCTGGAGCGGATGCGTCAGGCGGGCGCGGTGATCGTCTCGCGGGAGATGGTGGCGTTCGAATGGCTGGAACGCGCGGGCACGGAAACCTTCCGCGAGATCAGCAAGCAGTTCATCCGCTGATCGCTCCTTGGGCATCCTTAACGGGTGACGAACAGTCGGTCGCCGAGGAAGTCGAGGAACACCCGCAGCTTTAGCGGCATGCGCCGGCCCGCCGGCCAGAGTGCATGGAAGCTACCCTGGTGCACGGTGTGCTCGGCCAGCACCTGCACCAGCCTGCTGTCGTTCAGCGCGCTGCGCACGGCGAAGTCGGGCAGGCAGGCGATGCCCATGCCCTGGCTGGCGACGTTGATCAGCATGTCAGCGGTATTGCAGATTAGCCCGCCCTCCAGGCGCGGCTCCGACTCACCCGGCGCAAGGTTGAGTGGCCAGCGTTGCACCAGCCCGCTGCTGGGGTAGCGGTAGTGCAGGCACAGGTGCTGGTTCAGGTCGGCCGGCCGGCGAGGCGTACCGTATTGGCGCAGGTAGGCCGGCGCGGCTACCAGCAGCAGGCTGAAATCGCCCAGCTTGCGCGCCTTGAGCCGCGAGTCGCGCAGTTCGCCGCCGCGTACTACCAGGTCGAAACCTTCCTCGATGACGTCGACCAGGCGGTCGGTGAAGTCGATGTCCAGCTGGATGCGCGGATAGCAGCGCAGGAACTCCGGCAGCACCTGCGGCAACAGGCCGGCCACCAGCGGCATGCTGACTTTCAGCCGGCCGCGCGCCTGCTGGGTGGACAGCGCCAGTTCCTGCTCCGCCGCCTCCAGCTCGTCGAGGATGCGCCGGCAGCGTTCGAGGAACAGTTGGCCCTCGTTGGAGAGGCTGAGGCTGCGCGTGCTGCGATGGAACAGGCGCACGCCCAGGCGTTCTTCGAGGCGCGCGATGCTCTTGCCCACCGCCGAGGCGGAAAGACCGAGCAGGCGCGCGGCCTGGGCGAAGCTCAGGGTGTCGGCCACCTGGAGGAAGACGCGCAGGCCGTTGAGGCTGTCCATGTGAATGCGTCCGTGTGGGCGGGCGGCCATTGTGCCGCATGACGGTACGGGGATTGCGGACAGCAGTGTCCGTTATGTTCGGAATCCTAGCCTGTTTTTCCGCAATGCCGGGTTGAATAGTGTGCAGCGGGTCTTCTTCGGATCATCACGGACCCACCATGACTCTCTCCCACGATACTCAACCAGGCAGCAACGACGCGTCGCGCTGGCTGCTGTTGCTCGCCGCCAGTCTGACGGCAGTGCTGATTCCCCTGTGTTTCACCGGTCCGGCGGTGGTGCTGCCGGCGATTGCCCACGAGCTGGGCGGTTCGGCGGTGGAGCTGAACTGGATCGTCAACGGCTATGTGCTCGCCTATGGGGCGGCGATGATGGCGGCCGGTAGCCTGGCGGACGTTTACGGCCGCAAGCGAATCTGGCTGATCGGCCTGGGTCTGTTCTGCGCGACTACCCTGGCGATTCCCCTGGCACCTTCGGTGGTGGCCATCGACGTGCTGCGCCTGTTGCAGGGCGCGGGTGGTTCGGCGGCCTTCGCCGCGGCCATGGCGGCGCTGGCGCAGGAGTTCGAGGGACCCATCCGCACGCGGGTATTCAGTCTGCTGGGGACGACCTTCGGCGTTGGCCTGGCCTTCGGCCCATTGCTGGCCGGCTGGCTCACCGACGGACCGGGCTGGCGCTGGGTGTTCCTGGTGCCGGCGGTCTGTGCGCTGGCTTCGGTGCCGATGGTGCTGCGCTATTGCCGCGAGACACGCGACCCGCACGCGCGCGGGCTGGATTGGCCCGGTGCGCTGAGTTTCACCGCTGCGCTCAGCCTGTTCACCTATGGCCTGCTGCTGGCGCCGGAGCAGGGCTGGGGCAGTATTGCCGTGATGCTCACGCTGGTATCGAGCGCCGTGTTGCTGGCGGCGTTCATCGTCATCGAACGTCGTGTCGAACGGCCGCTGCTGGACCTGTCGCTGTTCAGCCAGTGGCGCTTCGTTGGCGTGCAATTGCTGGGGGCCTCGCCGGCTTTCGCCTACGTCGTGCTGATCGTATTGCTGCCCGGACGCTTCATCGGCATCGAGGGCCAGGGCGCGTTGCAGGCCGGTTGGACCATGTTGGCGCTGTCGGCGCCGCTGCTGATGGTGCCGTTCCTGGCGGCGCTGCTGGCGAAGCACATCAGCGCAGGTAGTCTGTCGGCGCTCGGTTTGCTGATCGTCGCGGGCGGGCTGCTCTGGCTGGCGCGCAATCTCGCGGACGGGGTGGCGCCGGACGCGCCACTGCTGGTGATCGGCATCGGTATCGGTCTGCCCTGGGGGCTGATGGATGGGCTGGCGGTGAGCGTCGTCGAACGCGAGCGCGCCGGCATGGCCACCGGCATCTTCAACACGGTGCGGGTGTCCGCCGATGCGGTGGCGATCGCGGTGGTCGGTGCCTTGCTGGCAACCTTGATCGCGGCGCAGTTGGAGCCGCTGGGACTGGGCTCGACGGAGCGCCTGATGAGTGCCAACCAGTTGGCCATCGGTAACCTGGCGGCAGTGGTCGAACTACTCCCGCACGTGCCAGTGGAGCAATTGCGCGGCGATTACACGGCGGTGTTCAGCCGCGTACTGGAGCTGCTCGCCGGGATCACGTTCATTGTGGCGGGGCTGGTGTTCGTGCTGCTGGGCCGTGAGCGCATCCCGGCGATGGTGGCCGAGGCCTGACGGACCGCGAAAGCTGCGGCCACCTGTAGGGCGGATAACCGCTTGCGGTTATCCGCCGTGCTCTGGGTGATGGCGGATAACGCGTGCCGCGATATTCGCCCTACGGCAAGGTTCGGCGGTGTTCGGGCTCCAGGAAGGTCCAGGCGACGAAGCGACTCTGCTTCTGGCCTTGGGCCATGTCCACGGTGCGAATCGTGATGGCGCCGGCCTTCTTCAGGGCGCGGCGGAAGTCGTCGAGGTTGCCGGCCTTGGACACCAGCGAGCTGAACCAGCGCACCTGCTGGCCGACTTCCGCGCTCTCCACCGCCAGCTTGCGCAGGAAGGCGATCTCGCCGCCTTCGCACCACAGCTCGTTGCTCTGCCCGCCGAAGTTCAGCTTGGGCAGTTGGCGCGACGGGTCGAGCTTGCCAAGGTTTTTCCACTTGCGCCGGCTGCCGTTGCTGGCCTCTTCGGGCGAGGAGTGGAAGGGCGGGTTGCACAGGGTCGCGTCAAAGCGTTCCTCGGCGCCCAGTAGCCCGTGGAAGATGTGCTTGGGGTCGTGCTGCTGGCGCAGTTCGATCGCCTCATTCAGGCTCGGATTGCCATTCAGGATGGCGTGGGCCGAAGCCAGGGCCGCAGGCTCGATGTCCGAGCCGAGGAAGCGCCAGCCGTAGTCGCGGTGACCGATCAGCGGGTAGATGCAGTTGGCGCCGACGCCGATGTCCAGTACGCGCACATCCGGTCCGCGCGGCACGCTGCCGCCGTTTTCCTCGGCGAGCAGGTCGGCCAGGTAGTGCACGTAGTCGGCGCGGCCGGGGATCGGCGGGCAGAGGAAGCCGGCGGGAATATCCCACTGGCCGATGCCGTACTGCGCCTTGAGCAGCGCCCGGTTGAACACGCGCACCGCCTCGGGGTTGGCGAAGTCGATGCTCGGCTTGCCGTAGGGGTTGGTGATGACGAAACGGCCCAGTTCCGGGCAGCCCTCGATCAGCGCCGGGAAGTCGTAATGCCCTTGATGGCGGTTGCGCGGGTGCAGCAGGTTCGGCCGCTTGGCGGCGGGGTCGCGCAGGGTTTCAGGTTTGCTGGCGGGGCGTTTCGGTGGTTTCGACATGGGAGGCGCGGGGCTGGAAGGCGGTGGGCGATTTTCCCACAGATGCGCTCGCCGTGCCTCAGCCGATCAGCACGTTGCTCAGCCGGTCGAACAGCAGGCAGCAGAGCAGCAGGGGAATGGGCAGGCCGAAGACCGTGCCGAGCATGTAGGGCGCGAAGCCGATGCCGGAGAGGGCCAGGCTGTAGTTCAGCGTCGGCGAGGTGATGAAGGCATGGCGCAGGAGGAACACGCTGCTCGCCGGGCGCTGGTCGAGGTGGCTGAACACTGCGCGGGTCAGCCTGTTGTTCAGCAGGCGCAGGCCATTGCCGCCGACGGCACGCACGATCAGGAAGGTGAAGCCACAGGAAAACACTGCCGCGCAGTAGGTGATCAGTCCGCCCCAGAGCTTGCCCATGGTCAGCACGGCGGCGGCGAGGAACAGCAGGCCGGGGATGTGCAGCAGGTTGCCCAGGGCGAACAGCCCGACGAACAGCAGCATCCCACGCAAGCGGTTGTCGGTGAGTTCGCTGCGCAGGTAGTCGAGGCTGAACTCCTCGTGCAGGCCGCTGGCGCGATAGAGCAGCGCCAGCACGATGGCGAAGGCCAGCAGCAGGATCAGTCGCCGAAAGCGCCAGATGGCGGGAGGGAGGGCAAGCATGGCAGCGGGCTCAGGGGTATCGCAGGATATCCTTGATCCGCGAGAGGTGCGCGGCGATCCAGCGAGGATCGATGGCACCCCAATCACGGATGCGGTAGTGACCGGCGTTGTTGCGTTCGCCGTCGTGCTGCTCGAAGGCGCAATCGATGTCCAGGTCGGCAAGGGCAGCCAGGGTGTCCTGGGCGGTGCGCCGGGGCATGCCGGTGGCTTCCATCAGCGCCGGGACGCTGGTGGCGGTGCCGCTGTCGATCAGCCAGGCGACGTACAGGCGACGGTAGAAACTGCTTTTCGTCTTGCTCACTTCCATCGAGACGCTTCCTTGGGGCCTTGTTGGACGACTACAGCGGCAGCAGCCAGGGTACCAGCAGAACGCTGACGATCATCACCAGAATCGTAAACGGTACGCCAACCTTGACGAAATCTCCGAAGCGATAGCGTCCGGGGCCGAGCACCAGGGTATTCACCGGCGAGGAAATCGGCGTCATGAAGGCCGCCGAGGCGGCCAGCGCGACGATCATCGCGAAGGCTTCGGGAGAGGCGCCAAGTGCCTTGGCCGTGGCGATGGCCACCGGCGCCATGAGCACGGCGGTGGCGGTGTTGGAGATGAACAGGCCGATCACCGCGGTGAGCACGAACAGGCTGGCGAGGATGGCATAAGGGCCCGCGCCGCCGAGGGCGCCGACCAGCCCGTTGACCGCCAGGGTGATCCCGCCGGTCTTCTGCAGGGCGAGAGCGAAGGGCAGCATGCCAACGATCAGCAGTAGGCTCTGCCAGTGGATGGAGCGATAGGCGCTGTCCATGTCGATGCAGCGGAAAGCGCCCATCAGCAGGCAGGCGATCAGCGCGGCCATGACGTTGGGCACCAGCCCGCTGACCATCAGGATCACCATCACCGCCAGGCTGAACAGCGCGTGGGGCGCCTGGCTGGCGGCGGGAGCGGCCTCGTCCACCTCGGCAGGCAGGCTGAGGACGAGGAAGTCGCGGGCGCGTGCCTGCAACTGGCGGATTTCCTTCCAGCCGCCGATCACCAGCAGGGTATCGCCGACCTTCAGCTTGGCCTCCAGCAGGCCCTCCACCAGCGCCTCGCGGTTGCGCCGCAGGCCGACCACGTTGAGACCGAACTGGCTGCGGAACTCCAGGTCGCGCACGCTCCTGCCCAGCAATCCGGACTCCGGCGGCAGGGTGACTTCGGCCATGCCCACCTCGTGGGCGCGTTCGGTGAAATAGTCGCCCTGCAGGCTCAGCGGCTCCAGGCCGAACTCGTGGTACATACCCAGCAGGTCGCTGCGATCACCGTAGATATCCACCAGCAGCACGTCGCCGGCCTGCAGGAGAATGTTGGCGGTCGGGCTGAGAATCTTCAGGCGAAAATGCACCATGCGCTCGATGGCGACCACGTTGGTCCCGGCGCGGGCCCGCAGCTCCACATCGCCCAGGCTCATGCCGACCAGTTGTGAGTCGGCGCGGATGCGCAGGCGACGTTCGCGGCCGGCCAACTGGTAGTCGCGGATCAGGTCGCTCAAGGTGCGCCGCTTGACGCTCTGCCCGGCGTCACCCGGGTCATCGCCCAGCCAGCGCCGCGCCACCAGCATGTAGCCGACGCCGAGCACCAGCACGACCAGGCCGAACGGGGTAAAGCTGAAGAAGCTGAAACCCTTCGAGCCTTCACGCACCAGCTCGCTGTGCACCACCACGTTGGGTGCGGTGGCGACCAGGGTGAGCATGCCGCTGATCAGCCCGGCGAAGCTCAGCGGCATCATCAGCCGGCGCGGAGAGACATGCAGACGCGCGGCGATGCTCAGCACCACGGGGATAAAGATGGCGACCACGCCGGTGGAGCTCATCACCGAACCGAGGCCGGCCACGGCGAGCATCAGCAACACCAGCAGGCGCGTCTCGCTGGCGCCGGCTCGGCGGGTCAGCCATTCGCCGATGCGGTAGGCCACGCCGGTGCGCACCAGGCCTTCGCCGATGACGAACAGCGCGGCGATCAGGATGACGTTGGGATCGGCGAAGCCGGCCAGCGATTCCTGCACGCTGAGGATGCCGGACAGCGGCAGGGCGACCATCACCAGCAGGGCGACCACGTCCATGCGTGGCCGGTTGATGATGAACAGCCCGACCGCAGTGGCGAGCAGGGCGAGGACCCAGATCAGTTGCAGACTCATGCGCTTCCCTAGCGTTTTTTCGGCGCGCCATTGTGCCCGCTGCGATGGGCACGATGCGTTGATCCGATGCAGCTTAGCGAAGCGTGACGCCCTGCGCGCGGGACGATCCCGTGGTTACGGGAGGCGCGCGACCGGGGTGATCTGCTTCGGATCGGTGCGCAGTTCGATCAACGCCGGCTTGCCGCTGGCCTGGGCGCGTTCGAAGGCGGCGGCGAAGTCCTCGGTGCGTTCGACCAGCTCGCCGTGGGCGCCGAAGGCCCGGGCGAGGGCGACGAAGTCCGGGTTGCGCAGCTGCGTGGCACTGATGCGGCCGGGGTATTCGCGCTCCTGGTGCATGCGGATGGTGCCGAGCATGCCGTTGTTGACCACGATGACGGTCAGTGCCGCGCCGTACTGCACGGCGGTGGCCAGCTCCTGCGGGTACATCATGAAGCAGCCGTCGCCGGCGAAGCACACCACGCTGCGTTGCGGGTCGCGCAGCTTGGCGGCGATGGCGGCGGGGAAGCCGTAACCCATGGCGCCGTTGGTGGGGGCCAACTGGCTGCGGGGGCTGCGGTAGCGGTAGAAACGGTGCACCCAGACGGCGTAGTTGCCGGCGCCGTTGCTGATCACCGCGTCGTCCGGGAGCGTTTCGTTGAGGTACTGGACGACCTGCGCCAGGTCTACGCCTTGCGGTGGTTCGGTAGGTTGCGGTGGGGTGGCGTAGGCCAGGTAGTCGGCGCGGGCGGCGGCGGTCCAGTCGGCCCAGGGTGCTTCAGTGATGGGTTCGAGACTGGCCAGGGCGGCGGCGATCTCCGGCATGCCGGCCTCGATCGTCTGGTCGGCCTGGTAGACGCGGCCCAGCTCGCTGGCGTCGGCGTGTACGTGGATCATCGCCTGCAATGGACGTGGGCTCTGGATGAGGGTGTAGCCGGCGGTGGGCGTTTCGCTCAGCCGTGAGCCGAGCACCAGCAGGAGATCGGCTTCCTGCACCCGTGCGGTGAGCTTGGGCGAGGCGCCGAAGCCGAGCTGGCCGGCGTACTGTTCGTCGCGGTTGTCGATCAGGTCCTGGCGACGGAACGAAGCTACCAGTGGCAGGCGGTTGGCGCGGGCGAAGTGGCGGACCTGCTCGCAGGCATCACGGGTCCAGCCAGTGCCGCCGACGATCAGCAGCGGGCGCCGCGCCTTGGCCAGGCGTTCGCGCAGTTCGGCCAGCGCGTCGGTCGTCGGTGCGGCGCGGGTGATCGGCGTCGGCGCGACGTCAGCGACCTGCGCCGAGCCGAACAGCACTTCCTCCGGCAGACCGATCACCACCGGTCCCGGCCGCCCGGATTGGGCGACGCGGAAGGCGCGGGCGATGACTTCGGGAATGCGACGGATGTCGTCGATCTCCGTGGCCCACTTGGCCAGGCCGCCGAACATCTGCCGGTAGTCCACTTCCTGGAAGGCTTCGCGGCCCTTGAAGGCGCTTTCCACCTGGCCGATGAACAGGATCATCGGTGTCGAGTCCTGCATCGCGGTGTGCACGCCGTTGGCCGCGTGGGTCGCGCCCGGCCCGCGGGTGACGAAGCAGATGCCCGGGCGCCCGGTCAGCTTGCCGTAGGCGTCGGCCATGTTCGAGGCGGCGCCTTCGTGGCGGGTGACGATGGTCTGGATATCAAGGGCGTCGTGCAGGGCATCGAGCACCGGCAGGTAGCTTTCGCCGGGGATGCAGTAGACGGTATCCGCTGCGTGGCGCAGCAGGGCATCGACGAGAATCTGGCCGCCGTTGCGGGCCGGAAGGTCGGACATGGGAATCGGGTTCCTGGAGGGGGCAGGGGTGCGCTGATCTTCGAACAACTGCCACGGGGATCCAAGCGAGCATTCTTCGCAAGGTCATTCCTTCGAGGAATGAATACGCCGCCGTAGAGCGGGCGCGACGACGAACCGCGCTGGCTTTTCCCCGGCGTTGACTATGGTTGATGCACGGGCGCGCCTGCGTCCGCAGGACGTTTTGCTGCAAAAGGAGAACCTCCCATGTACCACCTCTCGTCCCGAGCATTGCTCGCCGGCCTGTTCGCCACCGCCAGCCTGCCCCTGTACGCCGCCCTGCCTTCGGCGCCGGGGTATATCGATGACAGCGGCTACGGCGCTGCGGCCAAGACCCGCATCCTGCCGGCGATGTTCGAGCAGAAGCTGACCAGCACGAAATACATCGCCAAGGCCGACAACCCGCTGATCACCCTGGCCGAATCCAGCGGCTTCAAGGAAACCTCCGATTACCACCAGACCCGTGCCTGGCTGCAGAAGCTGGCGGATGCTTCGGGCGGCGTCATCACTCTCAGCGACCTGCCGGAGAACAGCGCCACCGGCGAGCCGATGCTGCTGGTCACCGCCAGCCGCGAGGCGGACAAGTCGGCGGCGGGGCTGAACAAGTCCAGCAAGCCGACCATTTTTGTCGAGGCGGAAATCCACCCCGGAGAGGCCAATGGCAAGGACGCGATGTTCATGCTGCTGCGCGACATGACCACCGGCGACAAGCCGCTGGCCGGGCTGCTGCACAAGGTCAACATCCTGTTCATCCCCACCGTGAACATCGACGGCGACCTGCGCCGCAGCCCCTACGGGCGGATCAACCAGAACGGTCCGGAAGTCACCGGCTGGCGGGTCAACGGCCTGAACTACAACCTCAACCGCGACTTCACCAAGCTCGACAGCGCGGAAATCCGCAACGTCGCCTCGGTGTTCAACCAGTACGACTTGAGCTTCTTCGCCGACACCCATTCCACCGACGGCGCCATGTACCCCTACGACAGCTCCTATTGCCACAACGGCAACGGCTGGTCGCCGGCCTCCAGTGAATGGATGGACAAGGTCATGCGGCCGCCTGTTTACAAGGAGCTGGAAGGCGACGGCCATGTGGTCCACGAGTGCATCAGCTTCAACGACAACCAGGACCCGACCAAGGGTTACTACCCCTATCGCACGGACCTGGCGCGCTTCTCCAACCAGTACGGCGATATCCGCAACGTGCCGTCGATCCTCATCGAGCAGCACGCGCTGCATCCCTACGAAACCCAGGTGCTGGGCAACTATGTGATGCTCAAGGCGATGTTCCAGGTGATCGGTGATAACGCCGATTCGCTCAAGCAGGCCATCGCCAAGGATCGTGAGCGGCTGGCCGCGCAGAAGGAGGTGATCCTCACCTGGAAGCCCGGCAAGGAGCAGCACACGCCGTTCATCGTGGGCGACTACCGCTACGAGGAGTCGCCGATCACCGGGAAGAAGACCATCGTCTGGAGCAACAAGCCCAAGCAACTCAATGTGCCGATCAGCGATAACTCGGTGCCGGACCTGGTGGTGAAGCGGCCGAAGCAGTTCGTGGTGCCGGTGCAGTGGAGCGAGGTGATCGCGCGCCTGAAATCCCACGGCATCCAGATGAAGACCCTGGACAAGGCCACGCCCATCGAGGTGACCCTGAACCGCATGGACGACATCAAGCTGGCCGGCGGCTTCGAGCCGGATCGCGCCGCCACCAACGAGATTCCCGGCTACGAGGGGCACCTGCTGGTCAGTGGCGTGGGCAAGCCGTTCCAGCGCCTGCAGACCTACCCGGCGGGCTCTGTGGTGATCGACACCGACCAGCCGCTGGGCGTGCTGGCGATCAACCTGCTGACGGCGGAAAGCCCGGACTCGTTCTGGTCGTGGGGCTTCTTCAACTCGACGCTGGTGGTTGCCGAGGAGCCGGAGGAGTACGTGATGGAACCGATGGCGCGCAAGATGCTCGCCGAGGACCCGAAGCTCAAGGCCGAGTTCGAGAAGAAGCTCAAGGACGACAAGGCCTTCGCCAAGGACGCGCAGGCGCGCCTGCAGTGGTTCTACCAGCGCACGCCGTTCTATGACGTGAATGCCTACGTGTATCCGGTGGGGACGGTGTATTAAGAGAGAAGGGATTGCTGGGAGCAGTCTTCCCCGGCAAATCCGTGCATGTATTGGCCCTCTCCCCAGCCCTCTCCCTGAAGGGAGAGGGGGCAGTCAGTGCCGGCTGACACTTTGGTTACATTCTGCACCGAACGGTCCCCTCTCCCGCTTGCGGGAGAGGGTCAGGGAGAGGGGAATTTGATCGGCGAACGACACCGAAGCGGTGTGTCAGTGCCGCCTTGCTGTTCTCCAGCAACCTGACGGTCGTCTCGCGATTCATCGGGCGATCCATCCATGCGTTGCAGTTGGCTGAAGTGAGCACCGCGGAAAAGCAAAAGGCCCGCGCGGGGCGGGCCTTTCGGTGGCACTTACAGGCTGGCGATCTTCTCGCGCTGCTGGATCAGGTTGGTCACCGCCTGCTCGGCTTCAGCCAGCTTGGCGCGTTCCTTCTCGATCACTTCCGGCGGAGCCTTGGCGACGAAGCCTTCGTTGGACAGCTTGCCGCCCACGCGTTTGACTTCGCCTTCCAGGCGCTGGATTTCCTTGTCCAGGCGCGCCATCTCGGCGGCCTTGTCGATCAGGCCGGCCATCGGCACTAGCACCTGCAGGTCGCCGACCAGCGCGGTGGCGGACATCGGTGGTTCTTCGCCTTCGTCCAGCACGCGGATGGTCTCGAGCTTGGCCAGCTTCATCAGCAGCGGCTCGTTGTCGGCCAGGCGACGGTGGTCTTCGGGCGATGCGTTGTTCAGCACCAGGTCGATGCGCTTGGCCATGGAGATGTTCATCTCGCCACGGATCTGGCGGATGCCCAGCATCAGCGCCTTGACCCACTCGATGTCGCCTTCGGCGGCGGCATCGATCTTCGCCTCGTCGGCGATCGGCCAGGGTTGCAGCATCAGAGTCTCACCGGATTTGCCAGCGGCGGTCTTGATGCGCTGCCAGATTTCCTCGGTGATGAATGGCATGAACGGGTGCGCCAGGCGCAGTGCGGTTTCCAGCACGCGCGCCAGGGTGCGACGGGTGCCGCGCTGACGTTCGATGGGGGCGTTCTCGTCCCACAGCACCGGCTTGACCAGTTCCAGGTACCAGGCGCAGTACTCGTCCCAGATGAACTCGTAGAGGGCCTGGGTGGCCAGGTCGAAGCGGAAGGCATCGAGCTGACGGGCGACTTCGATCTCGGTGCGCTGCAGGGCGGAGATGATCCAGCGGTCCACGGAGGACAGCTCGACCGGCTCGCCATTCACGCCGGTGTCCTTGCCATCGGTGTTCTCGATGACGAAGTTGGCAGCGTTCCACAGCTTGTTGCAGAAGTTGCGGTAACCCTCGACGCGGCCCATGTCGAACTTGATGTCGCGACCGGTGGACGCCAGCGAGCAGAAGGTGAAGCGCAGGGCGTCGGTGCCGTAGCTGGCGATACCTTCGGGGAACTCGGCCTTGGTCTGCTTGGCGATCTTCTCGGCAAGCTTGGGCTGCATCATGCCGCTGGTGCGTTTCTCCAGCAGTTCGTCGAGGGTGATGCCGTCGACGATGTCCAGCGGGTCGAGCACGTTGCCCTTGGACTTGGACATCTTCTGGCCCTGGCCATCGCGCACCAGGCCGTGGACGTAGACGGTCTTGAACGGAATCTGCGCGGTGCCATCGCCATTCTTGATCAGGTGCATGGTCAACATGATCATGCGCGCGACCCAGAAGAAGATGATGTCGAAGCCGGTCACCAGGACGTCGGTGGGGTGGAAGGTCTTCAGGTATTCGGTCTGTTCCGGCCAGCCGAGGGTGGAGAAGGTCCACAGGCCCGAGCTGAACCAGGTGTCGAGGACGTCTTCGTCCTGGCGCAGGTTGGCGTCGCCCAGGTTGTGCTTGGCGCGCACTTCGGCTTCGTTGCGGCCGACGTAGACGTTGCCGGCGTCGTCGTACCAGGCGGGGATGCGGTGGCCCCACCACAGCTGACGGCTGATGCACCAGTCCTGGATATCGCGCATCCAGCTGAAGTACATATTTTCGTACTGCTTGGGCACGAACTGGATGCGGCCGTCTTCCACGGCGGCGATGGCGGGTTCGGCCAGCGGCTTGGTGGAGACGTACCACTGGTCGGTCAGCCACGGTTCGATGACTGTGCCGGAGCGGTCGCCCTTGGGCACTTTCAGCGCGTGGTCGTCGATCTTCTCGAGCAGGCCGGCGGCTTCGAAGTCGGCGACGATCTGCTTGCGTGCGACGAAGCGGTCGAGGCCGGCATAGGCGGCGGGCAGGCTGGCGTCGAACTCGGTGTTGACGCTGCCGTCGAGCTGGAACACCTGGGCGGTACCGAGCACGGCGGCGTTCTTGTCGAAGATGTTGATCAGCGGCAGGTTGTGGCGCTTGCCGACTTCATAGTCGTTGAAGTCGTGGGCCGGGGTGATCTTCACGCAGCCGGTGCCGAACTCGCGGTCGACGTAGTCGTCGGCGATGATCGGGATGCGGCGGCCCACCAGCGGCAGGTCGATGAAGGTGCCGATCAGGGCGGCGTAACGCTCGTCTTCCGGGTGCACGGCGACCGCGCTGTCACCCAGCATGGTTTCCGGACGGGTGGTGGCGACGATCAGGTGGTCCTTGCCGTCGGCGGTCTTGTTGCCATCGGCCAGCGGGTAGCGCAGGTGCCAGAGGTGGCCCTTCTCGTCGTGGTTCTCCACTTCCAGATCGGAAATGGCGGTGTGGAACTTGGTGTCCCAGTTGACCAGGCGCTTGCCGCGGTAGATCAGGCCGTCGTCGTGCAGGCGCACGAAGGCTTCCTTGACCGCTTCGGAGAGGCCGTCGTCCATGGTGAAGCGCTCGCGCGACCAGTCCACGGAAGAGCCCAGGCGACGAATCTGGCGGGTGATGGTGCCGCCGGACTGGTCCTTCCATTCCCAGACCTTCTCCAGGAACTTCTCGCGGCCCAGGTCATGACGGGCGATGCCTTGGGCGGCCAGCTGGCGTTCCACCACCATCTGGGTGGCGATGCCGGCGTGGTCGGTGCCCGGCTGCCACAGGGTGTTGCGGCCCTGCATGCGGCGGTAGCGGATCAGCGCGTCCATGATGGCGTTGTTGAAGCCGTGACCCATGTGCAGGCTGCCGGTGACGTTCGGCGGCGGGATCATGATGGTGTACGGCTCGCCGGAACCTTGCGGGGCGAAGTAGTTCTCTTTCTCCCACAGGGGATACCAGTGGGATTCAATGGCGTGGGGCTGGTAGGTCTTGTCCATGAGTGCGGCGGGACCCTGATAAGGCTAGACGGAAAACCGCTGAGTATAACGGGAGGCGGGGCGCTCAGGCCACCGGCGCGGATGGCCGTGTGCCCAAAGGGGAGTTGTAGGAGCGAGGCGGCCGTAGGGCATACAACCGTTCGCGGTTGTACGCCGGCACGTTTCAACTGGCCCGTCGCCAAGGTCGAGCGCAGCCTGCCCTGGGATCAAGGCCAATCGGCGTATAACGCGGAGCGTTATACGCCCTACGTTGGGTTAGGGCTTGCGCTGGGCCAGCAGGCGCTGCATCCGCGCTTCCAGGCGGCGCTGCAGTTCGGCTTCGATCTGCGGCGCGAAGTCGTCGATGACATCCTGCAGGATCAGTTGAGCGGCGGCGCGCAGCTCCAGGTCCAGGCGATTCAGCTCGCTAGCCTGGGGCAAGGGGTTCGGCTCGACCGGTTGGATGGCAGGCGGCGCCGGGGCCTGGGGCGCAGGCGTGACGACGTCGGACAGCAGCGGAATGTTGTCCGGCTCGAAGGATTCGGTGAGCAGAGGCGGCTCGACGCCGGACTCGTCCAGCAGGTCCTGGATCTTCTTCAGGTCTTCCAGCAGGTGGTCGGGGTCGTGCGGGGGCTTACGGCTGTCCATGGTCTTAGTTGAAGCGTTCTCAAGGGCGCGGCAGGCGATGGTCCTGCAAAGGATAGCCTTGCTCGCGGTATCGGCGGAAATTCTCCCGCGCGGCCTGACGAATCGCCGGCTCCTCGATTACCAGCTCGGCGACGCGGTTGAAGCGGTCGACGAAGGTGGGAATGGCGAGGGTCAGGTTGATCAGCAGGTCCTTGTGACTCTCCGGCGGCTCGCCCAGGGCGAGCACGATCGGCGAGTCGGCGTCTTCTTCCACCGCGTTGTGTGGGATGAAGGTTTCACCGCGGAAGTTCCACAGCCGGGCATCCAGCGCCTCGCGCTGGGCCTCGTCGCTGCACAGCACGAAGATGCGCATGCCTTGCCGCCAGGCCTTTTCGGCCAGGCGGCAGGCGATGGTCAGGCGTGCGTCGGGATCGGCGCTGGGAATGACGTAGAAATCCACACGCGTCATGCGTTCGATCCCATCGGCAGATTGCACTGTGCCATTACTTGGCGCGGTCCAGCAGATACTGGGTCAGCAGCGGAACCGGGCGGCCCGTGGCGCCCTTGTCCTTGCCACCACTGATCCAGGCGGTGCCGGCGATGTCCAGGTGCGCCCAGTGGAACTTCTTGGCGAAGCGCGACAGGAAGCAGCCGGCGGTAATGGTGCCGGCCTTCGGCCCGCCGATGTTGGCGATGTCGGCGAAGGGGCTGTCCAACTGCTCCTGGTACTCGTCGAACAGCGGCAGTTGCCAGGCGCGGTCGTCGGCGACTTCGCCGGCCTTGAGCAGTTGCTTGATCAACGCGTCGTTGTTGCCCATCAGGCCCGAGGTGTTGGAGCCCAGGGCGACGATGCAGGCGCCGGTGAGGGTGGCAATGTCCACCACGGACTGCGGCTTGAAGCGCTCGACGTAGGTCAGTGCGTCGCACAGCACCAGGCGGCCTTCGGCGTCGGTGTTTAGGATTTCGACGGTCTGGCCGCTCATGGTGGTGACGATGTCGCCAGGACGGGTGGCGCCGCCGCTGGGCATGTTCTCGGCGCAGGCCATCACGCCCACCAGGTTGATCGGCAGCTGCAGCTCCAGCACGGCGCGGAAGGTGCCGAACACGCTGGCGGCGCCGCACATGTCGAACTTCATCTCGTCCATGCCCAGGCCAGGCTTCAGGCTGATGCCGCCGGTGTCGAAGGTGATGCCCTTGCCGACCAGGACGTGCGGGGCTTCGTCCTTCTTCTTCGCGCCGTTGTACTGCAGCACGATCAGGCGCGGCGGCTGGTCGCTGCCCTGGGCGACGGCGAGGAAGGAGCCCATGCCCAGTTCGCGCAGTTTCTTCTCGTCGAGGACTTCGACTTTCAGCCCCTTGTATTCCTTGCCCAGCGCCTTGGCCTGTTCGCCCAGGAAGGTCGGGTGGCAGAGGTTCGGCGGCAGGTTGCCCAGGTCGCGGGTCAGGGCCATGCCATTGGCGATGGCCTGGGCTTCCTTGGCGCCTTGTTCGACGGCGGCGGCGTCAGCCTTGTCGGCCAGCAGGGTGATCTTTTTCAGCTTCGGTGCTTCGGCCTTCTGGCTCTTGAAGCGGTCGAAGACGTAGGTGCCGTCGGCCAGGGTTTCTACCTGCAGGCGGGCCTTGCCGTGGGCGTTGCGGCCTTTTACCGCCAGATCGCCGAGGGCCAGGACGGCGTCGGCGCCGCCCAGGTTCTTCAAATTGCCGAGAACGGCGGAAACCAGTTTGCGGTAGGCGCGGTCGGAGAGTTCGCGCTCTTTGCCGGCGCCGACCAGCAGCACGCGCTCGGCCTTAAGGTTGGGTAAATCTTGCAGGAGTAGAGTCTGACCCACCTTGCCTGCCAGGTCGCCACGCTTGAGCAGGGCGCTGACGGCACCGCCGGTCGCCTCGTCCACCGCCTTGGCAGTGGCGCCGAGCTTGCGGCCTTCGCCCACGGCGATGACCAGGGTGGCGGTCTTCAGGGTTTCCGGACGTACGCTTTTTACAAGGAATTCCATGGCTGAGTGTCCCCGGGACAAAGAGCAGAATGGTCTGCGAATGAAGGTGGACTGCGCAGTGACAGGCCCGGCGAATCGCAGGATAATGCCGGCTATTTGCGCTGGGTCGCGTCTACGCGGGCCGGCAATGCTTCACGGCGGCTAGTTTGAGCGTAGCCGCCTGAGCGTGACAACCCTGGAGTGTCCGGTTTGATTGTCTTCCGTTACCTGTCCCGTGAAGTGCTGATCACCATGAGCGCGGTGAGCGCCGTGCTGCTGGTGATCATCATGAGCGGCCGCTTCATCAAATACCTGGCACAGGCGGCCCAGGGCCTGCTCGATCCGGGTTCGCTGTTCATGATCATGGGGGTGCGCCTGCCGGGCTTCCTCCAGCTGATCCTGCCGCTGGGCCTGTTCCTCGGCATCCTGCTGGCCTATGGCCGCCTGTATCTCGACAGCGAGATGACCGTGCTCACCGCCACCGGCATGAGCCAGCAGCGTCTGCTGGCCTATACCCTGGCGCCGGCCTTCTTCATCGCGCTGCTGGTGGCCTGGCTGAGCTTCTGGCTCGCGCCCCAGGGCATCACCCAGATGCAGCTGCTGCTGAACAAGCAGGACGCGATGACCGAATTCGACACCCTGGCGCCCGGGCGCTTCCAGTCGATGCGCGACGGCACGCGGGTAACCTACACCGAGACATTGGCCAACGAGCGAACCGAGCTCGGCGGTGTGTTCATTTCCGACAAGAACCGCCCGCACAACGGCAAGGACGGCGATACGTCGGTGCTGGTCGGCACCACTGGCGTGCAGGAAATCCATCCCGACGGCAGCCGCTACCTGATCCTCAAGAACGGCTACCGCTATGACGGCACGCCGGGCCAGGCGGACTACCGGGAAATCAAGTACGACACCTACGGCGTGCTGCTGCCCAAGCCGGAAGTAAGCAGCGAAATCGACGACCGGGACGCCATTCCCACCTCCGAGCTGCTGGGCAGCGACGATCCGAAACTGCAGTCCGAGCTGCAATGGCGCTTCTCGATCCCGCTGCTGGTGTTCGTGGTGACGTTCCTGGCCGTGCCGCTGGCGCGCGTCAACCCGCGCCAGGGCCGCTTCCTCAAGCTGCTGCCGGCGGTGCTGCTGTACATGGCCTACCTGGCGCTGCTGATCGCCGGGCGCGGCATGCTCGACAAGGGCAAGATCCCCATGGCACTGGGCCTGTGGTGGATTCATGGAATCTTCCTGGCCATCGGCCTGCTGTTGTTGTACTGGGAACCGCTGCGGCTGAAGCTGGCCGCGAAGCGGGCGAATTCGGGCCGGGAGCCGAAGCATGCGTAAGCTGGATCGTTACATCGGCATCACCGTTTTCGTTGCCATCCTGGCCGTGCTCGGCGTCATCCTCGGACTGGCCGAGCTGTTCGCCTTCGTCGACCAACTGGGCCAGATCAGCGACACCTACACGCTCACCGAAGCGCTCAAGTTCGTGCTGCTCACCGCGCCGAGCCGCGGCTACGACATGCTGCCGATGGCCGCGCTGATCGGCTGCCTGGTTGGCCTCGGCACCCTGGCCAGCAACAGCGAGCTGACCATCATGCGTGCCGCCGGGGTTTCCCTGCAGCGCATCGTCTGGGCGGTCATGAAGCCGATGCTGGTGCTGATGTTCGTCGGCATCCTGATCGGCGAGTACGTGGTGCCCTACACCGAGACCGCGGCCCAGAGCGGTCGCGCCCTGGCCCAGAGCGGCAACGGTGCGCAAAGCTCCAAGTCCGGCCTGTGGCACCGCCAGGGGCGCGAATTCATCCACATCAACGTGGTGCGTCCGGATGGCGTGTTGCTGGGCGTGACCCGTTACGACTTCGACGAGACCCGCCGCCTGCAGACTGCCAGCTTCGCTCGCCAGGCAGTGTTCCAGGACAATCAGTGGACGCTGCAGGACGTGACCACCACGATCCTTCATGCCGAGGAAAAACGCAGCGAAGTGCTGAAAAAGGCTAACGAAGCCTGGAACATCCAGCTCAGCCCGCAGTTGCTCAACACCGTGGTGATGGAGCCGGAAGCGCTGTCGATCACCGGCCTGTGGAGTTACATCCACTATCTCCAGGACCAGGGCCTGAACTCCAATCGCTACTGGCTGGCGTTCTGGACCAAGATTCTCCAGCCGATGGTGACTGCCGCGCTGGTGCTGATGGCGATCTCCTTCATCTTCGGCCCGCTGCGCAGCGTGACCTTGGGACAGCGGGTGTTCACCGGCGTGCTGGTGGGCTTCACCTTCCGCATCGCCCAGGACCTGCTCGGCCCTTCCAGCCAGGTCTTCAACTTCCCGCCGTTGCTGGCGGTGCTGGTGCCCGCGGCGATCTGCGCCTTCCTCGGTGCACTGCTGTTGCGAAGGGCGGGATAATCCGCGCGCGCAAAAGAAAAGCCGGCAATCGCCGGCTTTTTTCTGCCTGGGATTTCAGCCCCGGCCTTGTGCGGCCTTGCGCACCGCCTTGGGAATCTGCACCACGACGCTTTCGGAATAGCGGTCCTGCCAGGTGCGCTTGTCCTTGTCCCAGAGCATCCAGAGGAAGCCCAGCCCCAGGCAGGCCCATGAGCCGATGGCGATGACGAAGCGCAGCAACGCCTGCATCAGGCTGATGCGCGTGCCGTTGGCGTTCTGCACGCGAACGCCCCAGACCTGCATTCCCAGCGTCTGGCCGCTGTGGGTCCAGAACTTGGCGAAGAAGGCAAAAAGGCTGATGAACAGTAGGCTCGACAGCAGCGGGTCGCCGGTGAGCGCGCCCTGGTCGGCCAGCAGCTTGAGCTTCTCGCTGCCGTAGATCAGGCGCAGGAAGCCTTGCTGGTAGATCAGCGTCACCACCATCAGCAGCGCCACGCAGAGCAGGAAGTCATAGAACATCGCGGCGAAACGACGAATGAGCGTGGCGGGCGGGAAATCTCCCGCGGGCTGGAGCTGCGGCGGCTTGGGCATGGCGTCTTCTGTGGCGATCAGGAGGATTCGGGTCGGATTATACGGATTCCGCACCGGGGAGGCGTTCCCCGGCGGACGCTGTTCTAAGCTGAAAGGGCGCTGCTGCCCAAGGGGGAGTGGCAATGCGTCGCAGGTCGCGATGCCCGCCGAGCAAGGATCAAGGATGCCTCTACGCAGCTACACCCGGCGCAGACTGCTGCCCCGGCTGGTGTTCTCCGTGTCCATGGCACTGCTGCCCCTGGTGCTGGGCAGCGCCATCATCTACTGGCAGACGTTGCGCAGTCTCTCCGTGGAGGCGCGTACCGCGTCCAACGAGGCGGTGCGCCTGTTCGACGTGATGCTCGGCAATGCCACCAGCGCCGCCCGCGTGGCGCTGCTGCATGCCGAGGAACCTTGCGACGACGCCACGCTGGTGTTGCGTGAGCAGGTCGCCGTGGTGCCGTTCGTGCGTTCGGTCAACCTGACGCGAGACAACGTCATTTATTGCACATCGCTGTTCGGAGAATTCGACGAGCACCTAGACCCGGGGCTCTATGTCGATGGCCAACTGCGCATGATGGCTGGCAACGCCGTGACGCCCGACTTCGCGCTGCTGGTGCTGCGGCGCCCCGAAGGCAGCCATGCGGCGTTGGCGACCGTGGACGGCCGCTACCTGAGCAATACGCTGCAGTTGGTGGACCAGCGAAGTGACCTGCAACTGCAGGTCGGCCGGCAATGGATGGACGAGGAAGGCGCCGTGCACGATGGCCAGCCGGCGCCCCTGCCACTGGGGCATATCGTGCAGCGCTCGAAGAGATTCCCCTACTCGGTGATTGGCGGATTCCCCGCGGGGGCGCAGTGGCGGCACATCCGCGAGGATTCCCTGCCTCTGGTGGTGCTGATGTTCATGCTGGGTGGCATCTCCGGCCTCGTTTGCTTCTGGCTCTGGGGGCGCTCGGCTACGCCGAGCCTGGAGCTGGAGCGTGCGCTGCTCGCCGGGGAATTCGTCCCTTACCTGCAGCCGCTGGTGGATGCGCGAGATGGCCGCTGGATAGGTGCCGAGGTGCTGATGCGCTGGATGCACCCGCGCGAAGGCATGGTCGGGCCTGATCTGTTCATCCCCATGGCCGAACGCTCTGGCCTGATCGTGCCCATGACCCGCGATCTCATGCACCAGGTCGCAGACGGCCTGGCGCCTCACGGGCCATTGCTGGGGGAGGGCTTCCACCTTGGCTTCAACATCAGCGCTCGGCACTTCGCCGAGCCGGGCCTGCTCGACGATTGCCGTGATTTCCAGGCTCGCTTCCTGCCCTGTCGTCCGGGCCTGACCCTGGAGTTGACCGAGCGCGAACTGATCGCGTCCAGCGAGGCGACGGACGAGTTGTTCGACCAACTCCATGCGCACGGCATATTCCTGTCCATCGACGACTTCGGTACGGGTAACTCCAGCCTTGCCTATTTGCACCGATTCAAGGTGGATGCGTTGAAGATCGATCGAAGTTTCGTCGCGATGATCGGCGTGGACGCATTGTCCTCGCACATCCTGGACAGCATCGTCGAGCTATGCGGCAAGCTGAATCTGCGGATTGTGGCGGAGGGCGTGGAAACCGAGGAGCAATGGCGCTATCTCGCGCAACGCGAGGTGGACGTGCTGCAGGGCTACCTGTTCGGCAAGCCGATGTCGCTGCCCGATTTCATCGAAGCGCTGAAAGCCAGGAATGAAACAAACCGCTGATGGCGAGGTCGTTCAAGTGTCTGGCGGTAGCCAGCGCGGCAGTCCTGCGTGGGTTCAGATCTTGCTGAAGTCGTAGGCGTCGAATGCGAGCGCCTTGCTCTCGTCGAGAATCGCAGA
The DNA here is from genome assembly GCF_016919445.1 of Pseudomonas sp. PDNC002. Classification (NCBI taxonomy): domain Bacteria; kingdom Pseudomonadati; phylum Pseudomonadota; class Gammaproteobacteria; order Pseudomonadales; family Pseudomonadaceae; genus Pseudomonas; species Pseudomonas sp. PDNC002. Next base: position 5,997,891 of record NZ_CP070356.1, on the reverse strand, counting down.
GCGAATGTCATCCAGACTCTTGAAGTTATCGATGGCCGCCCGGTAGCTGGTGAAGGATAGGGCCAGCGCCTTTGTCTTCTCGGTGGGGGCGAAGACGTAGCCTATGGTCGCCCTTACCGAGCTGCTGGCAACCGGGGTACGGGTCTCCGTTTTCTGGCCCTCTTCATCGACATGTTCCTTTTTGATCGCCCACGCTGGCAGGCCGATTAGGCGGTACCCCGCTTCGTGCAGGCCAATCAGCTCCCGGCCAAGCATCCGCAGGCGCGGCCCCTTGGGTTTGGGCGAGGAATCCCACAACAGGCCTTCGTCGATGCTCGCCAGGGCCAGGTGAAAGCGCTTGAAGGAGTGGACTCCGCCGATCAGCCAGGCGTCATTGATCAGTGGCCACCAAAAACCGTCGTTCAGAACGCTGCCATTGCGGAAATGGCGGGTGACGTTGGCGATGTATGCAGGCGGCTTGTCGGTCTGGGTTTCGGTAATGATCCCGGACGCGATCATGTTCTTGCGGATGGTCGCGGTAATCTGCTCGGGGCCGATGACCTGATTGCCATCGCCGTGCAGCGTGCCTCTCTCCAGAGTCGTCACGCTGCCTGACGTGGTGCCGAAGTTATTCATGATTTCGACGTGGGAGCGTAGCTTCAGATCACCCAGCAAGAGCTCGTCAAGGGTACTGGCTTTGGTGTTCGAGTAGACCCGCCAGGCGGCGGCTGACTCGTTGGTAATCTGCTCATCCTGCGTCTTGCCGCGGAATTTGTACCAGATGGGTTTCATCGTCGAGCAGATCACTGACCAGTGAGGCGTGAGCTCGTTCTTGATGTCCATATCGCTGGCGTACGCTGCCATTTCAACCTCCAGTCCGTGAGGATCGAGGGCCGTACGATACGGCCATTGGAGGAGCGTAGACCAGTGTTTGCAGAGTGCTTGTGCAGTGGCAAGGCGCGGCTCAATGGTGAAGCCTAAGGCTCCGCCGATAGCACCATAGTTGTGCCGCCAAAAACAAAAAAATCCCGTAAGAGCAATGTCTTACGAGATTGATTTGGTGCCCCGGGAGAGACTCGAACTCTCACTCTGTCGCCAGAAACGGATTTTGAATCCGCCGCGTCTACCATTCCGCCACCGAGGCAATGGGCGCGCAGTATAGGGAGGCGCTCTGCGCCGGTCAATCGGCTCGAATGGTCAGAATTTGGCATTTCCATTAAGATATGCGCCCCTTCGAGATAGCTCCCCCATGCGCGTCGCTGACTTTCATTTCGACCTGCCCGAGGCGCTGATCGCCCGCCATCCGCTCCCTGAACGCCGCGGCAGCCGCCTGCTGGTGCTGGACGGTCCGAGCGGCGAGCTCAGCCATCGGCAATTCGCTGACATTCTCGGCTTCCTCAAGCCGGGTGACCTGATGGTGTTCAACAACACCCGGGTAATTCCTGCCCGCCTGTTTGGCCAGAAGGCCTCCGGCGGAAAACTCGAGATTCTCGTGGAGCGCGTGCTGGACAGCCACCGCGTGCTGGCCCACGTGCGCTCCAGCAAATCGCCTAAGCCGGGTTCGAAGATTCTCATCGATGGCGGTGGCGAGGCCGAGATGCTGCAGCGCCACGACGCGCTGTTCGAGCTGGGCTTCAGTGAGGACGTGCTGCCGCTGCTGGAGCGCGTCGGGCATATGCCGCTGCCGCCCTACATCGATCGTCCGGATGAGGACTCGGACCGCGAGCGCTACCAGACCGTCTACGCCGAGCGCGCCGGCGCCGTGGCCGCGCCTACCGCCGGGCTGCACTTCGACGAGGCGCTGCTGGAGTCGATCCGTGAGAAGGGCGTGGAAACCGCCTTCGTCACGCTGCACGTCGGTGCCGGTACCTTCCAGCCGGTGCGGGTCGAGCGCATCGAAGATCACCACATGCACAACGAATGGCTGGAAGTCAGCCAGGATGTGGTCGATGCCGTGGCGGCCTGCAAGGCGCGTGGCGGCCGGGTTGTCGCGGTCGGCACCACCAGCGTGCGCTCGCTGGAGAGCGCGGCCCGCGATGGCGTACTCAAGCCGTTCAGTGGCGATACCGACATTTTCATCTTCCCGGGCCGGCCGTTCCATGTGGTCGACGCCCTGGTGACCAATTTCCACCTGCCCGAATCCACCCTGCTGATGCTGGTCTCCGCCTTTGCCGGCTACCCGGAGACGATGGCCGCCTATGCGGCAGCGGTGGAGCAGGGTTATCGCTTCTTCAGTTACGGCGATGCCATGTTCATCACCCGTAATCCCGCGCCGCGCGGCCCCGAGGACTGATCCATGAGTTTCATGAAATTCGAACTGCTGGCCACCGAAGGCAAGGCCCGTCGCGGCCGCCTGACCTTCCCCCGTGGCGTGGTGGAAACCCCGGCGTTCATGCCGGTGGGCACGTACGGCACCGTGAAGGGCATGCTCCCGCACGACATCGAGGGCATCGGCGCGCAGATCATCCTGGGCAACACCTTCCACCTGTGGCTGCGCCCGGGGACCGAGGTGATCCAGAAGCACGGCGACCTGCATGACTTCATGCAGTGGAAGGGCCCGATCCTCACCGATTCCGGCGGCTTCCAGGTGTTCAGCCTGGGCGCGCTGCGCAAGATCAAGGAAGAGGGCGTGTACTTCGCCTCGCCGGTGGATGGCGCCAAGGTCTTCATGGGGCCGGAAGAGTCGATGGCCGTCCAGCGCGCGCTGGGCTCGGACATCGTGATGATCTTCGACGAGTGCACCCCGTACCCGGCCGAGTTCGACGTGGCCAAGCGCTCCATGGAGCTGTCGCTGCGCTGGGCCAAGCGCTCCAAGGTCGCCCATGGCGACAGCCCGTCGGCGCTGTTCGGCATCGTCCAGGGCGGGATGCACGAAGAGCTGCGCATGCGCTCGCTCGAAGGTCTGCAGGAGATCGGCTTCGATGGCCTGGCCATTGGCGGTCTGTCGGTAGGCGAGCCCAAGGAAGAGATGATCCGTGTACTGGACTTCCTGCCCAAGCACATGCCCGCGGACAAACCTCGTTACCTGATGGGTGTGGGCAAACCCGAGGACCTCGTGGAAGGTGTGCGCCGGGGCGTCGACATGTTCGACTGCGTCATGCCGACCCGCAATGCGCGCAACGGTCACCTTTTCATTGACACCGGGGTGATCAAGATTCGCAACGCGGTTCACAAGCATGACGAATCGCCACTGGACCCAACCTGCGATTGCTACACCTGCAAACACTTCTCCCGCGCCTACCTCTACCACCTGGACAAGTGCGGCGAAATGCTCGGCAGCATGCTCAATACCATCCACAACTTGCGGCATTATCAGCGGCTTATGGCTGGTTTGCGCGAGGCAATCCAACAGGGTACATTGGCGAACTTTGTCGACGCCTTCTACGCCAAGCGCGGCCTTCCCGTGCCGCCGCTGGCGGACTGACCTTTCCCAGAATCTTCGAAAAGCTTTGTGACAGGAGTTTCCAATGAGCTTTCTAATTCCCGCTGCCTACGCTGACGCCGCAGCTCCCGCCGCTGCTGCTGGTCCTGCCGGCACCGGTTTCGAGTGGATTTTCCTGGTCGGTTTCCTGGTCATCTTCTATCTGATGATCTGGCGTCCCCAGGCCAAGCGCTCCAAGGAGCACAAGAATCTGCTGTCCGGCCTGCAGAAGGGCGATGAAGTCGTCACTTCCGCCGGTATCGCCGGCAAGGTGACCAAGGTCGCTGACGATTTCGTCGTGGTCGAGGTTTCCGACAACGTCGAGCTGAAGTTCCAGAAGGCCGCTATCGCCGCCACGCTGCCGAAAGGCACCCTGAAGGCAATCTGATCCAACTACCAGAAAACCAATCGACGGGGCGCAAGATGCGCCCCGCGTCATAACGGGCGGTGTCATGCTCAACAAGTATCCCCTGTGGAAGTATCTGCTGATCCTGGCGGTCCTGGCCGTCGGTTTCATCTACTCCGCACCCAACCTTTATCCTGACGATCCGGCGGTACAGATCAGTGGCGCGAGCACCGCGCTGCAGATTTCCCAGGCCGATCTGGACAAGGCCAGCAAGGCGCTGACCGATGCGGGCATCACCGTCAAGGCGGGCTCCCTCGGCAAGAACAGCGGCCTGATCCGCCTGGTCAAGCAGGAAGACCAGTTGCCGGCCAAGGACATCGTCCGCCGCGCACTGGGTGACGACTACGTAGTCGCCCTGAACCTGGCGCAGACCACCCCGAACTGGCTGCGCAGCATTGCCGCCCACCCGATGAAACTGGGTCTCGACCTGTCCGGTGGTGTGCACTTCCTGCTGGAAGTGGACATGGACAAGGCCGTCGATGCGCGCATGAAGGTCTACGAAAGCGAGATCAAGAGTGCGCTGCGCAAAGAGCGCGTGCGCTACCGCAGCCTGCCGGTTCAGGACGGCGGCATCCAGCTGGGCTTCACCGAAGAGGCCGACCTGGGCAAGGCCAAGTCGATCATCGCCAAGGATTACCGCGATTTCGAAGTCACCCAGACCGAGCGCAACGGCATGCAGGTGCTGCGCCTGGGTATGACCGCCACCAAGCTGGCTGAAATCCGCGAATACTCGATCAAGCAGAACCTCACCACCGTTCGCAACCGCGTGAACGAGCTGGGCGTTTCCGAGCCGCTGGTACAGCGCCAGGGCGCCAACCGTATCGTGGTCGAGCTGCCGGGCGTGCAGGACACTGCCGAAGCCAAGCGTATCCTCGGCAAGACCGCCAACCTGGAATTCCGCCTGGCCGCCGAGCCGGACGCGATCAAGTCCTCCACCGAAACCCTCGAATTCCGTGAGCCGCGCCGTCCGCCGGCAGCCCTGGAGCGTGGTGTGATCATCACCGGTGACCAGGTCACCGATGCCAGCGCCAGCTTCGACGAGAACGGCCGCCCGCAGGTGAACATCCGTCTGGATGGTCACGGCGGTGAACTGATGAACCGCGCTACCCGCAACAACGTCGGCCGCAGCATGGCCGTGGTGTTCATCGAGCAGAAGCCGGTCACCCGCTACACCAAGCAGGTCGTCGACGGTGTCGAGCAGGAAGTCGCCGTTCCGTCGTTCAAGGAAGAGAAGCAGATCATCAGCCTGGCGACCATCCAGTCGCCGCTGGGCAACCAGTTCCGTATCACCGGCCTGGACGCTCCGGGCGAGTCCTCGGAGCTGGCCCTGCTGCTGCGCGCCGGTGGTCTGGCCGCACCGATGTACTTCGCCGAAGAGCGCACCATCGGCCCGAGCCTGGGTGCGGACAACATTGCCAAGGGCATCGACGCGTCCCTGTGGGGCATGGTCTTCGTTTCCCTGTTCATCATCGTCATCTATCGCTTCTTTGGCGTGATCGCCACCGTCGCCCTGGCCTTCAACATGGTCATGCTGGTGGCGTTGATGTCGATCCTCGGTGCGACCCTGACCCTGCCGGGTATCGCGGGTATCGTGCTGACCATGGGTATGGCGGTGGACGCCAACGTGCTGATCTTCTCGCGGATACGAGAGGAGCTGGCATCAGGCATGTCCGTTCAGCGTGCGATCCACGAAGGCTTCAACCGTGCGTTCACCGCGATCATCGACGCCAACCTGACCTCGCTGCTGGTCGGCGGCATTCTCTACGCCATGGGCACCGGCCCGGTGAAGGGCTTCGCCGTAACCATGTCCCTCGGCATTCTTACCTCGATGTTCACCGCCATCATGGTCACCCGCGCAATGGTCAACCTGATCTACGGCGGCCGCGACTTCAAGAAGCTGTGGATCTAAGGGGCCAGAGATGAATATCAAGATCGGTACTATCAACTTCATGGGCGTGCGAAACATTGCTTTCGCCGCCACCCTGATCCTGACCCTGATCGCCCTCGGCAGCTGGTTCGTCAAGGGCATCAACTTCGGCCTCGACTTCACCGGCGGTACGTCGATCAAGCTGGCCTACGAGCAGCCTGCCGACCTCGCCAAGGTGCGTGAGCAACTGGTTGCCGCCGGCTACAACGAAGCCGTGGTGCAGAGCTTCGGTGATACCCGCGACGTGCTGGTACGCATGCCCAGCGAAGACCCGGAACTGGGCAAGAAGGTCGCCGCGGCGCTGCAGAAGGCCGATGCGAACAATCCGGCGAAGGTGAACGGCGTCGAGTACGTCGGCCCGCAGGTGGGTGAAGAGCTTCGCGACCAGGGCGGCCTCGGCATGCTCCTGGCGCTGGGCGGCATCCTGCTGTACGTCGGCTTCCGCTTCCAGTGGAAGTTCGCCCTGGGGGCCATCCTCTCGCTGATCCACGACGCCATCATCGTGATGGGCGTGCTGTCGTTCTTCCAGATCACCTTCGACCTGACCGTGCTGGCCGCGGTGCTGGCGGTGGTGGGCTATTCGCTCAACGACACCATCGTGATCTTCGACCGGGTGCGCGAGAACTTCCGCGTACTGCGCAAGGCGAGCCTGATCGACAACATCAACATCTCGACCAGCCAGACCCTGCTGCGGACCATCGCCACGTCGGTGTCGACGCTGCTGGCCATCGCCGCGCTGCTGTTCTTTGGTGGTGACAACCTGTTCGGCTTCTCCATCGCGCTGTTCGTCGGTGTGATGGCGGGTACCTACTCGTCGATCTACATCGCCAACGTGGTGCTGATCTGGCTGAATCTGTCCACCGAGGACCTGATCCCGCCGCCGAGCAAGGAAGTCGACGAACGCCCGTAATAGAGCGTTTCCGGCCTTTCGACAAAACTCCCGCCTCGGCGGGAGTTTTTGTTTGTGCGACGTATCGCTCAACATTCTGGGAACTTTCTTACGAAATCCGCCTTCCAAGGCAGGGTAAAGGGCAGAGCCCGAATGAGAAGAAAGACCAGGAGATTCGTATGAACAAGTCGTTGCTAATCGGTACCGTGCTGGGCGCTGTTGGCGTGACTGCCGGTGGCGCCGTGGCTACCTACAGTCTGGTGGACCGTGCGCCGCAATACGCCGAGGTGCTCGCCGTTCAGCCGGTCAAGGAAACCATCAAGAATCCGCGCCAGGTCTGCAAGGACGTGGCGGTGACCCACCAGCGTCCGGTCAAAGACCAGCATCAGATCGCCGGTACCGCGATCGGCGCCATTGCCGGCGGCCTGCTGGGCAACCAGATCGGCGGCGGCAACGGCAAGAAGATCGCCACCGTGGCCGGCGCCATTGGCGGCGGTTATGCCGGTAACAAGGTGCAGGAAGGCATGCAGGAGCGTGATACCTACACCACCACCGAAACCCGCTGCAGCACTGTCAACGACACCAGCGAGAAGGTGGTCGGCTATGACGTGAAGTACCTGCTCGATGGCAAGGCTGGCCAGGTTCGTATGGATCGCGATCCGGGCTCGCAGATTCCGGTCGACAAGAGCGGCCGTCTGGTCCTGGGTCAGCAATAAGCAGTCGCCAGGTGTGAACGAAAAAGGCGCCCATGGGGCGCCTTTTTCTTTTTGGGCTTTCGTAGGAGGGAGCTTGCTCGCGAACCGCCCAGTATCGTCGCTCTGGAGCGAAAAGCTTCGCGAGCAGGCTCGCCCCTGCAAGGAGAGCGTTCCCGCAGGCACAAAAAAAGCCCGGCATCGCCGGGCTTTTTCTGTCGAGGCTCAGGCTCAGCGCTTGAGCGACGGCGGCAGGTGCGGCTGGATGCTGGTCAGCAGCGCCTTGAAGCACTTGGTGTTGCCGGCAACGATCTGGCCTTTCTCGAGGAATTCGTGACCGCCGGTGAAGTCGCTCACCAGGCCGCCCGCTTCTTGGATCAACAGGGCGCCCGCAGCCATGTCCCACTCGGACAGACCGAACTCCCAGAAGGCGTCGTAGCGACCGGCGGCGACATAGGCCAGGTCGAGGCTGGCGGCGCCGGCGCGGCGGATGCCGGCGGTCTGGCCGACCAGGCTGCGGAACATGCCCAGGTAGGCGTCCAGGTTGTCCATCTGGCTGTCGCGGAACGGGAAGCCGGTGCCCAGAAGCGCGCCTTCCAGGCTCTTGCGGTTGCTGACGCGCAGGCGGCGACCGTTCAGTGCGGCACCACGGCCACGGCTGGCGGTGAACTCTTCCTGGCGGACCGGATCGAGGACCACGGCGTGCTCGAGGCGGCCGCGGTACTTACAGGCGATGCTGACGGCGTAGTGCGGAACGCCGTGGATGAAGTTGGTGGTGCCGTCCAGCGGATCGATGATCCACAGGTAGTCGGCGCCTTCGCCGCTGCCTTCCAGGTAACCGCCTTCCTCACCCATGATCCCGTGGTTCGGGTAGGCCTTGCGCAGGGCGGTGACGATGGAGAGTTCGGCAGCGCGATCGACTTCGGTGACGTAGTCCTTGGCTTCTTTTTCGTTGACCGAGAGGGTGTCCAGGCGTTCGATGGAGCGGAAGATCAGTTCACCGGCGCTGCGGGCGGCGCGCAGGGCGATATTCAGCATAGGCTGCATGGAGAGGTCACCTGGGTCGTTAAAGAAAGCCGAACATTCTAGCAGAAAGCCGGGGCGTTCATAGAGCGACCTGTCGGCTGCGTGGCGCAAGACCCACTGCTGCGGTAGGATTCCCTCCCTTTTTCGCTTTTGTGTGGAGTCGCGCGTTGCTCGACAAAATTCGCGTGGTGCTGGTCAACACCAGCCATCCCGGCAATATCGGCGGTACGGCCCGTGCGATGAAGAACATGGGCCTTACGCGCCTGGTCCTGGTCGATCCGATGGATTTCCCCAGCGGTGAGGCCCGCGCCCGTGCATCCGGCGCCGATGACATTCTCGACGCGGCCGTGGTCGTTCCGACCCTGGAAGATGCCCTGGCCGGTTGCAGCCTGGTGCTCGGCACCAGCGCGCGCGATCGCCGCATCCCCTGGCCGCTGCTCGATCCCCGCGAGTGCGCCACCACCAGCCTGGAGCATGTCCAGCAGGGTGGTGAGGTCGCGCTGGTCTTCGGTCGCGAGTACGCCGGCCTGACCAACGAGGAGCTGCAGCGATGTCAGTTCCACGTGCACATCCCGGCCAATCCCGAGTTCAGCTCGCTGAACCTGGCGACGGCGGTGCAGGTGCTGGTCTATGAGGTGCGCATGGCCTGGTTGGCCGTTCAGGGGCAGCCGACCAAACAGGAGAAGGTGGAGTCGACCGCGGTGCTCAACAGTATTCCGGTGACGTCGGATGAGCTGGAGCGCTTCTACGCACACCTGGAATCGACTCTCGTCGATATCGGTTTCCTCGATCCGCAGAAGCCGCGCCACCTGATGTCACGCCTGCGCCGCCTGTATGGCCGCAGCGCTGTCAGCAAGCTGGAGATGAATATCCTGCGGGGTATTCTCACCGAGACACAGAAAGCTGCCCGCGGGGAGCTTTCCAAGCGGAGTGATGAAGATGTTTGAGCGTGTACGCGAGGATATCCAGAGCGTATTCCATCGTGACCCGGCGGCGCGCAACGCCTTCGAGGTGCTCACCTGCTACCCGGGCCTGCACGCTGTCTGGCTGCATCGCCTGGCCCATGGTCTGTGGACGTCCGGCTGGAAGTGGCTGGCACGCATGGTGTCGAACTTCGGTCGCTGGATGACCGGGATCGAGATCCATCCGGGCGCGAAGATCGGTCGCCGCTTTTTCATCGATCACGGCCTGGGCATCGTCATTGGTGAAACCGCCGAGATCGGCGACGACGTGACCATCTACCAGGGCGTGACCCTGGGCGGCACCAGCTGGAACAAGGGCAAGCGTCATCCGACCCTGGCCGATGGCGTGGTGGTAGGGGCGGGCGCCAAGGTGCTCGGTCCGTTCACCGTCGGCGCTGGCGCCAAGGTTGGCTCCAATGCGGTGGTCACCAAAGAAGTACCGCCGGGTGCCACCGTTGTGGGTATCCCGGGTCGCATCATCGTCAAGGATGACGCGGATCAGGCGGCCAAGCGCCAGGCCATGGCAGAAAAGCTCGGGTTCGATGCCTACGGTGTCGGCCAGGACATGCCCGACCCGGTGGCGCGTGCCATCGGTCAACTGCTCGACCACCTGCAGGCGGTCGACGGTCGTCTGGAGGGGATGTGCAAGGCTCTGACAGCCCTTGGTAGCGACTATTGTGCGAAAGATCTTCCGATTCTGCGGGAAGAGGACTTCGCTGGAGTGAAGGACCAGGAGAGCAGCAAGTCGGCGCAATGATGCGCCGACCCTTGCATTGCTGCTAGAATACGTCGCCGCTCGCTGGCTAAATCCGACTAAAGTAATAGGTCTTATAGTTGACTTAAATAGTCGGAAAAGAGCATACTCCCGCCATACCAGCGATTCTTCCGGATTTCCCCATGCGATTGACCACCAAAGGCCGCTATGCCGTCACCGCCATGCTCGATCTGGCGTTGCACGCCCAGCGTGGCCCGGTTTCTCTCGCCGATATCTCCGAGCGCCAGGGTATCTCTCTGTCCTACCTGGAACAGCTGTTCGCCAAGTTGCGCCGTGGCAACCTGGTGGTCAGCGTGCGCGGTCCCGGCGGCGGCTACCAGCTGTCCCGTGACATGACCGGCATCCACGTCGCCCAGGTGATCGATGCGGTCAACGAGTCGGTGGACGCCACTCGCTGCCAGGGCCAGGGTGACTGCCACTCCGGCGATACCTGCCTGACCCACCACCTGTGGTGCGACCTCAGCCAGCAGATTCATGAGTTCCTCAGCGGTATCAGCCTGGCCGACCTGGTCGAGCGCCGCGAAGTTCAAGAGGTGGCCCAGCGCCAGGACGAGCGTCGCTGCTCGGGCAGCAAGACGCCGCGCCTCGACAAGATTGAAGCGTCCGCCATCGATTGAGCGAACGCCCGCCTGTAGGAGTTACCTGATGAAATTGCCGATTTACCTCGACTACTCCGCCACCACCCCGGTGGATCCGCGTGTCGCTCAGAAAATGGCCGACTGCCTGCTGGTTGACGGCAATTTCGGCAACCCGGCCTCGCGCTCCCACGTCTTCGGCTGGAAGGCCGAGGAAGCGGCTGAGAATGCCCGTCGCCAGGTCGCCGAGCTGGTCAATGCCGATCCCCGCGAGATCGTCTGGACGTCCGGTGCCACCGAGTCCGACAACCTTGCCGTCAAAGGTGTCGCGCACTTCTACGCGACCAAGGGCAAGCACATCATCACCTCGAAGATCGAGCACAAGGCGGTCCTGGATACCTGCCGCCAGCTGGAGCGCGAAGGCTTCGAGGTCACCTACCTGGAGCCGACCCCCGAGGGCATCATCACCCCGGCGATGGTCGAGTCCGCCCTGCGTGACGACACCATCCTGGTCTCGGTCATGCACGTGAACAACGAAGTCGGCAGCATCAACGACATCGCCGCCATCGGCGAGCTGACCCGCTCGCGCGGCATCCTGCTGCACGTCGACGCCGCTCAATCCGCCGGCAAGGTGGACATCGACCTCGAGAAACTCAAGGTCGACCTGATGTCCTTCTCCGCCCACAAGGTCTACGGCCCCAAAGGCATGGGCGCACTGTATGTGCGCCGCAAGCCACGTGTTCGTCTGGAAGCCCAGATGCACGGCGGCGGCCACGAGCGTGGCATGCGTTCGGGCACCCTGGCGACACACCAGATCGTCGGCATGGGCGAAGCCTTCCGCATTGCCAAGGAAGAAATGCACCAGGAAATGGCCCGCATCGAAGGCCTGCGCAAGCGCTTCTTCGATCAGGTGCAGGACCTGGAAGAGCTGTACCTCAATGGCAGCCCGGTTTCCTACGCGCCGAACATCCTCAACGTCAGCTTCAACTATGTCGAAGGCGAGTCGCTGATGATGTCGCTCAAGGATCTGGCCGTGTCGTCCGGCTCCGCCTGCACCTCGGCCTCGCTGGAGCCGTCCTACGTGCTCCGCGCGCTGGGTCGCAACGACGAACTGGCGCACAGCTCCATCCGTTTCAGCTTCGGCCGCTTCACCACCGAAGAAGAGGTCGATTACGCCGCCAAGAAGGTGGTGGAAGCCGTTTCCAAGCTGCGTGAACTCTCGCCGCTGTGGGATATGTTCAAAGAGGGTGTCGACCTGTCCAAGGTCGAATGGCAGGCCCACTGACCCGCCCCGTAGAAGTGAGGATTAGCCATGGCTTACAGTGAAAAGGTCATCGACCACTACGAAAACCCGCGCAACGTCGGCAAGCTCAACGCCGAAGACCCGGATGTCGGCACCGGCATGGTCGGTGCTCCTGCCTGCGGCGACGTAATGCGCCTGCAGATCAAGGTCAACGAGCAGGGTGTCATCGAAGACGCCAAGTTCAAGACCTATGGCTGCGGCTCCGCCATTGCCTCCAGCTCCCTCGCTACCGAGTGGATGAAGGGCAAGACCCTGGACGAAGCCGAATCCATCAAGAACACCACTATTGCCGAAGAACTGGCCCTGCCGCCGGTGAAGATCCACTGCTCGGTGCTCGCCGAGGACGCCATCAAGGCGGCCGTGCGCGACTACAAGCAGAAGAAAGGTCTGCTCTGAAGCGATTCGTTGAGTAAGGAGTTCCCATGGCCATCAGCATGACCGAATCCGCCGCCAATCACGTACGCCGCTCCCTCGAAGGGCGCGGCAAGGGCGAGGGTATTCGTCTTGGCGTGCGCACCACCGGGTGTTCCGGTCTTGCCTACGTGCTGGAGTTCGTCGATGAACTGGCAGCCGAGGACCAGGTCTTCGAGAGCCACGGCGTGAAGGTCATCATCGACCCGAAAAGCCTGGTTTACCTCGACGGCACGGAGTTGGACTTCACCAAGGAAGGCCTCAACGAGGGCTTCAAGTTCAACAACCCGAACGTGCGCGGTGAGTGTGGCTGCGGCGAAAGCTTCAACGTCTGAGGCCGGGTGTGGGTAGTCCCTGTCACTTCGCGCTGTTCGACCTGCAGCCGGGCTTCCGGATCGATCTGGAAGCCCTCGGCAACCGCTACCGTGAGCTGGTACGAACCGTCCATCCGGACCGTTTTGCCGATGCTTCCGAGCGTGAGCAGCGACTGGCGCAGTCCAAGGCCGCCGAGCTCAACGATGCCTACCAGACGCTGAAGAGCGTTCCGCGTCGTGCCCTGTACCTGCTGGCCCTGCGTGGCGATGCGTTGCCGCTGGAAGCCACGGTGCAGGATCCGGAGTTCCTCCTGCAGCAGATGCAGTTGCGCGAGGATCTGGAAGATCTGCAGGACAGCGCCGATCTCGACGGTGTGGCGCAGTTCAAGCGTCAGCTGAAGACCGCCCAGCAGCAGCTGGAAGCGGACTTCGCCGACTGCTGGGATGACGCGGCCCGTCGCGAATTGGCCGAACGCCTGGTGCGTCGCATGCAGTTCCTCGACAAGCTGGCGCAGGAAGTGCGGCAGCTGGAAGAGCGACTCGACGATTAATCCGCGCGGCCCGTGCCGCGCCCGATAGCCTGATTAGAAACCGCATGGCCCTACTGCAGATCGCCGAGCCCGGACAGAGTCCCCAGCCACACCAGCGTCGCCTGGCGGTGGGGATCGACCTGGGCACCACGAATTCCCTGGTCGCTGCCGTACGCAGCGGCGTCGCAGCACCGTTGCCCGATGATCGCGGCGAGGTGATCCTTCCTTCCGCGGTGCGCTATCTCGCTGATCGCATCGAGGTGGGCGAGGGCGTTCGCGCCACGGCGTCCCAGGACCCGCTGAACTCCATCATCTCGGTCAAGCGCCTGATGGGGCGCGGCCTGGAAGACGTGAAGCAGTTGGGCGGCCAACTGCCGTATCGCTTCACCCAGGGCGAATCGCACATGCCCTTCATCGAGACTGTCCAGGGCGCCAAGAGCCCGGTGGAGGTCTCGGCTGAAATCCTCCGCGTCCTGCGCCAGCGCGCCGAATCCACCCTGGGTGGCGAACTGGTTGGCGCCGTGATCACTGTTCCCGCCTATTTCGACGACGCCCAGCGCCAGGCCACCAAGGACGCCGCGCGTCTGGCTGGCCTGCATGTGCTGCGCCTGCTCAACGAGCCGACCGCTGCGGCGGTGGCCTACGGCCTCGACAAGAATGCCGAGGGCGTGGTCGCCATATATGACCTGGGTGGCGGTACATTCGATATTTCGATTCTGCGTCTGACCCGAGGCGTCTTCGAAGTCCTGGCCACCGGCGGCGATACCGCGCTGGGCGGCGACGATTTCGACCATGCCATCGCGGGTTGGGTCATCGAGCAGTCCGGCATCTCGGCCGACCTCGATCCGGGCGCCCAGCGCCGCCTGCTGCAGGCTGCCTGCGCGGCGAAGGAAGCGCTGACCGACAGCGCCTCTGTCTCTGTCACATATGACAGCTGGAGTGGCCAGCTCAGTCGAGCCCAGCTGGATGCCCTGATCGATCCGATGATCCAGCGCAGCCTGAAAGCTTGCCGCCGTGCGGTGCGTGATTCCGGCGTGGAACTGGAAGAGGTCAGCGCCGTCGTCATGGTTGGCGGTTCCACCCGCGTACCCCGCGTCCGCGAGCTGGTGGGCGATCTGTTCGCCCGGGAGCCGTTGACCGATATCGACCCGGATCAAGTCGTCGCCATTGGTGCAGCCATCCAGGCTGATGCCTTGGCCGGCAACAAGCGCGGCGAAGAATTGCTGCTGCTTGACGTGATTCCCCTGTCGCTCGGCCTGGAAACCATGGGCGGGCTGATGGAGAAGGTAATTCCGCGCAACACCACCATTCCGGTGGCGCGTGCCCAGGAATTCACCACCTACAAGGATGGCCAGACGGCCATGATGATCCATGTGCTGCAGGGCGAGCGCGAATTGGTCAAGGACTGCCGGTCCCTGGCGCGCTTCGAGCTGCGTGGCATCCCACCGATGGTGGCCGGCGCGGCGAAGATCCGTGTCAGCTTCCAGGTCGATGCCGACGGCCTGCTGGGCGTTTCCGCCCGTGAATTGTCGTCGGGCGTCGAAGCAAGCATCCAGGTCAAGCCGTCCTACGGACTGACCGATGGCGAGATCGCCCGCATGCTGCAGGATTCCTTCCAGTACGCCGGCGACGACTTGGCCGCCCGCGCCCTGCGCGAGCAGCAGGTCGAGGCCCAGCGCTTGCTGGAAGCCGTGCAGTCGGCGCTGGATGTCGACGGCGAGCGCTTGCTGGACGCCGATGAGCGCCTGGTGATCGATGCTGGCATGGATTCCCTGCGCGAGCTGGCCACCGGCGGCGATACCGCTGCCATCGAACAACAGATCAAGCGTCTGTCCCAGCTGACCGACGCCTTTGCCGCGCGCCGTATGGACGCCACCGTCAAAGCCGCACTGGCCGGTCGCCGGCTCAACGAAATCGAGGAATAAGCGAGATGCCGCAGATTGTCTTTCTGCCCCACGCCGAACACTGCCCGGAAGGCGCCGTGATCGAAGCCCAGCCGGGCGAAACCATCATGAAGGCGGCGCTGCGCAATGGCATCGAGATCGAGCATGCGTGCGAGATGTCGTGCGCCTGCACCACTTGCCACGTGATCGTGCGCGAGGGCTTCAACTCGATGGAAGGCTCCGACGAGCTGGAAGACGACATGCTGGACAAGGCCTGGGGCCTGGAGCCGGACTCGCGCCTGTCCTGCCAGGCGGTGGTGGGTGAAACGGATCTGGTGGTGGAAATTCCGAAATACACCATCAACCAGGTTTCCGAAGGTCACTGAGGGCATCGACATGAGCTTGAAATGGGTTGATGTGCTCGAAATCGCCATACAGCTGGCCGAGTCCAAGCCGGATGTCGATCCGCGTTATGTGAACTTCGTCGATCTGCATCGCTGGGTGCTGGCATTGCCGGAGTTCAGCGACGATCCTTCCCGTGGCGGAGAAAAAGTCCTGGAAGCCATCCAGGCCGCCTGGATCGAAGAAGCCGACTGAGGGCGCGGCTCACCAGAGCCGCGTACCCATTTGTCATGAACCCGCGTATAATTCGCGGGTTTTATCTTTAGGTGAGCTGTCGAAAATTTCCCCAGGGGAATTTTCCAGTCGCCGGCCCTGTCGCAGTCGGGCCGGTTTCGCGGCTGCCGCCCAACGGGCGTGGCGCGCGGCAAACCCTAGAATCGCAGGAGCTCCTGGCCATGCCAGGGGCTTCTTGGCTTTACCAACCTTGCTTTCCGGAGTTATTTCCATGGCCCTGCAACGTACCTTCTCCATCATCAAGCCCGACGCTGTTTCCAAGAACGTCATCGGCGAAATCCTGACCCGCTTCGAGAAAGCCGGTCTGCGCGTCGTCGCTTCGAAGATGGTTCAACTGTCCGAGCGCGAAGCTGGCGGTTTCTACGCTGAACACAAAGAGCGTCCCTTCTTCAAGGACCTGGTTTCCTTCATGACCTCCGGTCCGGTCGTCGTTCAGGTTCTGGAAGGCGAAGACGCCATCCTGCGCAACCGTGAACTGATGGGCGCCACCGATCCGAAGAAAGCCGACGCCGGCACCATCCGCGCCGACTTCGCCGTTTCCATCGACGAGAACGCCGTACACGGTTCCGACTCGGAAGCTTCCGCAGCTCGCGAAATCGCTTACTTCTTCTCCAGCACCGAGGTGTGCGAGCGCATTCGCTGATCCGTCAGTGAATGAGCGAGGGTGAATCCATGACTGATACCGCTGTAAAGGCCAACCTGCTGGGCATGACCAAGCCCCAGCTCGAGGAATTCTTCGAGTCCATCGGTGAAAAGCGCTTCCGCGCCGGCCAGGTGATGCAATGGATTCACCACTTTGGCGCCGTCGATTTCGACGCCATGACGAACGTCGGCAAGGCCTTGCGCGAAAAGCTCAAGGCCGTTGCCGAAATTCGTCCTCCGGAGATCGTCAGCCAGGACATTTCCTCTGACGGTACCCGCAAGTGGGTGGTACGCGTGGCTTCGGGCAGCTGTGTCGAGACCGTGTACATCCCGCAAGGCGGCCGCGGCACCCTGTGCGTGTCGTCCCAGGCCGGTTGCGCGCTGGATTGCAGCTTCTGCTCCACCGGCAAGCAAGGCTTCAACAGCGACCTGACCTCCGCCGAGATCATCGGCCAGGTGTGGATCGCCAACCAATCGTTCGGGACCATCCCGGGCAAGATCGACCGTGCCATCACCAACGTGGTGATGATGGGCATGGGCGAGCCGCTGCTGAACTTCGACAACGTCGTGAGTGCCATGGGCATCATGATGGAAGACCTCGGCTACGGCATTTCCAAGCGCAAGGTGACCCTGTCCACCTCCGGCGTGGTGCCGATGATCGACAAGCTGGCCGAAGTGACCGACGTGTCCCTGGCCCTGTCGCTGCACGCACCGAACGACGAACTGCGCAACAAGCTGGTACCGATCAACAAGAAGTACCCGCTGGAGATGCTCCTCGACGCCTGCTATCGCTACATCACGCGTCTGGGCAAGGAGCGCGTGCTGACCATCGAGTACACATTGCTGGCCAATGTGAACGACCAGCCCGAGCATGCCGAGCAATTGATCGCATTGCTCAAGGATTTCCCTTGCAAGATCAACCTGATTCCGTTTAATCCGTTCCCGCATTCGGGTTACGAGCGGCCGAGCAACAATGCCATCCGCCGTTTCCAGGACATGCTGCACAAGGGCGGGTTCAACGTGACCGTACGCACCACCCGTGGCGAAGACATCGACGCCGCGTGTGGGCAACTGGTGGGCCAGGTGATGGACCGCACCCGCCGCAGCGAACGTTACATCGCCGTACGCCAGCTGGCTGCCGATGCCGACCAGGCCGCACCCGCTGCCAATCGAAACTGAACTAGGGAGGATTCCGATGACCCTGCGCGCCGCGCTGTTCTTACTGTTGGCAACCGTGCTGACGGGTTGCGTGACGACTGGTAAACAGGATCCTCTGAAAACCGAGAAGGGCCGGGACGAGGCGCGTGACGCGTACATCCAGCTCGGCATCGGTTACCTGCAGATGGGTAATACCGAGCAGGCCAAGATACCTCTTCGCCAGGCCCTGGATATCGATTCGTCAAGCGCCGATGCCCATGCCGCCCTGGCTGTGGTGTACCAGACCGAGATGGAGCCCAAACTCGCTGAGAGCGAGTACCGCAAGGCGCTGTCCGCGCGCTCGGGTGACGCGCGCATCCTGAACAACTACGCCAGCTTCCTGTTCGAGCAGAAACGCTACAAGGAAGCCTACGACACCTACATGAAGGCCACCGAAGACGGCCTTTATTCAGAGCGCTCGCGCATCTTCGAGAACCTCGGTCTGGTCAGCCTGAAGCTGAACGACCGTGCGCAGGCCAAGCAATTCTTCGAGAAGGCGGTTCGCCTGAACCGCAACCAGCCCAATGCGCTGCTCGAACTTTCCGAAATGAACTACCAGGATCGCGAGTACGTACCGGCTCGCACCTTCTATGAGGAATACCTCAAGCAAGGCCCGCAGACCGCGCGCAGCCTGCTGCTGGGGATTCGACTGGCGAAGATTTTCGACGACCGGGATACCGCTGCCAGCTACGGGCTGCAACTCAAGCGCCTGTATCCCGCTTCTCCTGAATACCAGGCATACCAGGCGGATAAATAATGAATACGTCGCAGTCCGATGTCATCGGCACGACCCGCGCCAACCCTGGCGAAGTGCTGCGCCAAGCGCGCGAAAACAAAGGCTGGAGCACCACGCAGGTGGCGGGCCAGCTGAACCTGACCGAGAACGCCTTGCGCCAGCTGGAGCAGGGCTCCTTCGAGCAACTACCAGGTCATACCTTTGCGCGTGGCTATATCCGCGCCTACGCCAAGCTGCTGGGCATGGACCAGGCCCAGATGGTCGCCGCCTTCGACCAGTACACCGGCACCGATGCCACGGGCAGCAACGTGCAGGCCCTGGGGCGCGTCGTCGAGCCGGTACGCCTGTCGCGCAACCTCTTGCGTGGTTTCAGCCTCCTGCTGCTCGCCCTGCTGATTGGCTTCGGTTACTTCTGGTGGCAGGAGCGTGCCTCCCGTCCGGCGGAGACCGGCAACCTGAACATGGAGCACGTCGAGGTCGAGAGCGCCGACGGCACCACCGAGATACATACCCTCGACGAGCCGGAAGATCAGGCTGTGGCCGAAGATCAGGCCAATACGCCGCCGGTTCCCTCCGAGCCGGCGGGTGACAGTGGCGTCGCCGAGACGCCCGCCGAGGGCACCCCGCCGGTTGCGACCAACCCGGTTGCCCCGACCGTTCCGGGTGTACCCGCTGCCGCTGAAACCGCTCCTGCCGCTCCTGCCGTTCCTGCCGTACCCGCGCAGCAGCCGACTGCCCAGCAACCTGCCGCACCTGCTGCTCCTGTCGCGCCGACAGAAGCCCCGGCACCTGCTGTTCCGGTCGTCGCCAGTGCAGGCCAGGGCGTGGTCAAGGTGCAGTTCACCGCGGACTGCTGGACCCAGGTCACCGATGCCGACGGCAAGGTGGTGCTGGAGGGCCTCAAGCGCAAGGGTGATGCGATCGAGCTTGCCGCCAAGGCTCCGGTTCAGGTACGCCTGGGCTTCGCCCAGGGTGCACAGGTCAGCTACAACGGCCAGCCCGTCGAAGTCACGCCAGCGCGCGGCGGTACCGCGCGCCTGAAGTTGGGTGGACAGTAAGATGCATTGCGAGTCTCCGATCAAACGTCGCCTGTCCCGCAAGATCTGGGTGGGTAACGTGCCGGTGGGTGGGGATGCCCCCATCGCCGTGCAGAGCATGACCAACACCGATACGTTGGATGTGGCCGCCACTGTCGCGCAGATCCGCCGTCTCGAGGACGCCGGCGCCGACATCGTCCGCGTCTCCGTGCCGGACATGGATGCTGCCGAAGCCTTCGGCAAGATCAAGCAGCAGGTGAAAGTCCCGCTGGTCGCCGATATCCACTTCGACTACAAGATCGCCCTGCGCGTCGCCGAACTGGGCGTCGATTGCCTGCGTATCAACCCGGGCAACATCGGTCGCGAAGACCGCGTGAAGGCGGTGGTGGATGCGGCGCGGGACAAGAACATCCCGATCCGCATCGGCGTCAACGCAGGTTCCCTCGAAAAAGACCTGCAGAAGAAGTACGGCGAGCCGACCCCGGAAGCGCTGCTGGAGTCGGCCATGCGCCATGTCGATCACCTCGACCGCCTGGACTTCCAGAACTTCAAGGTCAGCGTGAAGGCCTCCGACGTGTTCATGGCCGTCGCCGCCTACCGCCTGCTCGCCAAGGAAATCGAACAACCCCTGCACCTGGGCATCACCGAAGCCGGTGGCCTGCGCTCGGGCACCGTGAAGTCCGCCGTCGGCCTGGGCATGTTGCTCGCCGAGGGTATCGGCGACACCATCCGCATCTCCCTGGCCGCCGATCCGGTGGAAGAGATCAAGGTCGGCTTCGACATCCTCAAGTCGCTGCGCCTGCGCTCCCGTGGCATCAACTTCATCGCCTGCCCGAGCTGCTCGCGGCAGAACTTCGATGTAGTGAAGACCATGAACGAGCTGGAAGGCCGCCTCGAGGACCTGCTGGTTCCACTGGACGTCGCCGTCATCGGCTGCGTGGTCAACGGCCCAGGCGAAGCCAAGGAGGCCCACATCGGCCTTACCGGCGGCACGCCGAGCAACCTGATCTACATCGACGGCAAGCCGGCGCAGAAGCTGCAGAACGAAAACCTGGTGGATGAGCTGGAACGGCTGATCCGCGAAAAAGCGGCCGAGAAGGCCGAGGCCGACGCCGCACTCATCGTGCGCGGCTGACCGCAACAAGGACCCTATGTGAGCAAGTCCCTGCAAGCCATCCGTGGCATGAACGACATCCTGCCGGAACAGACCCCGGCCTGGCGCTATCTGGAGCGCACTTTCGCCGGCCTGCTGGACAGCTACGGCTACAGCGAGATCCGCCTGCCCATCCTGGAGTTCACCGAACTCTTCGCCCGCGGCATCGGTGAAGGCACCGACGTGGTCGACAAGGAGATGTACACCTTCCTCGACCGCAACGGCGAATCCCTGACCATGCGTCCGGAAGGCACCGCGGGTTGTGTGCGCGCCGTGCTCGAGCACGGTCTGTCGGGCGGTGGCCAGGTGCAGAAGCTGTGGTACACCGGCCCGATGTTCCGCTACGAGAAGCCGCAGAAAGGGCGCTACCGCCAGTTCCACCAGATCGGCGTGGAAGTCTTCAACCTGCCCGGCCCGGACATCGATGCCGAGCTGATCATCCTCACCTGGCGCCTGTGGCAGAAGCTGGGCATGGCCGACGCCGTGACCCTGCAACTGAACACCCTGGGCTCCAGCGAAGCCCGCGCGCGCTATCGCGACGACCTGGTGGCCTATCTGAAGGACCGCTTCGACCAACTGGACGAAGACAGCCAGCGCCGCATGACCACCAATCCGCTGCGCATCCTCGACAGCAAGGTCGAAAGCACCCAGGCACTGCTGGTCGGCGCGCCGACCCTGCACGACTACCTGGACGAAGAGTCGATCGCCCACTTCGAGGGCCTGAAGGCTCGCCTGGATGCGGTCGGCCTGCGCTACGAGATCAACCAGAAGCTGGTGCGCGGCCTGGACTACTACTGCCGCACCGCGTTCGAATGGGTCACCGACAAGCTCGGCGCCCAGGGCACCGTTTGTGGTGGGGGCCGTTACGATGGCCTGGTCAGCCAGTTCGGCGGCAAGCCGACCCCGGGTGTCGGATTCGCCATGGGCGTGGAGCGCCTGGTGCTGCTGCTCGAGACCCTGGGTGTGGTCCCGGCCGAGCTGAACCGCCCGGCCGACCTCTACGTCTGCGCCTTCGGCGAGCCGGCCGAGCTGGCCGCACTGACCCTGGCCGAACAACTGCGTGAGGCCATTCCGGGTATTCGCCTGCTGGTCAACGCCGGCGCCGGCAGCTTCAAGAGCCAGTTCAAGAAGGCAGATAAGAGCGGTGCACAGTTCGCAATGATTCTGGGTGACGACGAACTGGCCAACCGCGTGGTAGGTTTCAAGCCCCTGCGTGGCGAGGGCGAACAACAGAATGTCGCCTGGGATGCTCTGCCTGAGCACCTGGCAGCCTGCTTGCAGCAGGCCTGAGAATCGAGCGGATAGGAGTATTGGGGTGAGTACGCGTACCGAAGAAGAACAACTGGCTGACATCAAGGACTGGTGGCAGCGCAATGGCATGCCCCTGCTGACCGGTGCCGCACTGGCGCTGATCGTGGTGTTCGGCTGGCAAGCCTGGAAGAAATACCAGACCAACCAGTCCCAGGGCGCCTCCATCATTTACCAGGCCCTGCTGGAAACCGCGCTGAACCCGACGGGCAAGCCGGATACCGCCAAGGTCGCTGAGCTCGCCAACAAGCTCACCAGCGAATACGCCGGTACGCCGTACGCTCAATACGGTCGCCTGTTCGTCGCCAAGGTGGCGGTGGACAGTGGCAAGCTCGATGACGCGGCCCTGGAGCTCAAGGCCGTGGTTGACAAGCCGGTCGACGCCACCCTTGGCGAATTGGCCCGTCAGCGCCTGGCCCGTGTCCTGGCTGCTCAGGGCAAGGCCGAGGAAGGTCTGAAGCTGCTCGACGGCAACGTCGACAAGGCCTACGTGGCGACTCGCGAAGAACTGCGCGGCGACCTGCTGGTGCAGCTCAAGCGTGACGACGATGCCCGCGCAGCCTACGAGAAAGCCAAGGCCGCCCTGCCGGAAGACGCCGCTGTTGGCGCCCTGCAGATGAAACTCGACGACCTGGCCAAGGGAGATGCCTGAGATGCTGCGCTGGAAACATGTTGCACTGCTGGCGCTGACTCTGCTGGCCGTAGGTTGCAGCAGCAATAGCAAGAAAGAACTGCCTCCGGCCGAACTGACCGACTTCAAGGAAGAGGTTCGCCTGGATAAACAGTGGAGCCGCTCGGTCGGTGACGGCCAGGGCGATCTCTACAACCTTCTCGAGCCCGCCGTAGACGGTCAGACCATCTACGCCGCTTCCGCCGAAGGCCGGGTCATGGCGATCCAGCGCGAAAGCGGTGAAGTGCTCTGGAAGAAAGACCTCGACCTGCCGGTGTCCGGCGCGGTCGGCGTGGGCAACGGCCTGGTCCTGCTGGGTACCATGCGCGGCGACGTGATTGCTCTGGACTCCGGTTCGGGCGAGCAGAAGTGGCGCGCCAAGGTCACCAGCGAAGTGCTCGCCGCCCCGGCCACCAACGGTGACGTGGTGGTGGTGCAGACCCAGGACGACAAGCTGATCGGCTTCGATGCCGCCAGCGGCAACCAGCGCTGGATCTACGAAAGCACCGTTCCGGTCCTGACCCTGCGCGGCACTGGCGCTCCGCTGATCGCTGGCCGCCTGGCGCTGGCCGGTCTGGCAAGCGGCAAGGTCGTCGCGGTTGACGTCGAGCGTGGCCTGCCAGTCTGGGAACAGCGCGTTGCGATCCCGCAAGGCCGTTCCGAGCTGGACCGCGTGGTCGACATCGACGGCGGCCTGCTGCTGGTCGACGATGTGCTCTACGTTGCCAGCTACCAGGGCCGTGCCGCGGCGCTGGACGTGCGCAGCGGTCGCGTGCTGTGGCAGCGCGAAGCTTCGAGCTACGTCGGCGTCGCCGAAGGCACTGGCAGCGTGTTCATCAGCCAGGCCAGCGGCACTGTCGAAAGCCTGGATTCCCGCGGTTCGTCCTCGCTGTGGAGCAACGACGCCCTGGCTCGCCGCCAGTTGTCCGCTCCGGCCGTGTTCTCGAGCAACGTGGTGGTGGGTGACCTGGAAGGTTACGTACACCTGCTGAGTCAGGTGGATGGTCGTTTCGTGGGCCGCGAAAAGGTCGACGGTGACGGCGTGCGGGTTCGCCCGCTGGTGGTCGGCAACTGGATGTATGTGTTCGGCAACAGCGGCAAGCTGGTCGCCTACACACTCCGCTAAGCTGAGTGTTACTGCCGGCCGCTGCCGTGAAGACGGCAGCGGCCGTCGTGTTTTCTGAAATTCTGAATTTTCCTGGAGAGCCGCATGGTTCCCGTAATAGCCCTGGTGGGTCGCCCGAACGTCGGCAAGTCCACCCTGTTCAACCGCCTGACCCGTACCCGTGACGCCATCGTCGCCGAGTACGCCGGTCTGACCCGCGATCGCCAGTACGGCGAGGCCAAGTGGCAGGGCAAGAAATTCATCGTCATCGATACCGGCGGTATTTCCGGTGACGAGGAAGGTATCGACGCCAAGATGGCCGAGCAGTCGCTGCAGGCCATCGAAGAGGCCGATGCCGTGCTGTTCATGGTCGATTCCCGCGCCGGCCTCACCGCCGCCGACGAGATGATCGGTGAGCACCTGCGCAAGAAGAACAAGCGTACCTACCTGGTGGCCAACAAGGTCGACACCGTCGATCCGGACATCGCCCGCGCCGAGTTCAGCCCGCTGGCCCTGGGGCATGCGATCCCGATCGCCGCCGCCCACGGCCGCGGCATCACCCAGATGCTCCAGGAAGCCCTGGGCGAGATGTTCGCGCCCGAGCCCGAAGCCCCGGAAGACAACGACCTGCCCAGCGAGCTGGAAGAGGTTGCCGAGGGCGAGGAAGCCAAGCGTATCCCCGGCCCGAGCGAGAAGGATGGCATCAAGATCGCCATCATCGGCCGCCCGAACGTCGGCAAGTCCACCCTGGTCAACCGCATGCTCGGTGAAGAGCGGGTGATTGTGTATGACCAGGCCGGCACCACCCGCGACAGCATCTACATCCCCTTCGAGCGCAACGACGAGAAGTACACCCTGATCGACACCGCCGGCGTGCGCCGCCGCGGCAAGATCTTCGAAGCGGTGGAAAAGTTCTCCGTGGTGAAGACCCTCCAGGCGATCCAGGATGCCAACGTGGTCATCTTCGTCATGGACGCCCGCGAAGGCGTGGTCGAGCACGATCTCAACCTGCTCGGCTTCGTGCTGGAGACCGGCCGCGCGCTGGTCATCGCCCTGAACAAGTGGGACGGCATGGAGTCCGGCGAGCGCGACTACGTGAAGACCGAGCTGGAACGCCGGCTGATGTTCGCCGACTTCGCCGACATCCACTTCATCTCCGCGCTGCACGGCACCGGTGTCGGCCACCTGTACAAGTCGGTGCAGGACTCCTTCCGCTCCGCCGTGACCCGCTGGCCCACCAGCAAGCTCACGCAGATCCTCGAAGACGCCGTCCAGGTCCACCAGCCGCCGATGGTCAACGGTCGCCGCATCAAGCTGCGCTACGCGCACCTGGGTGGCGCCAACCCGCCGCTGATCGTGATCCACGGCAACCAGGTCGACGCGGTGCCCAAGGCCTACACGCGTTACCTGGAGAAGACCTACCGCCGCGTGCTCAAGCTGGTCGGTACGCCGATCCGCATCGAGTACAAGGGTGGTGACAACCCGTTCGAGGGCAAGAAGACCCAGCTCACCGAACGCCAGGTCAACAAGAAACGCCGCCTGATGTCGCACCACAAGAAAGCCGAGAAGAAGCGGAAAGATAAGCGCTAATAGCGACTTCGGGCTTCAGACCGCAAGCTGCAGGCGATAGAGTAGGGCTTCCCTCCATCGCCCGCAGCCTGTAGTCACGCCATGCTCACCAGCAAACTGCCGAATGTCGGCACCACTATCTTCACCCGCATGTCCCAGCTCGCCGCCGAAAGCGGCGCGCTGAATCTCTCCCAGGGTTTCCCGGACTTCCCCGGCCCCGCGCCGCTGCTCGAAGCAGTCGCCCGCCATGTGATGGCCGGACACAACCAGTACAGCCCGATGACCGGCCTGCCGGCGCTGCGCGAGCAGGTCGCGGCCAAGGTCGCCAGCCTCTACGGCCGCTCTGTCAGCGCCGATGCCGAAGTGACGATCGTCCCCGGAGCGACGGAAGGCATCTTCTGCGCGGTGCAGGCGCTGATCCGGCCGGGCGACGAGGCCATCGTGCTCGATCCCTGCTACGACAGCTACGAGCCTTCGGTGGAACTGGCCGGTGGCCGCTGCGTGCATGTCGCCCTGAGCCAGCCGGACTTCCGCATCGACTGGCAGCGTCTGGCCGATGCCGTCACCCCGCGCACTCGACTGATCTTCCTCAACAGCCCGCACAACCCCAGCGGCGCATTGATCGACCGCGCCGACCTGGACCGGCTCGCGCAGCTGATCCGTGATCGTGAGATCTACGTCATCAGCGACGAGGTCTACGAGCACCTGATCTACGACGGCGTGCAGCACGCCAGCGTGCTGGCCCACGACGAGCTGTACAGCCGCGCTTTCGTGGTCAGCTCCTTCGGCAAGACCTACCACGTCACCGGTTGGAAGACCGGCTATGTGGTGGCGCCGCCGGCGCTGTCGGCCGAAATGCGCAAGATCCACCAGTACGTGAACTTCTGCGGTGTGACGCCGCTGCAGTGGGCGCTGGCCGACTTCATGGCCGCGCATCCCGAGCATCTGCGTGAACTGCCGGCGTTCTACCAGGCCAAGCGCGATCTGTTCTGCGATCTGCTGGGTGGCTCGCGCTTCAGCTTCCAACGTGCGGCCGGTACCTATTTCCAGGTGGTCGACTATTCGGCGATCCGTCCGGACCTGGACGACGTCGCCATGTCTGAATGGCTGACGCGCGAGCACGGCGTCGCCGCTATCCCGGTCTCGGTGTTCTACCAGCAGGCCCCGGCGGACATGCGCCTGGTGCGCTTCTGCTTCGCCAAGAAAGAGGAGACGCTGCGCCAGGCGGCGGAAAGACTATGCGCGATCTAAGCCAATTGCCCGATCTCAAGCTCGCCCTGGTGCAGACCACGCTGGTCTGGCACGACGCCAAGGCCAACCGCGAGCGTTTCGACGCGCTGTTGGAGAAGGCACGCGGCGCCGACGTGGTGATCCTCCCGGAAATGTTCACCACCGGCTTCTCCATGGAGTCCGAGACGCTGGCCGAAGCGGAGGAGGGCGAGACCTACGCCTGGTTGCGCGCACAGGCGGCGAAGCTCGATGCCATCGTCTGCGGCAGCGTGATCATCCGCGCCGCCGACGGCAGCCACCGTAACCGCCTGCTCTGGGTGCGGCCGGATGGCGACGTGCAGTATTACGACAAGCGCCACCTGTTCCGCATGGCCGGCGAGCACAAGCACTACACGCCCGGTGAACGCCAGGTGCTGCTGGAGTGGAAGGGCTGGCGAATTCGCCCGCTGGTCTGCTACGACCTGCGCTTCCCGGTGTGGAGCCGCGACGCCCAGGACACCGACCTGTTGCTCTACACCGCCAACTGGCCGGCCGCGCGCCGCCTGCATTGGAACCGACTGCTGCCGGCGCGGGCCATCGAGAACCTGTGCTATGTCGCGGCGGTCAACCGGGTCGGCGAGGACGGCAAGGGCCACGCCTATTCCGGTGACAGCCAGGTCCTGGATTTCCAGGGTGACAGCCTGCTGGCGGCCGGGGATGCCGACGGTGTGTTCCACATCGCCTTGAGCGCAACGGAGCTGGCGGCCTACCGCGAGCGCTTCCCTGCCAACCTGGATGCCGACGTCTTCAGCATCAGGCCCTGAGCCGCCTGCCGCTGCCGCCTACACCCAGCTGGCCGCCAGCACCGGCGCCAGGGCTTTCTGGTAGTCCGGCGGCAAGCTGGTCTGGCCCTGGCCGGGTGGCGCGAATGCCGCCATGGCGTTGACCAGTTGGTCGACCTGGTTGGCGTACAGCGACTTGTTCTCGCCAATCACCTGGAACTGCTCCACCTGGTACTGCTGCCCCAGGTACCAGTTGTCGATGGTCAGGCTCGAGTGGTCGGCGATGCCGATGCAGGACACCTCCAGGTCGTTGCCCTGGCGGCGGAACCACAGCTGGTCGGCGGTCATCGGACGGTCGGCGAGTCCCCCCTGGTCGAACTGCACGACATCGAAGTTGCCGGGCGTAGTGTCATTCTCGCTGATGTGGTCGACGCCCCAGCCGCGGAAGAAGTTGCTGTAGGTATCGTTTCCGCTGCCACCGATCAGGGTGTCGTTATCCAGCCCGCCGAGCAGGTAGTCGTTGCCCGCGCCACCCACGAGGGTGTCGTTGCCCCGATTGCCCAGCAGCGTGTCGTCGCCATCGTTGCCCAGGATAAGGTCGTCGCTGCCGCGTCCCCACAGCTCGTTGTTGGCGGAGTTGCCCGTCAGTGTGTCGCTGAACTGCGTTCCCTGGGCGTTCTCGATGGTGCAGCCGTAGGCGATGGTCAGGCAGTCGCGGACGTTCGCCTGGCCGTTCCAGAAGGCCTTGCCGATCTGTGACCAACTGCCCGCATTCAGGTCGAGCGAAACGCCCTGGTCGAGATTGTTCACATCGATGGTATCGGTGCCGCCGGCGTCGTAGAGCGTCTCGTAGATGGAGGTGCCCGGCAGCCATTTGTACGTGGTGTTGCCCGCGTTGTAGGTCGTGTTGGCGCCATACAGGTACTGCAGCGCCTGGATGTCGTTGAGCATCAGCGAGGTGGGGAAGAAGGTCGACTCGTAGCCGTTCAGCGGTTCGTCGGCGTAGTCGCGGTAGCTCATCACGCTGTACTTGAGCTGGTCCTGTCCCGCCGGAGCCGATACGTAGCCCGCGTCATGGGGATGGACGAGTCCCACCGCATGTCCCATTTCGTGCAGGAAGGTCAGGTAGCCGTAGCTGCCCTTGATCGGTGTCGCATAGTCGCTGTCGCTGGTGCCGATCCAGATGTCGCCGCCGAAGGGGTTGAGGGAGTTGGGCAGGCTGGCCTGGGAGGTCTGCACGGCCACCTCGTTGTTGGTGCTTCCCCAGCGGATGTCGCCGGCGCTGGTGGGCGTGTCCTCGACCTGGGTAAGCGTCAGGTTGGTGACGTTCGCATAGGCGTGCATCACCGACTGGATGGCGTTGAGCTGGACGGGGTTGAAGTCGAGAAAATCCCGTGGGGCGCCCAGGTTGTAGGTGGAGGAGGCGCCGGAGACGCTGTAGGTCAGGGCCACGGGCTGGCCCATGGTGGTCCCCCATTTGTTGCCGTGAGGGGCGAAGGCGGGACCCTGGAAGATGAGGTTGTCGATGGCGTCGTTGTCGCTGGCCATGCCGATATTGAATGCCCAGACCGGGGCGATTGGCGCGGTGATGCCGTTGCCGGACGTGTTATCGGCTTGCTGGTAGGTTTCTGCGGACGCAATGCTCCGCGAGCGGGCGATGGACATGCTCGAAGCTCCTGTACTTCAGGAAAGGGAAATGCGTTGTGGCACTGCGAATCAGCGGTGGGGAGGGGACAGCAGATGGAGTGTCCGATAGCGTTCCGGACGGGCTCCGAGAATGTCGATGGAGGAAGTTCGCATGTGGAAATGCCTTGTGTTTGCGTAAGGCAAATCCTAGCAATGGGAATTGACCTGGAATTGCTTCCTAAGTGATTTGTGAAAATTCACTCAAGATTAAAAGAAGTTTCGCACACTGATTTTCTCTTCTGGTTTTCGGCGGCGAATCGGAAAGGCGGCGACGGGCAAGCCCCGTACGCCGCCGGCAGCAGGTATCAGTAGGCGCTGGCGGCATCCAGGCGCCGGGTGGCCTCGTCACCCAGGGTGAGCTGCGTGGCTGCGATCAGGTCGGGCAGTTGCTCCAGCTTCGAGGCGCTGGCGATCGGTGCGGTGATGCTCGGCCGCGCCATCAGCCAGGCCAGGGCGACCTGGGTCGGGGTTGCCTTCAGTTCGCCGGCCACTTCCTCCAGCGCATCGAGAATCGCGAAGCCGCGCTCGTTCATGAAGTTCTTCACCTTGTAGCCGCGCACGCTGCTCTTGCCCAGGTCCGCTTCGCTACGGTACTTGCCGGTGAGGAAGCCCGCCGCCAGCGAATAGAAACTGATGACGCCCAGACCCAGCTGCTGCACCGTGGGTTCCAGGTTGGTCTCGTAGTTGGCGCGGTCGTAGAGGTTGTAGTTGGGCTGCAGGCTCTGGTAACTGGGCAGCTTCAGACGGTCGCACACCTCGCGGGCCTCGCGCAGGCGCTTGGCGTCGAGGTTCGAAGCGCCGATCACCCGTACCTTGCCGGTCTCGATCGCTTCGGCGAAGGCGCCCATGGTTTCCTCCATCGAGGTGTGCGGGTCATCGCAGTGCGACTGGTAGAGGTCGATGTAATCGGTCTGCAGGCGTTTGAGCGAGCGGCCCAGGGCCTGCTCGATGTACACCGCCGACAGGCCCTTGTGGCCGTTGCCCATGTCCATGCCGGCCTTGGTGGCGATCAGCACCTGGTTGCGCTTGCCGGTCTTCTTCAGCCATTTGCCGATGAGGGTTTCCGACTCGCCACCCTCGTGGCCGGGAACCCAGCGCGAGTAGACGTCGGCGGTATCGATGCAGTTGAGGCCGGCATCGAGCAGAGCGTCCAGCAGGCGGAAGGAGGTCGCTTCGTCGGCGGACCAGCCGAACACATTGCCGCCGAAGACCAGCGCGGGAATCTTCAGGCCCGATAGTCCGAGTTCGCGTGTGCGCATCTGCTTTTACTCCCGGTAGCGTGCGAAAACCCTCAGTGTAGACTCCGCCTCTGCCCGCGCCGGGCGGAATCACCGGCAGCCGCAACCCAGCTGGTCTATGATGGCGGCCAGCCCAATTGCCGAGTGCCGAACATGACCACGACTCCCTGTTCGCGTGTGCGCATCTGCTTTTACTCCCGGTAGCGTGCGAAAACCCTCAGTGTAGACTCCGCCTCTGCCCGCGCCGGGCGGAATCACCGGCAGCCGCAACCCAGCTGGTCTATGATGGCGGCCAGCCCAATTGCCGAGTGCCGAACATGACCACGACTCCCTACCTGCTGGACCAGCTGGAAACCGCCGACATGCTATTGATCGACGGCCTCCACGCCTGGCAGTTCGAGCTCAACGAGGCATTGCTGGACCAGGCCGACGCCGCCGCCCATGCGGACAAGCCCTTCGCCAGTGAAGACGTGGTGCTGCAGATCGAGTCCATCGATGGTCGCGATCGCCGCGAATGGCACTTCAGCTACAACCAGGTGATGGAGGCCAGCTACCAGCCCGAGGACCAGAGCTGGCTGCTGCAGGCTGGTGAGCAGCAGCATCGACTGTGCTGCCTGGGCGCGGTCGCCGCGAGTGGCGACGACGAGTGAATGACGAAGGCCCCGCAAGGGGCCTTCTTCGTTTCAGGGCAGTCAGAATGCCAGCGGATAGCTTGTGATGAAGCGCACCTCGTCGTAGTCGCTGGCATAGCTGCTGCGGACGGTGGAGGTTCGCATGAGGAAGGACAGCGTCTTCAGCGGCCCGCTCTGGACGGTATAGCCGATGTCGGTATCGCGCTCGTACTCATGCCCGTCGCTCTTGCCCGGCCGCGCGATGTCGGTGCCCTTGGTGTAGCGCGTCATCAGCGTCAGGCCCGGCAGTCCGAGGCTGGCGAAGTCGTAGTCGTAACGCAGCTGGTAGGAGCGCTCCTGCGCCCAGAAGAACCCGCCGTTGGTGACCCAGTTGACCAGGTAGGGCTGCGGCGTGTTGCCCAGCAACATGGGGAACATGTCCTCGCCGAGCATGCGCTGGTAGGTGGCCGACAGCATATGTCCGCCATGCTTCACGCCCAGGCGCGCACCGTAGGCGCGGTTGTCGATGCGCCCGGACAGTGCCTGCCCGGACTCCTCATTGTGGAAGTAGCTCAGGGTGCCGAGCAGCGCGGTGTTTTCGCCGACCGGCTGCTTGAAGTTGGCGCCGACATAGTGCTGGTCGTAGATGTCCTCGAGCTGGGCGAAGTAGTAGCTGGTGGACAGCGCCGGCGTCCATTGCGCGTCGACACCGCCCAGGTTCAGCTTGTTGCTGTCCTGGCTGGCGGGGTGGGTCGCCAGGTAGAACGACTCGCGGTCGCTGGAGGCGCGGGTGCTGGTGTTCCACAGTTGCGCGGCGGTGAACTTGAAGCGGTCCAGCTCCTTCGACTCCAGCATCACGCCTTGGAAGGTCTGCGGCAGCACGCGCACGTCGTCCTGGACGATCACCGGCAGGCGCGGCTCCAGCAGGCCGACCTTCAGCGTGGTCTTCGAATAGCGCAGCTTGAGCGTGGCGCCGCCACGGCTGAAGTCATCCACCGGCTCGCCGGTCGTACGGTCATAGGGCAGGTTGCTGTCGTTGCTGGTGCCGGCGCCGCCGTCGAGCTTCAGGGCGTAGAACCCGGTGAAGTCCACGCCGACACCGATGGTGCCTTCGGTAAAGCCCGAGCTGAAGCGTGCCAGCACGGCCTGGGACCAACTGCCGGCCTGGGATTGCGGGGCGTTGTCCTGGCGGTAGTCGCGCAGCATGTAGAAGTTGCGCAGGGTGGTATCCAGGCGGCTGTCGTCGATCAGGTCGGCCTGGGCGCAGAGGGGCAACAGCGCGCTGGCGACCAGCGCACCGGCAAAGCGATTACGGAACATCGTCATCTCCTGGGCACCGCTCGCCGAGCGCGGGGCGACATGTCGGCGAGCGGGCGTACGTCGTATCGAGGCGGGCGCGATCAGTTCGCGGCGGCGGCGTTGCTGTTCAGCGTTGCGGCGGTGTCGGGCTGGGCCGTTTGCTCCTGGCCCAGGCTACGGCGGAAGTGCTTGCGCCCGTTGCCCAGCAGCCACAGGCAGAGCAGCCCGGCCAGGGTGACGATGATGCCGATGGAGGAGCCGACGGCCTTCGGGTCCTTGAAGTAATGGTCGGTCAGCAGGGCCACCAGGGTGGTGCCGACGCCCAGGCCAATCAGGTTGGAGACCAGCAGGAACAGCGCCGAGACCTGCGCGCGCAGGCGGTTGGGTGTGAGCACCTGCATGGCGGCCGCCGAGGTGGAGATGCAGAAGGCGCAGAAGAACATCGCCGGGCCCATGAACAGCACCGACAGTGTCAGATCGCCGGCCAGTACCGCACCGATGACGAAGGGAATCGTGCAGGCGGCGCCGAGCATGCCGCTGATCAGCGCGGCGTCGCTGCGCCCGCGCTTCTGCAGCACATCCACCAGCCAGCCGGCGCAGAACACGCCGGCGGTGTTGAGCACCAGCAGGATGCCGCCGAGGATGTAGCCCACCTCCAGCGGCGTCAGGCCGTACTGGCGGATGTACATGGCTGGCGCCCAGCCCATCAGCGCGTACTGGCACATGGCGAAGAAGGAGAAGCCCAGGTAGTGGCAGGTGAAGGTGGCACGGTGGCGGCGCAGGAAGCGCAGGCCGTCACGGACCGTCGCCTTCTTCTCCGAGTCGGCCAGCTTGCGTGCCGGGTCGCGGATGGTCAGGGCGATCAGCAAGGCCACCAGCACGCCGGGCAGGCCGACGATGAAGAACGCGATTTGCCAGGAACGCACCTGGCCCAGCCAGCCCAGGTCGATGGCCGGCACGTCGCGCAGCGCCTCGATCACGTAGCCGCCGACCAGGAAGGCCAGGCCGCCGCCGAGGAAGGCGCCCATGGAGTACAGCCCCAGTGCGCGGCCGAGTTTCTCCCTGGGGAACAGGTCGGCGAGCATCGAGTAGGTCGCCGGAGTCAGCGCGGCCTCGCCGACGCCCACGCTCATGCGCGCCAGGAACATCTGCAGGAAGTTCTTCGACAGCCCGCACGCGGCGGTGGCGATGCTCCAGAAGGCCACGCCGATGGCGATGATCCTGACCCGCGAGGAGCGGTCGGCCAGGTAGGCGATGGGCAGGCCCATGAAGGCATAGAACAGCGAGAAGGCCAGCCCGCTGAGCAGGCTGAACTGGGTGTCGCTGATCTGCAGGTCGGCTTTGATCGGCTCGATCATCAGCGAGAGGATCTGCCGGTCAACGAAGGAGAAGATGTACGCCACCATGCACAGCACGACGACATACCAGGAATAACGGGAAGCACGGACGGATTGCGGGTGGGGAGATTGCGGGTTCACGGTTACTGGCTCCTGAAGCGGGTGAAGGCAGATGGCCAAGCACGTCGAGCTCGTTGTTGTTGTAGGTAACCGGGCGCCTCTGTACGCAAGGCAGGGGCGGCCGAAAGTGTCTGATTGCGTGACACGGATTTTTGTTTGCCTGCCGCTTTCACGGCAGTGCACGCAAGACTAGGGAAGGGAAGAGCGAGGAGTAATCGGGGCGAGTACCAGCGTTGCGGAGACTTCCCCCTAGGGGACTAGGGGGAATCTTTAGGTGATGTGCAAAGGGTGGTTCAGATCAGCCCGAACAGGGCCAGGACAAAGGCACCGCCGAAGATCACGGCTATGACGGCGAGCGAGAAGAGCAGGCTAACGCCAAAGGCGCGCCAATTGGACGCCACGGTGCCGCCGGCGGCGAGATGCGCCTCCAGCGTCGGTCCGATCAGTTGCTTGGCATGATGTTGCATGCCGGCTGCAAACATGAGGTTGATGGGGGTAAAGGACGTTTTCCCCGGCAGTATCAATGCCAGCACGTTGACGGCGAGGAACAGGCCGATGCCAAGGGTCCAGGCCTTACGAACGAGGTCATGACGCCCCAGGCGCTCAAAACTCCTGGCCATGACCCAGGCGCCGGCCAAGGGCGTTCCGAAGAATCCAGCGATGCCAATGGCGGCCAGGCGGAAGGGCGGCTTCTCTGCCGCGGCGGGAGCTTGCAGCAGGAGAGCGGCGGGAGGCTGGAATGGGAGATTGTTGCTGTCGACAGGCGTCATGTTTTCACTCCATTGAAAACAGCCCCGGACGCACGAAGCGTCCGGGGCAAAGGGACTTCCTGTTGAACAGCGTAGGCCAGATTTACGCGGCTTTCGCGTGGCCCAGCGTCACGGCGCGGTTCAGGGCGCTGAACAGCGCACGGAAGCTCGCGGTGGTGATGTTTTCATCGATGCCGATGCCGTGCAGCGAACGACCACCCTCGACACGCAGTTCGATATAGGCGGCCGCGCGGGCATTGGTGCCGGCGCCGATGGCGTGCTCGTTGTAGTCCATGATCTCGACGTCCACCGGCAGCGAGGCGACCAGGGCTTCCAGGGTGCCCTTGCCCTTGCCGTGCCAGCGGTGCTGCTCGCCCTTGTGGGTCACGTCGATGTCGATGGCGCAGACACCGTTCTCTTCCTGCAGACGATAGTTCTTCAGGCCGAACGGGGACACGGCTTGCAGGTACTCGGTCTGCAGCAGGGTGTAGATCTGCTCGGCGGTCATCTCCAGGCCCAGGCGATCGGTCTCGTTCTGCACGACCTGGCTGAACTCGATCTGCATGCGGCGCGGCAGGCTGATGCCGTATTCCTGTTCGAGCAGGAAGGTGATGCCGCCCTTGCCGGACTGGCTGTTCACACGGATCACGGCCTCGTAGCTGCGGCCGATGTCCGCCGGGTCGATCGGCAGGTACGGTACTTCCCACAGGGCGTCGTCTTTCTGCTGGGCGAAGCCCTTGCGGATGGCGTCCTGGTGGGAGCCGGAGAAGGCGGTGTGGACCAGGTCACCGACGTACGGGTGACGCGGGTGCACCGGAATCTGGTTGCACTCTTCCACCACCTTGCGCACGGCGTCGATGTCGGAGAAGTCCAGCTCGGGGTCGATGCCCTGGGTGTACATGTTCAGCGCCATGGTCACCAGGCACAGGTTGCCGGTGCGCTCGCCGTTACCGAACAGGCAGCCTTCGACGCGGTCGGCGCCGGCCATCAGGGCCAGTTCCGAAGCGGCCACGCCGGTGCCACGGTCGTTGTGGGTGTGCAGGCTGATCAGCACGCTGTCGCGCTTGTTGATCTGGCGGCCGAACCACTCGATCTGGTCGGCGTAGTTGTTCGGCGTGGCGCACTCGATGGTGGCGGGCAGGTTGAGGATCAGGCGGTTGGCCGGGGTCGGCTGGAACACGTCGATCACCGCGTTGCACACCTCGACGGCGAAGTCGGTCTCGGTGGAGCTGAACACTTCTGGCGAGTACTCGAAGCCCCACTGGGTTTCCGGCGCGGCGGCGGCCAGGCGCTTGATGGTCTTGCCGGCGTCGATGGCGATCTGCTTGACGCCATTCTTGTCCTGGTTGAAGACGATCTTGCGGAAGCTTGGCGCGCAGGCGTTGTAGTAGTGGACGATGGCCTTCTTCGCGCCTTTCAGGGACTCGAAGGTGCGCTCGATGAGATCGTCGCGGGCC
Source organism: Pseudomonas sp. PDNC002 (assembly GCF_016919445.1). Classification (NCBI taxonomy): domain Bacteria; kingdom Pseudomonadati; phylum Pseudomonadota; class Gammaproteobacteria; order Pseudomonadales; family Pseudomonadaceae; genus Pseudomonas; species Pseudomonas sp. PDNC002. Next base: position 5,962,257 of record NZ_CP070356.1, on the reverse strand, counting down.
TGGGTCAGCACCTGGATAGTGACGTCATCGGGAATGTGGCCGTTCTCGATCAGCTCACGCACGAAGTCGAAGTCGGTCTGCGAGGCGGACGGGAAGCCCACTTCGATTTCCTTCAGGCCGACCTGCACCAGGCACTTGAAGAAGCGCATCTTCTTCTCGGCATCCATCGGCTCGATCAGGGACTGGTTACCGTCGCGCAGGTCGGTGGACAGCCAGATCGGCGCCTTGTCGATGATCTTGTCCGGCCAGGTGCGGTCGGGCAGGGTGATCTGGGTGAAGGCGCGGTATTTCTTCGACGGGTCTTTCAACATGCTCATGAGCGGAATCCTTGTTCTCTGCGGCCTGCGGGCCAGCGCAAAAAAAATCGAATCGAGGCGAAACCGGGGGAGGGGGGCTCAGCTACGCAGTCGCGGGCTGACCAGGCGCAGGCAGGCGTGTTGGCGAAGCAGGATGAGGGTGTGTGCGGTTTTCATGAGTGCCACGCTAATGGCCTGGGAGGCCGATGGCAAGCATTTGGGAAAATTTGGTAGAAAAAGTCTCCAATGTTTTCATGGTGATCATTAATTGCCGGAATAATTGATTTTTAGCAATTTTTTCCATCGCTTAATACTGTGCTTAACTGATTCTGCGTCCACTTGCCGCAGCGGAGCTTTGTAACTCCGTGCGATCATTGCGCACCCCCGCCGCAGGTGGGGCATACCCTGCTCAAGGACATTTCGTGACCCGTCGCATTCGACAAGGCGTAGGCACCTGGCTGGCGTTGTTCGCCATGCTGATGATCTATGTCGGCCCGCTGGTTTCCCAGTCGATGCCGATGGATCACGCCATGCCCATGGATCACGTCATGCCGATGGAGCATGGCAAGGCCATGGACCATGGTGCGGCGATCGCCGCCATGGACGAAATGGCCTGTTCGGATGGGCACCGGGCTACTGCACAACACGCGGCACCGACTTCCCACGGCGAGCAACCGCTCACTGCCGACGCCTTCATGGAGAAGTGCGGCTACTGCAGCCTGCTGATCCACAGCCCGCCGCTGACACCGCCGCCGGTCCTGCTCGATCACAGCCTGCCTGCCGTCGGCGCGCCGGGCGTCCAGTTCGTCTCCTCTCGTATTCCCGCCTCGCCGGTCTTCCCCGGCGCACGCTCGCGCGCACCTCCTGCCCTGATCGGCTGACCCGCAATCCCGACTCCCCGACCCCGGCGCGGATGCCTGCATTCGCTTGCGCGCCGTGCGAGTACGCGTGGAGCGGGCGTCATCACCGATCATGGAATTAATGGAATGTCCCGCATGCAAATGCGCCGTCGGCAACGTGCCGTCGGCTTGCGCGCCCTGTGCGCGCTGACCGCCCTTGGCGGTTTCACTGCCGCCCCGGCGATGGCCGAAGAGGAAGATCACTCTTCGCATGTCACCGAACTGTCGCCCAGCGTCATCACTGCTGTGGCGCAGAGTTCACCGCTGACCATCGTCACCGACCCCAAGCAGCCGCGCCAACCGATCCCCGCCAGCGACGGTGCCGATTACCTCAAGACCATCCCCGGCTTCTCCGCCATCCGCAACGGCGGCACCAACGGTGACCCGGTGCTGCGCGGCATGTTCGGCTCGCGCCTGAACATCCTCACCAACGGCACCACCATGCTCGGCGCCTGCCCGGCGCGGATGGACGCGCCGACTTCCTATATCTCGCCGGAAACCTACGACAAGCTCACCGTGGTGAAAGGCCCGGAAACCGTAATCTGGGGCCCAGGCGCCTCGGCCGGCACCATCCGCTTCGACCGCGAGCCGGAACGCTTCGGTGAGTTGGGAACCCGCGTCAATGGCAGCATCGTTGCCGGCTCCAACGGTCGCTTCGACCGTGTGCTGGACGCCGCTGCCGGCGGACCGCTGGGCTACGTGCGCGTCACCGGCAACAAATCCCAGTCCGACGACTATGAAGACGGCAGCGGCAACACCGTGCCGTCGCGCTGGAACAAGTGGAACGGCGACGTGGCCGTGGGCTGGACGCCGGACGCCGATACCCTGGTCGAGCTCACCGCCGGCAAGGGCGATGGTGAAGCGCGTTACGCCGGACGCGGCATGGACGGCTCGCAGTTCAAGCGCGAGAGCCTCGGCCTGCGCTTCGAGAAGTCCAACATCGGCGAAGTGCTCGACAAGCTGGAGGCGCAGGTCTACTACAACTACGCCGACCATGTGATGGACAACTACAGCCTGCGCACGCCCTCGGGCATGGGCATGATGGCCGGCCCCATGGCTTCCAACGTCGACCGCCGGACCCTCGGCGGGCGCCTGGCCGCCACCTGGCGCTGGGACGATTTCAAGCTGATCACCGGCGTCGATGCCCAGACCAACGAGCACCGCGAGCGTAGCGGCATGGGCATCGGCACCTACGACGAAGTGCCGTGGGACAAGGACGCGGTCTTCCACAACTATGGCGCCTTCGGTGAGCTGACCTGGTACGCCGCCGACCGCGACCGCGTGATCACCGGTGCGCGCCTGGACCGCGCCTCGGTCAAGGATTATCGGCAGAGCACCGGCTCGGGGATGATGGTGATGCCCAACCCCACCGCCGACGACACCCGCGCCGACACGCTGCCCAGCGGCTTCGCGCGCTACGAGCACGACCTGGCCGACACGCCGACCACGCTCTATGTCGGCCTTGGCCACGTGCAGCGCTTCCCCGACTACTGGGAGCTGTTCTCCCCGGACAAGGGACCGACCGGCTCGGTCAACGCCTTCGACAGCATCAAGCCGGAGAAAACCACCCAGCTGGACTTCGGCGCGCAGTACGAGGACGAGAAGCTCAAGGCCTGGGCGTCCGGCTATGTCGGCGTGATCCGCGACTACATCCTGTTCGACTACATGCCCGGCGGCATGATGGGCCGCACCTCCCAGGCGCGGAACGTCGATGCACGGATCATGGGTGGCGAACTGGGCGCGGCCTACGCGTTGACCAGCAACTGGACGGCCGACGGCACCCTGGCCTACGCCTGGGGCAAGAACACCACCGACGATACTGCGCTGCCGCAGATGCCGCCGCTGGAGGCGCGTTTCGGCCTGAGCTACGAGGAAGGCGACTGGAGCGCCGGCGGTCTCTGGCGCGTGGTCGCGCACCAGGGACGCATCGCCGAGAACCAGGGCAACGTGGTCGGCTACGACTTCGACGAAAGCCCCGGCTTCGCGGTGTTCTCGCTCAACGGCGCGTACAAGCTGAGCAAGAACCTCAAGGTCAGCACCGGCGTCGACAACCTGTTTGACAAGGACTACGCCGAGCACCTGAACCTGGCGGGCAACGCCGGCTTCGGCTACCCGGCCAACGACCCCGAATCGATCCACGAGCCGGGACGTACGTTCTGGACCAAAGTGGACTTCTCGTTCTAATGCCCGACCGGCCCCCGCTGGTCGGGGGCCTCCTTGCGTGAGGAGATCAACGAATGCAGAAGAAGACATTCGATTTCTACAACCTGGCCTGGCGCTGGCACTTCTATGCCGGGCTGTTCGTCGCGCCGTTCATGATCCTGCTGTCGCTGACCGGGATCATCTACCTGTTCAAGCCGCAGCTCGACCCGCTGATGTACAGCGACCTGCTGCAGGTGACGCCGGCTGAGGTGTGGCTGTCCGCCGACGAGCAACTGATGCACCTGCATCACCAGAACCCGCAGCTGCAGGTCAGCCAGTATTTGCCGGCACCGGCCGCTGACCGTAGCGCACAGTTCGTCGCCCAGCTCGATGGGCGCGAGGTGAATGCCTTCGTCGATCCTTACAGCGGCAAGCTGCTCGGCGTGCAGGACGCGAAGTCCAATCTGCAGGCCATGGCCCGTGCGCTGCACGGCGAGCTGATGATTGGCACTGTTGGCGACCGACTGATCGAGCTGGCCGCCGGCTGGGGCATCGTATTGGTGGTCTCCGGCTTGTACCTGTGGTGGCCGCGCAAGCGCTCTCTGCGCGTGCTGCTCTGGCCGGACCTGTCGCGCCGCGGCCGTGCGCTGTGGCGCGATGTGCACATGGTGGTCGGTTTCTGGGGCTCGCTGCTGATGCTGTTCATGCTGCTCACCGGCATGACCTGGACCGGCTTCTGGGGCAAATCCTTCGCCGATGTCTGGAACCGCTTCCCGGTGGCCATGTGGAACGACGTGCCCAAATCGGACCTGGAGGCGCGCACGCTCAACGAGGCGCACCGCCAGACCATTCCCTGGGCGATGGAAAACACCCCGATGCCGATGTCCGGCGGCGCCCACGCCGAACACATGGCCCATGGTTCCGGCGGCATGGCGATGCCGCAGATCAGCTTGCAGCAGGTGGTCGATACCGCCGACAAGGCCGGCGTGGTGCCGGGCTATGCCATTGCGCTACCCAAGGGCGAGCAGGGCGTGTTCACCGTCTCGGTGTTCGCCGACGACTCGCGCAACGACGCCACCCTGCACATCGATCAGTACACCGGCAAGGTGCTCGCCGACGTGCGCTGGAAGGACTACGGGCTGGTGGCCAAGGGTGTCGAATCCGGCGTGATGCTGCATGAAGGCAAGATGTTCGGCCTGTTCAACCAACTGCTCATGCTCGGCGTCTGCCTGATGATCCTGCTCAGCGCCGTCAGCGGCCTGTGGATCTGGTGGAAGCGCCGTCCGCAGGGTCGCCTCGGCGTGCCGCCGATGCCGCACGCGCTGCCGGTATGGAAGGGCGGGGTGGCGCTCATGATCATCCTCGGTGTCGCCTTCCCGCTGGTGGGCGCGTCGCTGCTGCTGGTGTGGGCGCTGGACTGGGCGGTGTTGTCGCGCCTCAAGTCGCGCAGCCCTGCGCTGGGTTGATGCGTGCGCTGTTTCACCCTGACGCCTGCCGCGAGGCAGGCTATGCTGCGGCGCGATCATTGCGCCCGCGACCCGATGTTTTTCCGCCCTCACGGCGGATCTGATCACAAGCCAACTGGAGTCTCGAACATGCGTAAAACCCTGCTCGCTTTCGCTGTCCTGCTGGGCTTCTCCGGCGCCGCCATGGCCCACGAATACGAGGCCGGCAACCTGCACATCGACCACCCCTGGTCGCTGCTGCTGCCGGCCAACTCGGTGAACGGCGCGGCCTACTTCATCGTGCAGAACCACGGCAAGGACGCGGACCGCCTGCTCGGCGCCGACACCGACCGCGCCGCCAGCGCCGAAATCCACCAGCACGTGGAGAAGGACGGCATGATGAAGATGCAGAAGGTCGAGGGCGTGGATATTCCTGCCGGCGGCAAGGTCGTCTTCGCGCCCGGCCAGTACCACCTGATGCTGTTCGGCCTGAAGAAGCCGCTCACCGATGGCGAGCGCTTCCCGTTGACCCTGCATTTCCAGAAGGCCGGTGATGTGAAGGTCGAGGTCGCGGTGCAGAAGGAAGCGCCGAAGGGCACCGACATGGGCCATGACATGCACGGCATGAAGATGAACTGATGAGCGACCGGCTCCTGCGCCCACTGGTGTGGGCGCAAGACGGCGAGTGGCTGCTGGGTTTCGACGGCAGCTACTCGAGCGACTCGATCCTGCGCATCGAGAGCGCCGCCGATGGTTTCATCCTGCGCGAGGAGCGCCTGCCCGAGGCGCAGACCAAGCGCTATCCGTTCGCCGACCTGAAGGACGACGTGACGGCGGCCGACTGGACCGCCGTGGTCGTTGACGAAGAGGGTGAGCGCCTGGGCTTTGCCATCGCCCGCTACGAAATCTGGAATCGTCGCGCCGTGTTGGACGACCTGTTCGTCCTTCCCGAAGCGCGCGGGTTGGGCGTAGGCAAGCAACTGCTGGAAGGCTGCCTGGACTGGGCTCGCGGCACCGAAGCACGTCACCTGTGGCTGGAAACCCAGAACCTCAACCTGCCGGCGGTAGGCTTCTACCGCTCCCGCGGCTTCTCCCTCAGCGGACTTTCCACCGACCTCTACGACCCGGCGCAGGTACTGCCCGGGGAGATGGCGCTGTTCTTCAGTTACCCGCTGGCCTGAGGGCCAGGCGCGTCTGCCGCACCGCGAGAATCAGCGCGAAGCCGATGCAGTAGGCCAGCACATCCAGCCAGTCCGGTGTGGCGCCCAGCACGATGCGCAGTGCGCGGTTGCCGATCTGCCAGTGGAAGGTCGCGGCGAGGAACTGGCCGAACTCGATCAGCAGCCCGCAGGCCAGCGCGGCTCCGGCCAGCCATCGCGCGGGTGCATCCAGCGCCGCGCGCAGCAGGCAGTACAGCCAGATCACCGCCAGCACGTCGCCGCCGAAACCGCGCAGCCAGCCGAGATTCGCGCCGGCCGTAGCCAGCCAGACCAGCACGGCGAACCAGAGCAGCGCGAACAGCGCACTGCGTCCATCGAAACGAAGTCGCATCAGGGCTTGAACGCGCCGATGAAGATCGCCGGATCGACGCGGGCGTCGTTCAGGCTGACGTTCCAGTGCATATGCGGCCCGGTGGCGCGGCCGGTGGCACCGACGCGGCCAACTACGCCGCCGCGCGGGAGCTGGTCGCCGAGCTTCACGTCGATCTTCGACATGTGGCAGAACATGCTGATGAAGCCCTGGCCGTGGTCGACGAACACCGTGTTGCCGTTGAAGAAGTAGTTGCCGATCAGGATCACCTTGCCGGCGGCCGGTGTCTTGATTGGCGTGCCGGCGGGCACGGCGAAGTCGAGACCCGAGTGCGGGTTGCGTTCCTCGCCGTTGAAGAAGCGGCGCAGGCCGAAGGGGCTGGAGAGCGGACCGTTGACCGGTTTGTCCAGCACCAGATTGCTTGGCGTGCCGGGGCTGAAGCTGCGGTAGGCGGCGGTCTGCTCGGCCAACTCGCGGTTGATGCGCTTGAGGTCCTCGGGCAGCGGGTTCACCTGGCGGGTGTTCTTCAGGGTGATGCGCTGCTCTTTATAGTGCTTGGCGCCGACGGTGAAGCCGAAGCTGCGGCTGGCGCCGGCCTGCTTCACGGCGATCTGCTGGTTGCCGGCCTTGGTGGTCAGCGGGATGCCGACGATGGCGATCCAGTCGCGGCCTTCTTCGCGCACCACCAGTACCGGTTTTCCCTGATAGGTGGCAGTGGGCACGGCGGCATCCCGGCCCAGTTGCACCACGGCGACACCGCCGGGCACCGGCTTGTTCAGCGTGCGGCTGATGAAACCTTCGGCATGGGCGGGCAGGGCGAGGAGGGTGGCGGCGAGCAGGCAGAAGAGTCGGAACATATCGCAATCCGTGGACGTGTCGGCGGATGAAGCGGGCAGTCTACACGGGGCGATTCGGCGAGCGGGGCGATTTCGTCGAAAGCGGAACGTCGTGGCACGGCGCTTTTTTGTAGGAGCGAGGGGGGCGCCCAGCCCTTGCTCGCGAACTCACCCCGCAGCGAAGCCGTTCGCGAGCCAGCTCGCTCCTACAGCCCCCTGATGTTTCTGTGCGTGGCTCCTTTAGGGGGAGCTTGCTCGCGATGGAGGCGGTGCGATTCGGCCCGCTTCCTGACGGCACCCAGTTCGACCTGTAGGAGCGGACCTTGTCCGCGAAGGGACTCAACTCGCACTGGGCAGTTCAGGGCGCGCCGGATGGACTTCGCGGACAAGGTCCGCTCCTACGAAGGCCCAAGCGCTAGCGGCGTAGGTTTTCCAACTGCTGGCGCCACAGCTGTTCCAACGGCAGCACCTGCGCTGGGCCATAGATAGCGTGTGGCTTGCCCAGGTGCGCGGCCCACAGCTGGTCGCCGTAGTCGTAGTGCCACCATTCGCTGGACAGGTTGCTGAACCCCGCCGCGCTCATGGCGTTGAACAGAATCCGACGATTGTCGCGGATGCGCCGCTGTTGTTCGTCCGGCGCGGAGATGTCTTCGTAATGGCGGGTATAGGAACGCGGCGTGGCCTCGTCGAACAGGCTGCCCATGTCCAGCCAGCGGCCTTCGCTGTCGCACAGGGTCAGGTCGATCGCGCCGCCGGTGAGGTGCGGGCTGGGCGATTCGGCGCGGGTACTGGGCGGGGCGACGAACTCGCGGGTGCGCCGGGTCAGCTCGACCGGATCGGCGTCCGGTTTGTGCTGGCGAAGGATGTCATAGAGGGTGTCATACAGGTGCTGCTGCACCGCAAAGGGCCGCCAGGCATCGAGGATGACCAGACGCAGGCTGTCGGGCAGCAGGCTGGCGGCCTGCAACAGGCGCTCGAAGACTTCGGTGCGCGCATAGCACTCCGGTTGCGCGTTGGGCACGCCGAGGCGGTGATAGGCCGGCCACACCGCGAAACCCGTGGCGATGCCCATGGCCTGCAGCGGCTGGTTGCACTCGACGATGGGCACGCGGAAGGCCTCGGCCCAGTCCGGATCGGTTTGCGGCAGGATCGGTGCGAGCAGGTCGGTCATCGGTTCTCAGTCCAGCAGCGACAGGGTGACGGGCGCCTGGTGGTTGTCTTCCACCCGCACTTCCAGCTCGCCATCGCCCAGCTTGGCCTTGAGGCGTTGGCCGTTCTTCGTCTGCGCGGCGCTGCGGATCGCCTGCCCCTTGTCGTCCAGCAGGATGCTGTAGCCCCGGCCGAGGGTCGCCAGCGGGCTGACGATGTGCAGCGTCTGCATCAGGCCGTCCAGGCGCTGGCGCTGTTCACGCAGGATCGCGTTGGTAGCGCGTGGCAGGCGGGCGCTGAGGTTGTCCAGGCGCTGGCGCAGCAGGGCCAGGTTGCGGCCGGGGTGCTGGGCGGCAAGGCGAGTATCCAGGCGCGCCACACGCTCCTGGCGGATCTGCAGCTGGCGCTCGAAGGCGCGGCGCAGGCGCATGTCCAGGTCGTCCAGGCGCTGGGACTGCTGGCGCAGGCGCTCGCCGGGATGGCGCAGGCGTCGGGCGGTGCCTTCCAGGCGCAGACGTTCGCGGGTCAGACGGTCCTGGATACGCAGGATCAGTCGGCGGCGCAGGCTGTCCAGGCGCTGCTGCAGGTCGCCGCTGTGGGGAGCCAGCAGCTCGGCGGCGGCCGATGGTGTGGGGGCGCGCACGTCGGCGACGAAATCGCTGATGGACACGTCGGTCTCATGGCCCACGGCGCTGACGATGGGCGTCACGCAGGCGGCGATGGCGCGGGCCACCGGTTCCTCGTTGAAGCACCAGAGGTCTTCCAGCGAGCCGCCGCCACGGGCCAGGATCAGCGCGTCGAAGCCCTGCGCATCGGCCAGCTTGAGCGCGCGGACGATCTGCCCGATGGCTTCGCGGCCCTGCACGGCGGTGGGGATCAGGGTCAGCTCGACCTGCGGCGCGCGGCGGCGGAACACGCTGATGATGTCGCGGATCACCGCGCCGGTGGGCGAGCTGACGATGCCGATGCGCCGGGGATGAGCCGGCAGCTCGCGCTTGCGCTCGGTGGCGAACAGGCCTTCGGCGGCGAGTTTCTCTTTCAGCGCCTCGAAAGCCAGGCGTAGAGCGCCATCGCCGGCGGGTTCGACGGTGTCGGCGATCAGTTGGTAGTCGCCGCGCCCTTCGAACAGCGAGACCTTGCCGCGCACCCGCACGGCCAGGCCATCACGCAGGGCCTGGCGCACGCGCAGGGCGTTCTGGCGGAACAGCGCGCAACGCACCTGGGCGTTGCTGTCCTTCAGGGTGAAATACATGTGGCCAGACGCGGGTTTGGCGAGGTTGGAAATCTCGCCCTCGACCCAGACCTGCGGGAACACGTCCTCCAGCAGGTGGCGGGCGCGCTGGTTGAGCTGGCTGACGGTCAGAACCTCGCGGTCGAGGCCCAGCCGTTGGAAGGGATCTTTCTGCATGGCGAAGGATGATAAGCGGGCCCGTGGACAGGGGCCAGCGCGTAAGGTGGAGAAAGGCTTTATTCAGATCGTCTGGTTACGTTGAGCCGCAGCCCCCAGCTGGGATATAATGCCGCGCTTCCATTTTTCCCGATCGGGAGCCCCCGCCATGCTGCGCATCAGCCAAGAAGCCCTCACTTTCGACGACGTCCTCCTGATTCCGGGTTATTCGGAAGTTCTACCCAAGGACGTGAGCCTGAAAACTCGCCTGACCCGAGGCATCGAGCTGAACATCCCGCTGGTGTCCGCCGCGATGGATACCGTGACCGAAGCCCGCCTGGCCATTGCCATGGCGCAGGAAGGCGGCATCGGCATCATCCACAAGAACATGAGCATCGAGCAGCAGGCCGCCGAGGTCCGCAAGGTCAAGAAGCACGAGACCGCCATCGTTCGCGACCCGGTCACCGTGACCCCGTCGACCAAGATCATCGAGCTGCTGCAGATCGCCCGCGAGTACGGCTTCTCCGGCTTCCCGGTGGTGGAAGAGGGCGAACTGGTCGGTATCGTCACCGGCCGCGACCTGCGCGTGAAGCCGAACATCGGCGATAGCGTGGCCGCGATCATGACCCCGAAGGACAAGCTGGTCACTGCCCGCGAAAACACCCCGCTGGAAGAGATCAAGGCGGCGCTCTACGAGAACCGCATCGAGAAGATGCTGATCGTCGACGAGAACTTCTACCTCACTGGCCTCGTGACCTTCCGCGATATCGAAAAAGCCAAGACCTACCCGCTGGCGTCCAAGGATGACCTGGGTCGCCTGCGCGTCGGCGCAGCCGTCGGCACCGGCGCAGACACCGGCGAGCGCGTTGCCGCACTGGTTGCCGCTGGCGTTGACGTCGTCGTGGTGGACACCGCCCACGGTCACTCCAAGGGCGTGATCGACCGCGTCCGCTGGGTCAAGGAAACCTTCCCGCAAGTGCAGGTCATCGGCGGCAACATCGCCACCGGCGAAGCTGCCAAGGCACTGGCTGACGCCGGCGCCGACGCCGTGAAAGTCGGCATCGGCCCAGGCTCCATCTGCACCACCCGTATCGTCGCGGGTGTCGGCGTGCCGCAGATTTCCGCCATCGCCAACGTCGCCGCTGCCCTGGAAGGCACCGGCGTTCCGCTGATCGCCGACGGCGGCATCCGCTTCTCCGGCGACCTGGCCAAAGCCATGGTGGCTGGCGCCTACTGCGTGATGATGGGGTCGATGTTCGCCGGTACCGAAGAAGCGCCGGGCGAGATCGAGCTGTTCCAGGGCCGTTCCTACAAGTCCTACCGTGGCATGGGTTCCCTGGGCGCCATGGCCGGTTCCACCGGTTCCTCCGACCGCTACTTCCAGGACGCCTCCGCCGGCGCCGAGAAGCTGGTGCCGGAAGGCATCGAAGGCCGAGTGCCCTATAAAGGCCAACTGACCGCCATCGTCCACCAGCTGATGGGTGGCCTGCGTGCCGCCATGGGCTACACCGGCAGCGCCGATATCCAGGACATGCGCACCAAGCCGCAGTTCGTGCGCATCACCGGTGCCGGCATGGCCGAGTCCCACGTCCACGATGTCCAGATCACCAAGGAAGCCCCGAACTACCGCGTAGGTTAAGGGTTTCAGGTTAATGAGTCGGACACGGGGCTGCTTGATACAGCCCCGTGTCGTTTAAGAATTTCGCTACGAGAGATGGCCATGTCCCAAGACATTCACGCTCACCGGATCCTGATCCTCGACTTCGGCTCCCAGTACACCCAGCTGATCGCCCGCCGCGTTCGCGAGATCGGCGTGTATTGCGAGATCCATCCGTTCGACATGAGCGACGACGAGGTTCGCGCCTTCGCCCCGCGCGGCGTCATCCTGGCCGGCGGCCCGGAGTCGGTGCACGAAGCCAACAGCCCGCGCGCGCCCAAGGCCGTGTTCGACCTCAAGGTGCCGCTGTTCGGCATCTGCTACGGCATGCAGACCATGGCCGAGCAGATGGGCGGCAAGGTGCTGGGTTCGGACCTGCGCGAGTTCGGCTACGCCCGCGTCGATGTGGTCGGCAAGGCCCGCCTGCTCGATGGCATCGAAGACCACGTGGATGAAGACGGTGTGTTCGGCCTCGACGTATGGATGAGCCACGGCGACAAGGTCACCGAGATTCCCGAAGGTTTCCACATCCTGGCCAGCACCCCGAGCTGCCCGATCGCCGCCATGGCGGACGATGCCCGCGGCTACTACGGCGTGCAGTTCCACCCGGAAGTGACCCACACCAAGCAGGGCGGTCGCATTCTCTCGCGCTTCGTGCTGGACATCTGCGGCTGCGAAGCTCTGTGGACTCCGTCCAACATCGTCAACGACGCCATCGCCACCGTGCGTGCCCAGGTCGGCAACTCCAAAGTGCTGCTGGGCCTGTCCGGCGGCGTGGATTCCTCGGTGGTCGCAGCCCTGCTGCACAAGGCCATCGGCGACCAGCTGACCTGCGTGTTCGTCGACAACGGCCTGCTGCGCCTGCACGAGGGAGACCAAGTGATGGCCATGTTCGCCGAGAACATGGGCGTCAAGGTGATCCGCGCCAACGCCGAAGAGAAGTTCCTTGGCCGTCTGGCCGGCGTCAGTGACCCGGAGCAGAAGCGCAAGATCATTGGCGGCAGCTTCATCGAAGTCTTCGATGAGGAAGCCACTAAGCTGAAGGACGTGAAGTTCCTCGCCCAGGGCACCATTTACCCCGACGTGATCGAGTCGGCCGGCGCCAAGACCGGCAAGGCCCACGTGATCAAGTCGCACCACAACGTCGGCGGCCTGCCCGAAGACATGCAGTTCGAATTGGTCGAACCGCTGCGCGAGCTGTTCAAGGACGAAGTCCGCAAGATCGGCCTGGAGCTCGGCCTGCCCTACGACATGGTCTACCGCCACCCGTTCCCGGGCCCGGGCCTGGGTGTGCGCATCCTCGGCGAAGTGAAGAAGGAATACGCCGACCTGCTGCGTCGCGCGGACCACATCTTCATCGAAGAGCTGCGCAACTTTGACTGGTACCACAAGACCAGCCAGGCCTTCGTGGTGTTCCAGCCGGTGAAATCCGTCGGCGTGGTCGGTGATGGCCGTCGCTACGCCTGGGTCGTTGCCCTGCGTGCCGTGGAAACCATCGACTTCATGACCGCTCGCTGGGCGCACCTGCCGTACGAGCTGCTGGAGAAGGTCTCGAACCGCATCATCAACGAGATCGAAGGCATTTCCCGCGTCACCTACGACGTGTCGAGCAAGCCGCCGGCAACCATCGAGTGGGAATGATCGGAGACGTCTAAAAACCTGCTTCGATCTGCTGCGCGTCGGCCGTAGGGCGTTGGAAAGCGTCCTCAGATGCTCATTTACAGCTGTAAACTCCGCTGTTCGGGCACTTTCCGCCTACTACGGCTCTAGCTCGCGAGATCGAAGTCAGGTTTTAACGTTTCCTTAACGAGGAAGGCGGCAATCTCGCCGCTTTCTTCGACAGGCGAGGGCGGGATACCCGTCCTTGACCTGGCGCATGAGAGGCATTCGCGCCTTCATGCACAGTTCTCCTGTTTGCAGTGCAGCCGGCCGCAAGAGCCTGGCGCCGGGCGCGAACGCGCCAACCTCCGTGAAAGCCGATGGGGTCGCAAGTCCCTTGTTTGAGGAGTCTGGACCCATGTCGTTTACCCGTAGACAAGTACTCGGTGGCCTCGCTGGCTTGGCCGTCGTCGGCCTGGGCGCTGGCGGCGCGCGCATCTGGCTGGCGCGCCCGGAAGTCGCCGCCGAGCACGATTACGAACTGATTGCCGCCCCGCTCGACCTGGAGCTGGTGCCCGGCCACAAGACCCCCGGCCTGGGCTATGGCGGCCAGGCTCCCGGCGTGGAAATCCGCGCGCGCCAGGGTGACTGGCTGCGTGTGCGCTTCACCAACAAGCTGGACGAGCCGACCACCATCCACTGGCACGGCATCCGCCTGCCCATCGAGATGGACGGCGTGCCCTACATCTCTCAGCCGCCGGTGCAGCCGGGCGAAAGCTTCATCTACCAGTTCAAGACGCCGGACGCCGGCAGCTACTGGTACCACCCGCACCTGATGAGCAGCGAGCAACTGGGCCGTGGTCTGGTCGGGCCGCTGATCATCGACGAGCGCGAGCCGACCGAGTTCACCAGCGAGAAAATCCTCAACCTGAAGACCTGGCATGTGGACGAAGAAGGTAACTTCACCGCCTTCAGCGTGCCGCGCGAGGCTGCACGCGAAGGTACTCGCGGGCGCCTGTCGACCATCAACGGCGAACGTACGCCGGTGATCGAGCTGCCGGCCGGCGAGATCGTCCGCGTGCGCATCCTCAACGTCGACAACACCGTGACCTACCGCCTCAACCTGCCGGACGCCGAGGCGAAGATCTACGCCATCGACGGCCATCCGGTGGAGCCGCGCGATTTCGGCAAGGGGCCGAACGACCAATACTGGATCGGCCCGGGCATGCGCCTGGAGCTGGGCATCCGCGGCCCGGCCGAAGGCACCGAGCTGTCGCTGCGTAACGGTCCGGTACGCCTGGCAACCATCCGTGGCGTCGCCAACCCGAAAGCGCCCACCGCCAAGTGGCCGGCGCCGCTGCCGCGCAACCCGGTGGCCGAGCCGGACCTGAAGAACGCCGAGACCATCAACTTCAAGTTCGAGTGGGTCGGCGCCATGTCGGACTACTCCAAGGGCCAGTCGGCGCCGTCGCTGTGGCAGATCAACGGCGTGGCCTGGCAGGGCGGCGAGGAGCACAAGCACAACGCGCCGCCGCTGGCCAAGCTCAAGGAAGGCAACAGCTATATCTTCGTGCTGCGCAACATGACCCAGTACCAGCATCCGATCCACCTGCACGGCATGGCCTTCAAGGTGCTGGACTCCGATCGCAGGGACATCATCCCGTACTTCACCGACACCTACCTGCTGGGCAAGAATGAGACGGCACGCGTGGCGCTGGTGGCGGATAACCCCGGCCTGTGGATGTTCCACTGCCACGTGATCGATCACATGGAGACCGGGCTGATGGGAACCATCGCGGTAGGCGAGGCATGGTGCGGCTGACCAACAGCAAGGGACATCCGACGGTGAAGGGGTTGGCGCCGGTCATCGACCGCAGCCAGGACATCCCCTTCATGCGTGAAGCCATGGCCCTGGCCGAGCAGGGCGCGGCGCTGGGCGAAGTGCCCGTGGGCGCCGTGCTGGTGCTGGACGGCCAGGTCATCGGCCGTGGCTTCAACCGCCCGATCACCTCGCACGACCCCAGCGCCCATGCGGAAATGGTCGCCATCCGCGAGGCCGCCGCCGCTGCGCAGAATTATCGCCTGCCCGGCAGCACCCTCTACGTCACCCTCGAGCCCTGCAGTATGTGCGCCGGCCTGCTGGTGCACTCGCGCATCCAGCGCGTGGTGTTCGGTGCCACCGAGCCCAAGTCGGGTGTGGTGGTCAGCCGGGGCAACTTCTTCGAACAGGACTTCCTCAACCACCGGGTGCTGGTGGAAGGCGGGGTGCTGGGGGAGGAGTGCAGTGCGATGCTCTCGGCCTTCTTCAAGGCGCGGCGCAAGGGCTGAGCTTTTTGACTCTGTAGGATCGAGGGGACGCCCAGTCCTTGCTCGCGAACCTGCTCAGCCTTGCGCGGTGCTTGGTCTATCGCGGATAAATCCGCTCCTACCCAATGCTCGATATCCGCGTAGTAGCGGACTCCGTCCGCGATCGATTCGATGTGGCACGTGGGCGGGGCAGTGGGGTTGAAGCCTCAGAGCTTCTGATCCCGCCCGTCATCATCATCGTCAGGCTTGGTCTTGTTCACGCCCGGCAGATGCAGGCCGCTCTCGGCGAGCTGGCCGCCTTCCATCTGCGGCTGGGTCACCCAGGTGAGGATGTCGTAGTAGCGCCGTACGTTCTGCACGAAGTGCACCGTCTCGCCGCCGCGCGCATAGCCGTAGCGGGTCTTGCGGTAGTACTGCTTCTGCGACAGGCGCGGCAGCATCTTCTTCACGTCCAGCCACTTGTTCGGGTTCAGGCCCTGCTGCTCGGCCATCTTGCGCGCGTCGTCCAGATGCGCGCCGCCGATGTTGTAGGCGGCCAGGGCGAACCACATGCGGTCCGGGTCCTTGATGCTGTCGGGCAGCTCGTCCTTGATCTGCACGTAATACTTGCTGCCGCCCTGGATGCTCTGCTTCGGGTCCAGGCGGTTGGCCACGCCCATGGCCTGGGCGGTGCGGTTGGTCAGCATCATCAGGCCGCGTACGCCGGTTTTGGACGTCGCGTCGGGCTGCCACATGGATTCCTGATAGCCGATGGCCGCCAGCAGGCGCCAGTCCGCCTCAAGCTTGGTACCGCTCTGGCGGAAATGCTGCTCATACTTGGGCAGGCGTTGCTGCAGGTGCTGGGCGAAGGTGTAGGCGCCGACATAACCCAATACGTCCACATGGCCGTAGTAGCGGTCCTTCAGGCGTTGCAGCAAACCGTCCTGCTTGGCCTTGTCGAGGAAGGCGTTGACCTTCTCCAGCAGGCTGTTGTCATCGCCGGCCGGCAGCGCCCACGCCAGGCCCTTGGCGTCGCCGAGGTCGAAGGCGACGCGCACGTTGGGGAAGTACACCTGGTTCATTGCCAGTTCGTTGGAGTCGACCAGGGTCAGGTCGATCTCGCCGACGTCCACCATGCGCAGCAGGTCGACCATCTCGTCGGCGTCGGACTCGCGGTACTCCAGATTGGGATACTGCTTCTTCAGCTCCGCCAACTGCTGGGCATGGCTGCTGCCTTTCAACACGACGATGCGCTTGCCGACCAGATCGTCCGGGCGGGTCGGGCGCTGGGCGCCGTTGCGGTAGACGACCTGTGGGGTGACATCGAGGTAGGAGTGCGAGTAGCGCACCTGGGTATCGCGCTCGCCGCCCGGCGTCAGGCCGGCGGCAGCCAGGTTCGGCCCGCCATCGCGGCCGATACGGTCGTAGAGGTCGTCGATATTGTCGGCGGTTTCGATCTGCAGCTGTACGCCCAGGCTGTCGGCGAATCGCTTGGCCAGCTCGTACTCGAAGCCGGTGTCGCCGTTGCGGTCCTGGAAGTAGGTGGCCGGACTGTTGCGGGTGATCACGCGCAGCACGCCGTCCTTCTGCACGCGCTCGAGGGCCGTCGGGGCTTTCGCCTCGCTACAGCCGGAAAGCAGCAGAAAGATACAGGTCGCCAAGATCCAGGCGGTGCAGCGCACACGGGACACAGTCAGGGCAAGCATCAGGGCAGTATACGCAAAGGCAGTTGTGCGCCATATCTCGACAGCCGACGGCTTCTCTGCTAGCTGGCGCGCCGTTCGTCGGCCTGTCGGGCACGGAGGGCCGGGCGCAGGCGCTCGCGCGGCCGTCGCTCGAAGGCATTCGAAGATGAATGGCGATTTTCGCGGGAGCAACGGCAAGGAAGGCGCTTGAAAGCTGCCGCCGCGCAGCGCTTTACGGTAGAATGCACGGCCTCTGTGGGCCGGCCCGTCCGGCCCCACACACTTCCCCGTCTCCAGAGGCTGTTCCGACAATGCTGATCCTGCGCGGTGCTCCCGCCCTTTCCGCTTTCCGCCACGGCAAACTGCTCGACCTGCTGACCCAGCATGTGCCCGCCGTCACCGGGCTGTATGCCGAGTTTGCGCACTTCGCCGAGGTCACCGGAGCCCTCAACGCCGAGGAAGAACAAGTCCTGGCGCGCCTGCTGAAATACGGCCCGAGCGTCCCGGTGCAGGAGCCCGCCGGCCGTCTGTTCCTGGTCGTCCCGCGCTTCGGCACCATCTCGCCCTGGTCGAGCAAGGCCTCGGACATCGCCCGCAACTGCGGTCTGGCCAAGATCGAGCGCATCGAGCGCGGCATCGCCTACTACGTCAGCGGTGAGCTGAGCGAGGCCGACGCACAAGCCGTTGCCGCCCGCCTGCACGACCGCATGACCCAGCTCGTGCTCAACCAGCTGGAACAAGCTTCCGCCCTGTTCAGCCACGCCCAGCCCAAGCCGCTGACCGTGGTGGACATCCTCGCCGGCGGTCGCGCCGCTCTGGAGAAGGCCAACCTCGAGCTGGGCCTGGCCCTGGCCGATGACGAGATCGATTACCTGGTGAAGAGCTTCGTCGAGATGGGCCGCAACCCGCACGACGTCGAGCTGATGATGTTCGCCCAGGCCAACTCCGAGCACTGCCGCCACAAGATCTTCAACGCCAGTTGGGACATCGACGGCCAGTCGCAGGACAAGAGCCTGTTCGGCATGATCAAGAACACCTATGAAATGCACCGCGAAGGCGTGCTGTCCGCGTACAAGGACAACGCCGCGGTCATGAAAGGCTACGTCGCCGGCCGCTTCTACCCGAACGCGGAGACCCGCGAGTACGCGGCGAGCGAAGAGCCCGTGCACATTCTGATGAAGGTGGAAACCCACAACCACCCGACCGCCATCGCCCCGTTCCCCGGCGCCTCCACCGGCTCCGGCGGCGAGATCCGCGACGAAGGCGCGACCGGTCGTGGCGCCAAGCCGAAAGCCGGCCTGGTGGGCTTCACCGTGTCCAACCTGAACATCCCCGGTTTCGAGCAGCCCTGGGAAGTGCCGTACGGCAAACCCGAGCGCATCGTCACTCCGCTGGACATCATGATCGAAGGCCCGCTGGGCGGCGCCGCGTTCAACAACGAATTCGGCCGCCCGAACCTGGCCGGCTACTTCCGTACCTTCGAGCAGTCCATCACCACCCCGCGTGGCGAGGAAGTCCGTGGCTACCACAAGCCGATCATGATTGCCGGCGGCCTGGGCAATATCCGCGAAGACCACGTGCAGAAGGGCGAGATTTCGGTCGGCGCCAAGCTGATCGTCCTCGGCGGTCCGGCCATGCTGATCGGCCTGGGCGGCGGCGCCGCTTCCTCCATGGCCACCGGTGCTTCCGCCGCTGACCTGGACTTCGCCTCGGTGCAGCGCGAGAACCCGGAAATGGAACGCCGTTGCCAGGAGGTCATCGACCGCTGCTGGCAGATGGGCGAGAACAACCCGATCAAGTTCATCCACGACGTAGGCGCGGGCGGCATCTCCAACGCCCTGCCGGAACTGATCAACGACGGCGGCCGTGGCGGCCGCTTCGAACTGCGCGCCGTGCCCAACGACGAGCCGGGCATGAGCCCGCTGGAAATCTGGTGCAACGAGTCGCAGGAACGCTACGTGATGTCGGTGGACGCCGCCGACTTCGAGACCTTCAAGGCCATCTGCGAGCGCGAACGTTGCCCGTTCGCCGTGGTCGGCGAAGCGACCGAAGAGAAGCAGCTGACCGTCGCCGACAGCCACTTCGGCAACAAGCCGGTAGACATGCCGCTCGACGTGCTGCTGGGCAAGCCGCCGCGCATGCACCGTTCGGTCACCCGCGAAGCCGAGCTGGGCGATGACTTCGCCGCCGCCGGCCTGGACCTGACCGAATCCACCGAGCGTGTGCTGCGTCACCCGGCCGTGGCCAGCAAGAACTTCCTGATCACCATCGGCGACCGCACCATCACCGGCCTGGTTGCCCGCGACCAGCTGGTCGGCCCGTGGCAGGTGCCGGTGGCCGACTGCGCCGTGACCGCCACCAGCTTCGATGTCTACACCGGCGAAGCCATGGCGATGGGCGAGCGCACCCCGCTGGCCGTGATCGACGCTCCGGCTTCCGGGCGCATGGCGATCGGCGAGACCATTACCAACCTGGCCGCCGCCAGCATCGACAAGATCTCCGAGATCAAACTCTCCGCCAACTGGATGGCTGCCGCCGGCCACCCGGGCGAAGACGCGCGCCTGTACGACACCGTCAAGGCCGTTGGCATGGAGCTGTGCCCGGCGCTGGGCATCACCATCCCGGTGGGCAAGGACTCCATGTCCATGAAGACCCGCTGGCAGGATGGCGACGCCGAGAAGAGCGTCACCTCGCCGATGTCGCTGATCATCTCCGGCTTCGCCCCGGTCAACGACGTGCGCAAGACCCTGACCCCGCAACTGCGCCTGGACAAGGGCGAGACCGACCTGATCGTCATCGACCTGGGCCGTGGCAAGAACCGCATGGGTGGCTCCATCCTCGCCCAGATCAACGGCCAGATCGGCCGCGCCGCTCCGGACGTCGACGATGCCGAGGACCTGAAAGCCTTCTTCGCCGTGATCCAGGGCTTGAACGCCGACGGCCACCTGCTGGCTTACCACGACCGTTC
The DNA here is from genome assembly GCF_016919445.1 of Pseudomonas sp. PDNC002. NCBI lineage: Bacteria > Pseudomonadati > Pseudomonadota > Gammaproteobacteria > Pseudomonadales > Pseudomonadaceae > Pseudomonas > Pseudomonas sp. PDNC002. The sequence goes on along the minus strand of NZ_CP070356.1, from coordinate 5,942,378 downwards.
CGACGGCGGCCTGATGGCCACCGTGGTCGAGATGGCCTTCGCCGGTCACTGTGGTCTCGACCTGCGTCTCGACGCGCTGGCTGACAGCGCCGACGAACTGGCTGCCGTCCTGTTCAACGAAGAACTCGGCGCGGTGATCCAGGTGCGCGAAGGCGCCACCCCGGAAGTGCTGGCTCAGTTCAGCGCTGCCGGCCTGGAAGACTGCGTCGCCGTCATCGGCCAGCCGGTCAACGGTGCCGAGATCGACGTCGCCTTCAATGGCGAGCGCGTCTTCAGCGCCCAGCGTCGTAACCTGCAGCGTATCTGGAGCGAGACCAGCTACCGCATCCAGCGCCTGCGCGACAACGCCGACTGCGCCGATCAGGAATTCGACGGCCTGCTGTCCGAGGACAATCCGGGCCTGTCGGTGAAACTGAGCTTCGATGTCAACGACAACGTTGCGGCACCCTACATCAAGAAGGGCGTGCGTCCGCAGATCGCGATCCTGCGCGAGCAGGGCGTCAACGGCCAGGTGGAAATGGCTGCGGCCTTCGACCGCGCCGGCTTCGCCGCCGTCGACGTGCACATGAGCGACATCCTCTCCGGCCGCATCAGCCTGGAGCAATTCAAGGGCCTGGTGGCCTGCGGCGGTTTCTCCTACGGCGACGTACTGGGCGCCGGCGAAGGCTGGGCCAAGTCGATCCTGTTCAACACCCGTGCCCGCGACGGCTTCCAGGCCTTCTTCGAGCGCAAGGACAGCTTCGCCCTCGGCGTGTGCAACGGTTGCCAGATGATGTCCAACCTGCACGAGCTGATCCCCGGCACCGAGTTCTGGCCGCACTTCGTGCGCAACCGCTCCGAGCAGTTCGAAGCGCGCGTGGCGATGGTCCAGGTCCAGGAGTCGCAGTCGATCTTCCTGCAGGGCATGGCCGGTTCGCGCCTGCCCATCGCCATCGCCCACGGCGAAGGCCATGCGGAGTTCGAGAGCGAGGAAGCCCTGCTCGAAGCCGATCTGTCCGGCACCGTGGCCATGCGCTTCGTCGACAACCTGGGCAAGGTCACCGAGAGCTACCCGGCCAACCCGAACGGCTCGCCCCGTGGCATCACCGGCCTGACCAGCCGCGACGGTCGCGTCACCATCATGATGCCGCACCCGGAGCGCGTGTTCCGCGCCGTGCAGAACTCCTGGCGCCCGGACGAGTGGGAAGAGGACGGCGGCTGGATGCGCATGTTCCGCAATGCCCGCGTCTGGATCGGCTGAGTTCGGCTCCGTGCGATACGACAAAGGGGAAAGCTTCGGCTTTCCCCTTTTTCTTTGCCCCGCGGTCATGGGAGCGAATCGTGCCTGAAGACGTCGTTATTCCCGAAGTACGCGCCGTCGAGCCGGGCCAAACGCTGCGCCTGTGCCGCTGCGGCCGCTGTCCAAGCTTGCCGGATGCCGCTGACGATTGCGTCGCTGCTCTGGAGCTGCAGGTCGGACGGGAGCGCCACCTGTTGCTGTGTCGCTGCGGCCGCTCGGAGAGGCTGCCGTTCTGCGACGGTTCCCACGCACCCGCTGCCACGAGCCTGAAAGACTGCTGGCGGCACTTCAGGGGACGGTGATCTCGAAGTCGGTCACAGAATTCATACAAAGTGCCGTCGTGGCGAACAAGCCTGGAACCGGACGGTCGAACTGGGACGATGACCCGCGAGTCACAAGAGGCAAAGTGCCACTATTTGTGGCAGCATTTGTCACCCGTGGCGCATAAAGCCACGGTCGTGTCCCTGTTTCGATCGGAGTCTCCGATGTACAAACTGTGTTTCTACGTTCCGGAAAGCCATCTGGAACCGGTCAAGAAAGCGGTGTTCGCCGCCGGTGCAGGACGCATCGGTGCCTATGACAGCTGTTGCTGGCAGGCGCTCGGACAGGGACAGTTCCGCCCGTTGCAGGGCAGCAATCCCTTCATTGGCCAGGCCGGCAGCGTCGAGCAGGTCTCGGAGTGGAAGGTGGAAATGGTGGTTGCCGACGAGCTGATCCATGACTCGGTGAAGGCACTGAAAGCGGCGCACCCCTACGAGACGCCGGCTTTCGAAGTCTGGCGGCTATCGGACATGGTGTTCTGACAGACGTGAAAAAGGCGCCCTCAGGCGCCTTTTTCCTTGCCGCTCCGCTCAGGGGCGGATCTCGATCAGCGTGCCGTCCTTGACCAGGCTCCAGACCTCGCGCATGTCGGCGTTGGTCATGGCAATGCAACCGTTGGTCCAGTCCAGGGTCGAGAAATACCACTCGGGGTAGTCGTCGTCCATGGGGGTGCCATGGATCATGATCATCCCGCCCGGCGCCAGGTTCTTCTCCCGCGCTTTCGCCACGTCGCGGGCGTTGGGGTAGGAGATATGCATGGAAAGGTTGTACTTGTCGCTGGTCTTGCGCCAGTCGACCCAATAGAAGCCTTCCGGTGTGCGGTTGTCGCCCTCGGCGAGTTTCGGCCCCTGCGGGCGCTTGCCCAGGGACACGCGGTAGCTCTTGAGAACCTTGCCGTTGCTCATGAGGTGCAGTTTACGCTCGGACTTGAGCACAAGAATCTTGTCGATATGACCGTCGAGCGTGGGCGTCGCGTTGGCATGCGAGAACGCTGCGAAGGTCAGACAAAGTACGGCAATCAACCAGCGCATCAGGTGGTATTCCCCGGTAGTTCCTAAAGCCTTAGAGGCGGTAAACGAGTCTATTAGTTCTTTTTCTGTGCAAGCATTGGGAGAATCCCTTCGTTGCGTATCGGGAAACTCTGAACCACCCGGTCCGCAAAGAAGCATTCTAAGGTACGGCCTACAGTGGGGAAAGCCAGCTCGCCCCACGGAATATCGGATTCTTCGAAGAGCTGCACCTCCAGGCTTTCCTCACCAGCGCAGAAGTCCAGGTCGGCCAGTTCGGCGCGGAAGAAGATATAAACCTGGCTGATATGGGGCAGATCAAAGACCGTATAAAGCTCCAGGCCGTGGACGCGCGCATTGGCTTCTTCGAGTGTCTCGCGCGCGGCGGCCTGTTCGAGCGTCTCGCCGTTCTCCATGAAGCCGGCGGGCAGGGTCCAGAATCCCTGGCGCGGCTGGATGGCACGGCGACACAGCAGGATGCGCCCGTCCCAGACTGGCAGGCAGCCGGCGACAATCCGCGGGTTCTGGTAATGCACAGTCTGGCACTGGTCGCAGACGAAGCGCGGGCGGTTGTCGCCGCTGGGGATGCGCAGGCTTACGCTGGCGCCGCACTGGCTGCAGAATTTCATGCCCGGTCCTTGTTGCGATTCATTGTTGGATTCGTTGCTGGAAAGTGCGCCAATCTTGCGCGTTGCGCGGGGCGCCCAGCAAGGGGCGGGGGTTGGGCAGGGCCGTCTTTCGTGCCATGATCCTTCAATTAGAAGAATCGGCCCCTCGCTAGGATGTTCGGCATGCTGGACCAGCTGCGCCAACGCATACAGGCGCACACGCCACGCGACCTCGAAACGGACCACAGCTTCCCGGAAGCGGCGGTCCTGCTCCCCATCACTCCCCAGGAAGAGCTGGTGCTCACCCTCCGTGCGACCGGGCTTTCGACCCATAGCGGCGAAGTGGCCTTCCCTGGCGGTCGGCGCGACCCGGAGGATGTGGACCTGATCCACACCGCCCTGCGCGAAGCTCACGAGGAGATCGCCCTGCCTCCCGGACTGGTGGAAGTGGTCGGGCCATTGAGCACTTTGGTCTCGCGCCACGGCATCCTGGTCAAGCCGTTCGTCGCTTTCGTCCCGGATTTCGTGGAGTACCGCCCCAACGACGGTGAGATCGACGCCGTGTTCAAGGTGCCGCTGGAGTTCTTCCGCGGTGACCCGCGCGAAACTACCCACCGCATCGATTATTTCGGCCGCAGCTGGTATGTCCCGAGCTACCTGTTCGAGGGCTACAAGATCTGGGGCCTGTCCGCGATCATGCTGGTCGAGCTGCTGAACCTGCTGTACGACAGCGGTATCGACCTGCACCAGCCGCCCCCGAAGTTCATCAAGTTGAGCTGATGCTTCCACGTCACATAAGAACGAGCGGCCCCGCCTGAGGAGACACTGATGAAATACCGCCTGGGCTCGTCCCGAGTCGAAACCCATCCGGAAAGCTGGATCGCCCCCAACGCCACGGTGGTTGGCAAGGTCCGCCTCGATGCCGGCGCCAGCGTATGGTTCAACGCCGTGCTGCGCGGCGACAACGAACTGATCCACATCGGTGAGCACAGCAACGTGCAGGACGGCACCGTCATGCACACCGACATGGGCTTCCCGCTGACCCTGGGCAAGGGCGTCACCATCGGCCACAACGCCATGCTGCACGGCTGCCAGGTAGGCGACTACAGCCTCATCGGAATCAACGCGGTGATCCTTAACGGCGCGAAGATCGGCAAGTACTGCATCATCGGCGCCAACGCGCTGATCCCCGAAGGCAAGGAGATTCCCGACGGCTCCCTGGTCATGGGTTCGCCCGGCAAGGTGGTGCGCGAGCTCACCGAGCCGCAGAAGAAAATGCTCGAAGCCAGCGCCGCCCACTATGTGCATAACGCCCAGCGTTACGCCCGCGACCTGGCCGAGCAGGAAGAATGAGCCAGGAGCGTCCCGTGGCTTCGCCCTGCGTGCATGTCTGCGCGCTGGACGAGGCCGACATCTGCCTGGGTTGCCAGCGCACTGCTGCCGAAATCACCCGCTGGGGGCTCATGGACAACGCCGAGCGCCGTGAAGTGCTGGTGCGTTGCGAAGAGCGCGCCCGCGAACAGGGCGTGCTGAGCTAGCGCGCCGCTTAACTCTTTTCTAAAAACTTGCCTTTCCGAGGTTTCACGCAATGCCCCGTATTGGAACTCCTCTGTCGCCGACCGCGACCCGTGTCCTGCTCTGCGGCTCTGGCGAGCTGGGCAAGGAAGTGGTGATCGAACTGCAGCGCCTGGGTTGCGAAGTGATCGCCGTGGACCGTTACGCGAACGCGCCGGCCATGCAGGTGGCGCACCGCAGCCACGTGATCAGCATGCTCGATGGCGTCGCCCTGCGCGCCGTGATCGAGCAGGAGAAGCCGCACTACATCGTGCCGGAAATCGAGGCCATCGCCACCGCGACCCTGGTCGAGCTGGAAAGCGAAGGCTACACCGTCATCCCCACCGCCCGTGCCGCGCAACTGACCATGAACCGCGAGGGCATCCGCCGCCTGGCCGCCGAAGAGCTGGGCCTGCCGACCTCGCCCTACCACTTTGCCGACACCTACGAGGACTACGCCGCGGGCGTTGCCGCCGTGGGCTATCCGTGCGTGGTGAAGCCGATCATGAGCTCCTCGGGCAAGGGCCAGAGCGTGCTCAAGTCCGACGCCGACCTCAAGGCCGCCTGGGACTACGCCCAGGAAGGCGGCCGCGCCGGCAAGGGTCGGGTAATCGTGGAAGGCTTCATCGACTTCGACTACGAGATCACCCTGCTCACCGTGCGCCATGTCGGCGGCACCACCTTCTGCGCGCCCATCGGTCACCGTCAGGTGAAGGGCGACTACCACGAATCCTGGCAGCCCCAGGTCATGAGCCCGAAGGCGCTGGCCGAGTCAGAACGCGTCGCCAAGGCCGTCACCGAGGCGCTGGGCGGCCGTGGCCTGTTCGGCGTGGAGCTGTTCGTCAAAGGTGACGAGGTGTGGTTCAGCGAAGTTTCGCCGCGCCCGCACGACACCGGCTTGGTCACGCTGATTTCCCAGGACCTCTCCGAGTTCGCCCTGCACGCTCGCGCCATTCTCGGCCTGCCGATTCCGGTGATCCGCCAGCTGGGTGATTCAGCCTCGGCGGTGATCCTGGTCGAGGGCAAGTCCGAGCAGGTCGCTTTCGGCAACCTGGGCGCCGCCCTCAGCGAGCCGGATACCGCGTTGCGCCTGTTCGGCAAGCCGGCAGTGGACGGCCAGCGGCGCATGGGCGTTGCTCTGGCGCGTGATGAATCCATCGATGCCGCCCGCGCCAAGGCTACCCGCTCGGCTCAGGCGGTCAACGTCGAGCTGTGAGACGCTGGGCGGGGCTGATGTGGTGGGCGGCGGCGTTGCCGCTGCTGCCGCTCGCCCTGCCCATGGCTGTGCGTACCAAGCGCACGGCCTTGCGCCTGGCTCCCGCCGCGGGCGTCTGTGAAGGTGTTGCGGGCGCAGAGTTTCCTGGCGAACCCTTTCGTCTTCTCCTGCTGGGTGAATCCACGGTCGCCGGCGTTGGTGCGTCCTGTCTGGACTTTGCGCTGGCCGGGCGGCTGGCGTTGGCGCTATCGAGCCGCCTGGAGCGCCCCGTTGCCTGGCGCGCGGTCGGGGAGAACGGCATTACCGCCGCAGAGGCCTGCGAGCGCCTGCTGCCGGTGGCGACTGATCAGGATTACGAGCTGGTGGCGCTGGTCTTCGGCGTCAACGACACCACGCATTTCAGCTCCAGTCAGCGTTGGCTGGGGTCTCTTGAGCAGCTGATCGCGCACTTTCGTGGTCGCGGCGCACGGGTCGTCTGCACGGCCGTGCCGCCATTGCAGCATTTCACGGCGCTACCCTGGTTGTTGCGCCGGCTGCTCGGCTGGCGCGCGGCGCTGCTGGATCGTCAGCTCAGCGGATTGGCGCTGGCGCAGGGGGCGGGGTATTGCGGCGTCAGCCTGGAGATGCAGCCACAGTTCCTCGCCATCGATGGCTATCACCCGTCGGCGCTGGGTTATCAGGTCTGGGGTGAACACCTGGCCCAGTGGCTGGTTTCCCGGGATCGAACCCTTCTGTAGGAGCGAGCTTGCTCGCGAACCCGCGTCACGCCGGGGCTGACGGTGCAATGCGTTCGCGAGCAAGCTCGCTCCTACAGGTAAGTCTCAGCGGATATCGTTCAGATCATCCCCACGCGTCTCGCGCAGGCACAGCACGGCCAGCAGGCTGAGCGCTGCCGCGACCGACACGTAACCGCCGACCCAGCTCAGACCGCCCATGCCCACCAGCTTCTGCGCGATATACGGCGCCACCGAGGCGCCAAGAATGCCGCCCAGGTTGTAGGCCGCCGAGGCGCCGGTGTAGCGCACGTGGGTGGGGAACAGTTCCGGCAGCAGCGCGCCCATGGGGGCGAAGGTCACGCCCATGAGGAACAGCTCCAGCGACAGGAAGACCGCCACTTCCACCGACGAGCCCTGGCTCAGCAACGGCTCCATGGCAAAGCCGGAGGCGATGGCCGCAATGCAGCCGACGATCAGTACCGGCTTGCGCCCGAAACGGTCGCTCAGCCAGGCGGAGACCGGCGTGGCCGCTGCCATGAAGAGCACGGCGATGCACAGCAGGCCGAGGAAGTCTTCACGGCTGTAGCCCAGGCTGCTGACACCGTAGCTCAGCGAGAACACCGTGGAGATATAGAAGAGGGCGTAGCACACCACCATCGCCAGGGCGCCGAGCAGGGTCGGCCGCCAGTGTTTCGAGAAAAGCTCGGCAATCGGCAGGCTGGCGCGTTCATGACGCTCCATGGCCTTGGCGAACACCGGGGTTTCCACCAGCTTCAGGCGTACATAGAGGCCGACGATGACCAGCACGGCGCTGAGCACGAACGGGATGCGCCAGCCCCAGGCACGGAACTGCTCTTCGCTGAGCAGCATGGCCAGGCAGAGGAACAGCCCGTTGGCGGCGAGGAAGCCGATCGACGGGCCCATCTGCGGGAACATGCCGAACCAGGCGCGACGGCCCTTGGGCGCGTTCTCCGTGGCCAAAAGCGCAGCGCCGCCCCATTCACCGCCCAGGCCCAGGCCTTGGCCGAAGCGCAGCACGCAGAGCAGGATCGGCGCCCAGGCGCCAATGCTGTCATAGCCCGGCAGCAGGCCGATCAGGGTGGTAGAGATGCCCATCAGCAGCAGCGAGGCCACCAGGGTCGATTTGCGTCCGATGCGGTCGCCGAAGTGGCCGAACAGCGCCGAGCCCAGCGGGCGGGCGAGGAAGGCGATGCCGAAGGTGAGGAAGGCGCTGAGCGCCTGGGCGGTGCCGGAGGTCTGCGGAAAGAACACCGGGCCGATCACCAGCGCGGCGGCGGTGGCGTAGACGTAGAAGTCGTAGAACTCGATGGCGGTGCCGATGAAGCTGGCCACCGCGACGCGGGTGGTGGAGTTGGTCTGTTCGGCCGGTTGTGCGGCTTCGAGGGTGGCGCTGGTCATACGGGGGATATCCCTGGCAGTCAGGCGCGGCGACGACTCTGGCGGTCGTGTCCGGCGTTTCTTGAGGCATCGCCATGGCGCGAGTGCGAGCGCGGCCCGGGATCGGGGCAGGGTGGGCGCGGCTCGCGACGGGTCGGGGCGAGGCCGGCTGCTTCGCAAGGCAACGACGCAGGGTCGAGGCTCGGCGGGGCGTGCGATTGACTGGCCGGCGGGACGTCGCGGGTAGCGGTGGGCGCCGGCGGGAGGCTGGGTAAGCCGTCCGGATTATAGGGGCGGGCGGGGCGGCTCAGGCAAGCTCGTCGGCGTAGGGTTCTTTCGGCGGTGCGCCGGGCAGCCAGGCGCGCACGCTTTTCACCCGGTTTTCGCCCGATTGCAGTATCTCCAGGCGATAGCGCCCGATCTTCAGGCATACCGCACAGTCTGGAATCTGCTCCAGGGCTTCGGTCACCAGACCGTTGAGGGTCTTGGGCCCGTCACTGGGCAGTTGCCAGCCCAGCGCGCGGTTGACGTCGCGCAGGTTGGCCGAGCCGTCGATGACGTAGGTGCCGTCGGCCTGGGGGTGGATGTCCGGGTTGCGCAGGGTGTTCTGGTTGCTGAACTCGCCGACGATTTCTTCGAGGATGTCTTCCAGGGTGATGATGCCGATCACCTCGCCGTACTCGTCGACGACGATGCCGATGCGGCGCTTCTGCTTCTGGAAGTTCACCAGCTGGGTCGACAACGGCGTGCTCTCCGGTACGAAGTAGGGCTCCAGGCAGGCGGCCTTGAGGCTGTCCTTGGTCAGCTGGTTATGGGTCAGCAGACGGGCGATCTGGCGCATGTGCACCACGCCTTCCACCTGGTTGATGTCGTTGCGGAACACCGGCAGGCGCGTGTGGGTGGTGTTGCGCAACTGGCCGATGATGGTTTCCAGCTCGTCGTCCAGGTCGATGCCCTGGACTTCGTTGCGCGGCACCATCAGGTCGTTCACCGTGATCTTTTCCAGGTCGAGGATGCTCAGCAGCATGTCCTGGCGGTTGTGGGTGAGTTTCTCGCTGGAGTCGGTGACCACGCTGCGCAGCTCGTCGTTGTTCAGTGGCTTGCCGCCGCGCTGGGTCGGGTCGAGGCCGCCCATGCGCAGCAGCGCGTTGCTGATGCCGGTCATTAGCCAGAGCAGCGGGCTGAACAGCTTCTGCATCCACAGCAGCGGCAGGCTGGCGGGGAAAGCCACGCGCTCGGGGCGCAGGGCGGCGTAGGTCTTGGGGGTGATCTCGCCGAAGATCAGCAGGACCAGCGTCAGCGCGACAGTGGCGATGGCCACGCCGGCCTCGCCCCACAGGCGCAGGGCCAGCAGGGTCGCCAGGGACGAGGCGACGATGTTGACGAAGTTGTTGCCGATCAGGATGGTGCCCAGCAGCCGGTCGGTGCGCAGCAGCAGCCAACTGGTACGCCGCGCGCCTCGGTTACCCTTCTTGGACAGGTGGCGCAGGCGGTAGCGGTCGAGGCTGAGCATGCCGGTCTCGACGCTGGAGAAGAACGCCGAGCAGAGGATCAGGAAGACGAGCAGGCCGATCAGGTAGCCGGGGTGGATCTCTTCCATGCGCGCATGTCCTTCAGCGGCGCTCAGGCGCCACCGTTAGCCTCAGATGTGCAGGATGAATTCCTTGACCAGCTTGCTGCCGAAGTAGGCCAGCATCAGCAGGCAGAAACCCGCAAGGGTCCAGCGGATCGCCTTGTGGCCGCGCCAGCCGAGCTGGTGGCGACCCCACAGCAGTACGCCGAATACCACCCAGGCGAAGCAGGACAGGATGGTCTTGTGCGCCAGATGCTGGGCGAACAGGTTGTCGACGAACAGCCAGCCGGAGATCAGCGACAGCGAGAGCAGCGACCAGCCGCCCCAGAGGAAGCCGAACAGCAGGCTTTCCATGGTCTGCAGGGGCGGGAAGTTGCGGATCAGTCCCGACGGGTGCTTGTGCTTGAGCTGATGGTCCTGCACCAGCAGGAGCAGCGCCTGGACCACGGCGATGGTCAGCAGGCCGTAGGCCAGGATCGACAGCAGGATGTGGGCGAGGATGCCGGGCTGCTCGTTGATCGGCTCGATGGTGCCGTGGGGCATCAGCAAGGCCAGCAGGGTGGTCAGCGCGCCGAGCGGATAAAGGAAGAGCAGCAGGTTGTGCACCGGGATGCGCAGACACGCCAGCAGCGTCAGGGCGGTGACCGCGGCGGAGATCAGGCTGGCGGCGTTGAAGAAGTCCAGCGCCAGGCCCGCGGGCGTCAGCAGCTCCTGGCTCAGGCTGTAGGCCTGGCAGAGCAGGGCGATGAGGCCCAGCAGGAGGAGCAGCGGTTTCTGCGGCGAGGTGCGGCGGGCCAGGCTTGCGCCCTGGTAGACGGTGGTGCCGATATAAAGGACGGCGGCGATCAGGCTGGGCAGCAGAGGTTGCATAAGTCCTTGGAACAGTCCTTCGAAAGGGGACCCGAAAGGTCGTGAGTGTGGCACAGATCGCCCGCGCCTAGAAAGCGGCTGAGAACAGTTCGCTTCTGGGCTGCGAAGCGGTCCGTCACATCAGGATCATCGGCGGTGTTGGCGCTGGCCGCACTTCGCTATAATCGCCGGCTTGCTGACAAGCCAAACCTTGGCCCGACCGGGCCCGATTAGGATCGCGCATGTTCGAAAACCTTACAGATCGCCTCTCGCAAACGCTGCGCCACGTCACCGGCAAGGCCAAGCTGACCGAGGACAACATCAAGGACACGCTCCGCGAAGTGCGGATGGCCCTGCTGGAGGCCGACGTGGCCCTGCCGGTGGTCAAGGACTTCGTCGCCAAGATCAAGGATCGCGCGGTCGGCACCGAGGTTTCCAAGAGCCTGACCCCGGGCCAGGCCTTCGTGAAGATCGTCCAGGCCGAACTGGTCGAGCTGATGGGCGCGGCCAACGAGGATCTCGACCTCAACGCCGCTCCGCCAGCGGTCATCCTGATGGCCGGCCTGCAGGGCGCGGGCAAGACCACCACTGCCGGCAAGCTGGCGCGCTTCCTTAAAGAGCGCAAGAAGAAGTCCGTGCTGGTGGTTTCCGCCGACGTCTACCGCCCGGCGGCGATCAAGCAGCTGGAAACCCTGGCCAGCGACATCGGCGTGACCTTCTTCCCGTCCGATACCAGCCAGAAGCCCGTGGCCATCGCCGAAGCGGCGATCCGCGAGGCCAAGCTGAAGTTCATCGACGTGGTGATCGTCGACACCGCCGGCCGTCTGCACATCGACGCCGACATGATGGACGAGATCAAGCAGGTCCACGCGGCGATCAAGCCAGTGGAAACCCTGTTCGTGGTCGACGCCATGACCGGCCAGGACGCCGCCAACACCGCCAAGGCCTTCAACGACGCGCTGCCGCTGACTGGCGTGGTGCTGACCAAGGTCGATGGCGACGCCCGTGGCGGTGCCGCGCTGTCCGTACGTGCCATCACTGGCAAGCCGATCAAGTTCCTCGGTATGGGCGAGAAGAGCGAAGCGCTCGATCCGTTCCACCCCGACCGCGTGGCCTCGCGCATCCTCGGCATGGGCGACGTGCTCAGCCTGATCGAGCAGGCCGAGCAGAGCATGGATCGCGAGAAAGCCGAAAAGCTCGCGAAGAAGATCAAGAAGGGCAAGGGCTTCGACCTAGAAGACTTCCGCGATCAGTTGCAACAGATGAAGAACATGGGCGGCCTGGGCAGCCTGATGGACAAACTGCCGATGCTCGGCGGCGTCAACCTGTCGCAGATGGGCAACGCGCAGAACGCGGCGGAGAAGCAGTTCAAGCAGATGGAGGCGATCATTAACTCCATGACCCCCGGCGAGCGCCGCGATCCGGAAGTGATCAGTGGCTCGCGCAAGCGCCGTATCGCCATGGGTTCGGGCACTCAGGTGCAGGATGTCGGCCGTCTCATCAAGCAGCACAAGCAGATGCAGAAGATGATGAAGAAGGTCACCGCCAAGGGCGGCATGGCGAAGATGATGCGCGGCATGGGCAGCATGTTCCCTGGCGGCATGCCCAAGATGTGACCCCAGACGGCTCGCCGCCCAGCGGGCCGGACGCGCTGCGGCTTGCGGCGCGGGGCTTTAGCTCATAGAATATGCGGCCTTTCGGGCTATGTGCCCGAGGGCTGCATTTCTTTTTTGCAAGCAAACCATAGGAACAACGTACGCATGGTAACCATTCGTCTGGCTCGTGGCGGCTCCAAGAAGCGCCCGTTCTATCACCTGACCGTGACCAACAGCCGCAACGCTCGCGACGGCCGTTTCGTCGAGCGCGTCGGTTTCTTCAACCCTGTCGCCACTGGTGCCGAAGTCAAGTTCTCGGTCAACCAGGAGCGTCTGAACTACTGGCTGAGCCAAGGCGCTCAACCGTCTGAGCGTGTTGCTCAGCTGATCAAGGACGCCGCCAAGGCTGCCTGAGATCGATGAACACGAATCCTGCTCCCGCCGAGGAGATGGTTGTTCTCGGCAAGATCGTATCGGTGCACGGTATTCGTGGTGAGGTGAAGGTGTATTCCTTTACCGATCCGTTGGACAACCTGCTGGACTATCGACGCTGGACGCTCAAGCGTGGCAACGAGGTTCGACAGGCTGAGCTGGTTCAAGGTCGCGTGCAGGGCAATGTCCTGGTCGCGAAGCTGAAGGGACTGGATGATCGCGAGATCGCCCGCACCTTCGCAGAGTTCGAAATCCTGGTCCCGCGCAGCGAGCTGCCGGTGCTGGACGATGGCGAGTTCTACTGGAGCCAGTTGGAAGGTCTCAAGGTGATCGACCAGAACGGGCAACTGTTCGGGATTCTCGACCACATGCTGGAGACCGGCGCCAACGATGTGATGGTAGTCAAGCCCTGCGCAGGCAGCCTGGACGACCGTGAACGCCTGCTCCCGTATACGGATCAGTGCGTACAAGCGGTGGACCTGGAAGCCGGTGAGATTCGGGTGGACTGGGACGCGGACTTCTAACCCATGTGGATGAGAGCCCTCAGCCGATGTGGATAGGAGTAATCAGCATCTTTCCGGAGATGTTTCGCGCCATCAGCGACTACGGCATCACGAGTCGCGCGGTCAAGCAGGAGCTGATTCAGCTTCAATGCTTCAACCCGCGGAGCAACACTGAGGACCGTCACCAGACGGTGGACGACCGGCCTTTTGGCGGTGGTCCCGGCATGGTGATGAAAATCAAGCCGCTCGAAGGCGCACTGGGCGATGCCCGGCAAGCCGCAGGCGGACCGGCGAAGGTGATCTACCTCTCGCCGCAAGGTCGCAAGCTCACGCAAGCGGCCGTGAAAGAACTGGCGAACGAGGAGCGTTTGATCCTGATCGCCGGGCGTTACGAAGGCATCGACGAGCGCTTCATTGAAGAGCATGTCGATGAGGAATGGTCAGTCGGCGATTATGTCCTGTCCGGGGGTGAGCTTCCGGCCATGGTGCTGATTGACGCGGTCACGCGGTTGTTGCCCGGTGCATTGGGCCACGTGGACTCCGCCGAGGAGGACTCCTTCACGGATGGCCTGCTTGACTGTCCGCACTACACCCGACCTGAGGTGTATGCAGATAAACGTGTTCCGGAGGTGCTGCTCAGCGGCAACCACGAACACATCCGGCGCTGGCGTTTGCAGCAGTCCCTTGGTAGGACCTGGGAACGACGTGCCGATCTTCTGGATTGCCGCTCGCTTTCTGGAGAAGAGAAGAAGCTGCTGGAGGAATACATCCGCCAGCGGGACGATAGTTAACGTATCGATGGCAGGCGCCGCGCGCTTGTCTTAGGAGCACGAAATGACCAACAAGATCATTCAGCAGATCGAAGCTGAACAGATGAGCAAAGAGATTCCGGCGTTCGCCCCCGGCGACACCGTAATCGTCCAGGTTAAAGTGAAGGAAGGCGACCGTCAGCGTCTGCAGGCCTTCGAAGGCGTTGTCATCGGCAAGCGTAACCGCGGCCTGAACAGTGCTTTCACCGTTCGCAAGATCTCCAACGGCGTAGGCGTTGAGCGTACCTTCCAGACCTACAGCCCGCTGGTAGACAGCATCTCCGTCAAGCGTCGCGGCGACGTGCGCAAGGCCAAGCTGTACTACCTCCGCGAACTGTCCGGCAAGGCAGCGCGCATCAAGGAAAAACTGGCCTAAGTCGCCGGTGGTTCCCGAAAAAAGCAGCCCACGGGCTGCTTTTTTCTTGCCCGTAGTTTTTCGTCGTTCAATCCGGCGTCCCATCTGCCCCCGGCAGCGCATTAGAAGTACAAGACCCGCAGCACCGGCAGCCACCCTCATTGCATCAGGTAGCAGTGGCATGAGCCCCCGAGAGCAAGAAATCCTCCGTCGCACCGCGCTGGCGGAAACCCGCGTGACCAAGGCGGTATTCCCGCCCACCACCAACCATCACAACACTCTGTTCGGCGGTACCGCGCTGGCCTGGATGGACGAAGTGTCGTTCATCGCCGCCACCCGTTTCTGCCGCTTGCCACTGGTGACCGTTTCCACCGACCGCATCGACTTCAAGCACCCGATTCCCGCTGGCTCCATCGTCGAGCTGATCGGCCGGGTGGTGAAGGTCGGCAACACCAGTCTCAAGGTTGAGGTGGAGGTGTTCGTCGAGAGCATGTCCGCCGACGGCCGCGAGAAGGCCATCCATGGGCTGTTCAGCTTCGTCGCCATCGATGACGAGAAGCGCCCCGTGCCGGTCCTGCCCGGCTTCGAGGCCTGAAACGCAAGAAGGCGCCCGTGGGCGCCTTCTTTCATGGCAGGTCGGCCTCAGTGGCGCAGGCTGATTTTCAGCGAGGCCTGGGACAGGTCGATGTTCTGCAGGCTCAGGCTGCCCATGCTCTGGGTCTTGGGCGCGCCGGCGACGCGGATATTGTCGAAGCGCACCTCGCCGATGGAGCTGGGCAGACGCACGTTGATCGAGCCATCGGCGTTCAGCGTGGAAGAGGCGTGCAGGGTGTCGTACTGCACGTCCTGCAGTGACGTTTCGGCGTCCAGGCTGTCCACCACCGGCATGACCAGACGGGCCAGTTGTTTGACCGTACCGACTCCGTCACCGCTTTCGGCGCTGACCAGCAGGCCCTGCAACGTATCGTCGAAGCCCTGGGCGCTGACATCGCTCATCTCGCGGTCGCTGAGCGGCTTCAGGCCCTTGGGCGCCTCGTGGCGGGTGATGCTGATCGGCGCCTGGCGCTGCACGTCGGCGCTGGCCAGTTGGAACGGGCTGAGTAGCGCGGCGACCAGTGTGGCCGTCAGGCGCAGGTTGTTCTGCTTCTTCAGCGCTCGGCCGAGCTGGCGTTCGCTGATCCAGCCCTGCTGGATCAGCGTTTCACCCAGGCGCAGGCCGTTGGTGAGTTGGAGCTGGATGGCCTTGTCCAGCTGTTGCGAGGTGATCAGGCCTTTGCTGACAAGGATCTGACCGAGACGGGAGTTCTGTTGGCTGGGCATGGAGTTGGCTTCGTGGGGCGCAATGATGGCGTGGTGCAATCATTGTCTGTCAGACACATTCTGTCACCAGTCTTAAGATAGGCAGACACGGCCAGTCGTCAGGTTGTTTCGGTACGCCCCGTTTCGCTCGCGCTCGCCGTGTTTCCGGGTGCCTCCTCGATCAATGAAATCACTGTCCATCCGGTGTCGGGTTGCAGCGGGCGTTCAGAGCTGGCCACGCGCAGGCGTCCGCTCGGGTCCTTGGCGAACAGCAGCAGTGCTCGATTGCCGTGCCGGCACTGGTAGGCCTCCCAGCCG
Organism: Pseudomonas sp. PDNC002; assembly: GCF_016919445.1. NCBI lineage: Bacteria > Pseudomonadati > Pseudomonadota > Gammaproteobacteria > Pseudomonadales > Pseudomonadaceae > Pseudomonas > Pseudomonas sp. PDNC002. The sequence goes on along the minus strand of NZ_CP070356.1, from coordinate 5,926,546 downwards.
AAGTTGTCGCTGAGTAGCGTGGAACGAATCTCCGCGCCACGTGCGATCAGGCCAGCCATCTGCGGGTAGGTGATCGCCGGCTGTCCCAGGGGGCGGCCGCGATGGCGGTCGCTGACCCGGTGCTTCTCGCTGCGTCGACTGTCCTGGCTGCTGGGCAGGATGAAGCGCTGGCGTGGGTTGAACTCGTGGCGGAAGCTCATGCACATCAGGGCATTCAGTTCGGCATTGGGGGACAGGGCCAGCAGGTGGCCCAGGCCAATAAGGTCAAGGTGCGCTTCCGCATGCTGCGACGCCGGATTGCCGAAGTAGGTGGGGAGGTTGTCCATACGCGCGGCGCGCGTGTTCTCCCAGCTTGAGTCGGTGAGCAGCACCTGTACGCCGGCATTCTGCAGGCCGCTGCCGATGGTGCGGGCGACCGGGTTGGCGCCGATGATCAGGAAGCCGGTGGGTACCGGTTCGGCAACCTTCAGCAGGCGGGCCAGCGGCCGCGCGGTGGCGCTCTGCAGGATCACGGTGCCGATGATGACCAGGAAGGTGAGCGGCACCAGTACGCCGGCCTGCGCGTGGCCGGCCTCCTGCAGGCGGATGGCGAAGATCGCCGAGACAGCCGCGGCAACGATCCCGCGCGGTGCGATCCAGCTCAGTAGCGCTCGTTCGCGCCAGTTGACGGAGGAGCCCGCGGTGGAGATCAGCACGTTCAGCGGGCGCGCGACGAACTGGATCAGCACCAGCACCAGCAGGGCGATCGGCCCCAGGCCCAGCAGCGCCGGCAGGTCCAGCCGCGCAGCGAGCAGCACGAAGAGGCCGGAGATCAGCAGGACGCTGAGGTTCTCCTTGAAGTGCAGGATGTGCCGCACGTCCACGCCTTTCATGTTGGCCAGGCGCAGGCCCATCACTGTGACCGCCAGCAGGCCCGACTCGGACATCACGGTGTTGGACAGGACGAACACGCCCAGGACGACGGACAGCGATGCCAGGTTGTGCAGGTAGTCCGGCAGCCAGTGGCGCCGTAGTGCGACGCCCAGCGCCTGGCCGCCGAGCAGGCCGAAGAGGATGCCGCAGCCGATCACGCTGAAGAAGGTCAGCAGGCTGTCCGTCCAGCCCGAACCGGCATCGCTCGCGGCGATGAAGGTGTAGACCACCACCGCGAGGATGGCGCCGATTGGGTCAATGACGATGCCTTCCCAGCGCAAAATGTTGGCGATGGTGGCATTGGGGCGTACCACGCGCAGCATCGGCACGATCACCGTAGGGCCGGTGACCAGCGTCAGGGTGCCGAACAGCAGCGCCATTTCCCAGGTGAAGTCCAGCAGGTAGTGGGTTGCCAGGGCGATCACGCCCCAGGTGACCAGGGCTCCGATGGTGACCATGCGGCGCACCACGCTGCCGATTTCCTTCCACTCGTCCAGGTGCAGCGTCAGGCTGCCCTCGAACAGCACCAGGGCGACCGCCAGCGACACCAGCGGGAAGAGCAGCGGCCCGAACAATACTTCCGGCGATAGCAGGTGCAGGACGGGGCCGACCAGTATGCCGGTCAGCAACAGGAACAGGATGGCTGGCAGGCGCAGGCGCCAGGCCAGCCATTGGCTGGCAAGGGAGGCGGCGCCGATGCCGGCGAGGGCGTAGTAAGTGCTTTGTTCATCCATGGAGCGACAGCATCCTTTGCAGGAGTGGTGAGGGGTATGGGGATATGAAAGACTACCCGCGCCACCTTTTCCTTTGCCACGGCCTGAGATGACCCCGGTTTCACACTTATTGATCGACCGCTTCCTCGATTCCCTCTGGCTGGAAAAAGGGTTGTCCGACAACACCCGCAGCGCCTACGGCAGCGACCTCGCGCTATTCAACGGCTGGCTGGGTGAGCGTGGCGTGGCGCTGGAATCCGCCGGGCGCGACGTGATTCTCGATCACCTGGCCTGGCGCCTGGGCGAGGGCTACAAGGCACGCTCCACGGCGCGGTTCCTTTCCGGTCTGCGCGGCTTCTACCGCTATTGCCTGCGCGAAGGCCTGATCGCCGAAGACCCGACATTGCTGGTGGAGCTGCCGCAGCTGGGCAAGCCGCTGCCCAAGTCGCTGTCCGAGTCTGACGTGGAAGCCTTGCTGGCGGCGCCCGAAACCGACGATCCCCTCGGCCTGCGCGATCGCACGATGCTCGAGGTGCTCTACGCCTGTGGCCTGCGGGTCAGCGAGCTGGTCGGGTTGACTCTGGAGCAGATCAACTTGCGCCAGGGTGTGGTGCGTGTACTCGGCAAGGGCAGCAAGGAGCGCCTGGTGCCGTTGGGTGAAGAAGCCATCCTGTGGATCGAGCGCTACTTGCGCGAGGCGCGTGGCGACCTGCTCGCCGGCCGGCCGAGCGACGTGGTGTTCCCCAGCCTGCGGGGAGAGCAGATGACCCGGCAGACCTTCTGGCACCGCATCAAGCTGCACGCCAGGGTGGCGGGCATCGGCAAGAGTCTGTCACCGCACACGCTGCGGCACGCCTTCGCTACCCATCTGCTCAATCACGGCGCCGATTTGCGCGTGGTGCAGATGCTGCTGGGGCACAGTGACCTGTCTACCACGCAGATCTATACCCATATCGCCCGGGCGCGCCTGCAGGACCTGCATGCGCAGCATCACCCGCGTGGGTGAGCGGGGCGGATGCCTGGATATCGTCCGAAATTCGCGGTCCTGCTCTGCCCTGTGGTGCCCGCCTTGCAGGAGCGAACCTGCGCGCGGACCGCTGGCTGCCATCGTTGCCGGTCGGTTCGCGTGCAAGCGCGTTCCTACGTGAGATTCTGGCGTCTGACGCCGAAGCTTCCCGCTACAGCCTGCGGCTCGGCCTGACCGGCCTGGTGTGATAGTCTTCGCCGACTGACATCAGGAGCTTTCCATGCGTTTGTCCCGACTTCTGACTGCCGCGGCCCTTGGCCTCGCCAGCACCTTCGCCCTGGCCGCCGAACCGGACCAGGCGATCCGCACCACTCTTCAGTCCCTGCAGCCTGACCTGCCCATCGAGAGCATCGCCAAGGGCCCCCTGGAGGGCATCTACCAGGTGCAGCTCAAGGGCGGCCGTGTGCTCTACGCCAGCGCCGACGGCCAGTTCGTCGTACAGGGCAACATCTACCAGGTGAAGGACGGCAAGCCGACCAACCTGACCGAACAGGCCGAAAGCGCCGGCGTGGCCAAGACCATCAACGCCATCGCCGCCAAGGACATGGTCGTGTTCCCGGCCAAGGGCGAGACCAAGGCCCACATCACCGTCTTCACCGATACCACCTGCCCGTACTGCCAGAAGCTGCATGCCGAAGTGCCGGAACTGCAGAAACGCGGTATTGAAGTCCGCTACCTGGCTTTCCCGCGCCAGGGCCCGAATTCGCCGGGCGATGCGCAGCTGCAGGCGGTGTGGTGCTCGAAGGACCGCCAGTCGGCCATGAGCGACATGTTCCACGAGAAGGAAGTGAAGGCTGCCAAGTGCGAGAACCCGGTGGACCAGCAGTTCGCCCTGGGCCAGATGGTCGGTGTGCAGGGCACTCCGGCGATCATCCTCGCCGACGGCACCATGCTGCCGGGCTACCAGTCGGCCGGCCAGATCGCCAAGCTGGCCCTGGAAGCCAAGTAAGCCGCGGGTTGCGCTCTGATTGACTAATGCGGAACCGCTTCGTAATGTTCGGTTCCTTTTGACTATGGAACAGGCAGTCCGCCTGTTCTGACCTGGTGCCTGCTCCCATGCCCGCTTCGTTGCGGGCATCGGTGCGTCAGGCGCCCCGATGCTGTAATCATGGGGAGTTTCAGCGTGAAACCGGTGAAAGTGGGAATCTGCGGGTTGGGGACCGTCGGTGGCGGTACCTTCAATGTACTCAAACGCAACGCCGAGGAGATTGCCCGCCGTGCCGGGCGTGGTATCGAGGTTGCGCAGATTGCCGCCCGTCGCCCCAACCCGAAGTGTGAAACCGGTAGTACCCCCATTACTGCCGACATCTTCGACGTGGCGAACAACCCGGAAATCGACGTCGTCATCGAATTGATCGGCGGCTACACCCTGGCCCATGAACTGGTGCTCAAGGCCATCGAGAACGGCAAGCACGTGGTCACCGCCAACAAGGCGCTGATTGCCGTGCACGGCAACGAGATCTTCGCCAAGGCCCGCGAGAAGGGCGTCATCGTCGCCTTCGAAGCCGCCGTGGCCGGCGGCATCCCGGTGATCAAGGCGATCCGCGAGGGCCTCGCCGCCAACCGCATCAACTGGCTGGCCGGCATCATCAACGGCACCGGCAACTTCATCCTCACCGAGATGCGCGAGAAAGGCCGCGCCTTCGCCGACGTGCTGAAGGAAGCCCAGGCGCTGGGTTATGCCGAAGCCGACCCGACCTTCGACGTGGAAGGCATCGACGCCGCGCACAAGCTGACCATCCTGGCATCCATCGCCTTCGGCATCCCGCTGCAGTTCGACAAGGCCTACACCGAAGGCATCACCCAGCTGACCACCGCCGACGTGAACTACGCCGAAGCGCTGGGTTACCGCATCAAGCACCTGGGCGTCGCCCGCCGTACCGACAAGGGTATCGAGCTGCGCGTCCATCCGACCCTAATCCCGGCCGACCGCCTGATCGCCAACGTGAACGGCGTGATGAACGCGGTCATGGTCAACGGCGATGCCGCCGGTTCCACGCTGTTCTACGGCGCTGGCGCTGGCATGGAGCCCACCGCTTCCTCGGTGGTCGCCGACCTGGTGGACGTGGTTCGCGCCATGACCGCCGACCCGGAGAACCGCGTGCCGCACCTGGCCTTCCAGCCGGACTCGCTCTCCGACCACCCGATCCTGCCGATCGACGCCTGCGAAAGCGCCTACTACCTGCGCATCCAGGCCAAGGACCATCCGGGCGTACTGGCCCAGGTGGCGACCATCCTCTCCGAGCGCGGCATCAACATCGAATCGATCATGCAGATGGAAGTCGAAGAGCATGACGGTCTGGTGCCGATGATCCTGGTTACCCACCGCGTGCTCGAGTCCCGCATCATCGAAGCCATCGCCGCGCTGGAAGCGCTGGATGACGTCGTCGGCAATGTCGTACGCATCCGCGTCGAACAACTGAACTGAATCGACCGCGGCGGCGCCTGCGCGCCGCCGCCAACCCGAAGGTTTCACACCATGCGTTACATCAGTACCCGCGGCCAGGCGCCCGCGCTGAACTTCGAAGACGTGCTGCTGGCTGGCCTGGCCAGTGACGGCGGCCTCTACGTGCCGGAAAACCTGCCGCGCTTCACCGTCGAGGAAATCGCCTCCTGGGCCGGCCTGCCGTACCACGAACTGGCCTTCCGTGTGATGCGCCCGTTCGTTGCCGGCAGCATCTCCGATGCCGATTTCAAGAAGATCCTCGAAGAGACCTACGGTGTCTTCGCCCACAACGCCGTGGCGCCGCTGCGCCAGCTCAACGGCAACGAGTGGGTGCTGGAGCTGTTCCACGGCCCGACCCTGGCCTTCAAGGACTTCGCCCTGCAGCTGCTCGGCCGCCTGCTCGACCACGTGCTGACCAAGCGCGGCGAGCGCGTGGTGATCATGGGCGCCACCTCCGGCGACACCGGCTCGGCCGCCATCGAAGGCTGCAAGGCCTGCGAGAACGTCGACATCTTCATCATGCACCCGCACAACCGTGTGTCCGAGGTGCAGCGCCGGCAGATGACCACCATCCTCGGCGAGAACATCCACAACATCGCCATCGAAGGCAACTTCGACGACTGCCAGGAGATGGTCAAGGCCAGCTTCGCCGACCAGGGCTTCCTGAAAGGCACGCGCCTGGTGGCGGTGAACTCGATCAACTGGGCGCGGATCATGGCCCAGATCGTCTACTACTTCCACGCCGCCCTGCAGCTCGGTGCGCCGGCCCGTTCCGTGGCCTTCTCGGTGCCCACCGGCAACTTCGGCGACATCTTCGCCGGCTACCTGGCGCGCAACATGGGCCTGCCAGTCAGCCAGCTGATCGTCGCGACCAACCGCAACGACATCCTGCACCGCTTCATGTCCGGCAACCGCTACGACAAGGACACCCTGCACGCGTCGCTGTCGCCGTCCATGGACATCATGGTGTCGTCCAACTTCGAGCGCCTGCTATTCGACCTGCACGGCCGCAACGGCAAGGCTGTCGCCGAGCTGATGGACAACTTCAAGGCCACTGGCAAGCTGGCCGTCGAGGATGACCGCTGGACCGAAGCGCGCCGCCTGTTCGATTCGCTGGCAGTGAACGACGAAGAAACCTGCGAGACCATCGCCCAGGTCTACGCCGAGTCCGGCGAACTGCTCGACCCGCACACCGCCATCGGCGTGCGTGCGGCCCGTGAATGCCGCCGCAGCCTGGCCGTGCCCATGGTCACCCTGGGTACCGCGCATCCGGTCAAGTTCCCGGAAGCGGTGGAGAAGGCAGGCATCCAGGCGGTTCCGGCGCTGCCGGCACACCTGGCCGACCTGTTCCAGCGTGACGAGCGTTGCACTGTGCTGCCGAACGAACTGGCCAAGGTCCAGGCCTTCGTCAGCGCCCACGGCAACCGTGGCAAGCCGCTCTAAACCGCGGATCGCCGTTCGAAAAAGCCCGCCACCTGGCGGGCTTTTTCATGCCCGCAAGGGCGGGCCATGAAACATGCCGTCATGACCAACGGTACTGAAACCCACGAACTTTATCGCCGATCGTGCTGTCTTCTTCCTGTGTTTTTTTCATTTCGCAACAAGGAGATACGACATGGACCGGCTAAGCGCCCTGCTGACCGAGACCTTCGCTCCCTACGCTCCCTCCCTGGGCCCGGCACGCCCCGACGGCGGCCGTATCCTGACCCTTACAAACAACGATGGAGACGTGGTACTGCGGCGAGTCATCGAGGGCCAGCACCTGGCCGACCATGCACAGAGCGAGGAGGCGGTGCAGACCATCCGCCGCGACCTGCTGATCTCCGAAGGCCGGATGGAGGATGACGTCGTCTCCCAACTGCGCCAGCGAGCGCAGGTGCTGAGTTACGGGACCTGAGTCGTCCTGATGTGAGAACGCCGCCCAATGGGCGGCGTTCCTGTTTACACGCCAGATAGAAAAAACGGCCCCGAAGGGCCGTTTTTCGTTGCAGCACCTGAGATCAGCCGCCGAGGTACGCGTCGCGCACCTTGGGGTTCACCAGCAGGTTGGCGCCGGTGTCCTGCATGACGATCCGACCATTCTCCAGCACGTAGCCGCGATCCGCGATCTTGAGCGCCTGGTTGGCGTTCTGCTCGACGAGGAACACGGTCACGCCTTCCTGGCGCAGTTGTTCGACGATGTCGAAGATCTGCTGGATGATGATCGGCGCCAGGCCCAGGGATGGCTCGTCGAGGAGCAGCAGCCTGGGTTTGCTCATCAGCGCACGGCCGATGGCGAGCATCTGCTGTTCGCCGCCGGACATGGTGCCGCCGCGCTGGTTGAAGCGCTCCTTCAGGCGCGGGAACAGTGCCAGGACCTTGTCCATCTGCTCCTGGTAGTCACCCTTGCTGGTGAAGAAACCGCCCATGGCGAGGTTCTCCTCCACGGTCAGGCGGGCGAACACGCGACGGCCTTCCGGCACGACGGCGATGCTCTTGCGCATGATCACGGCGGATTCCTTGCCGACCAGTTCCTCACCCATGTAAGTGATGCTGCCCGAAGAGGCGCGCGGCGAGCCGCACAGGGTCATCAGCAGGGTCGACTTGCCGGCGCCGTTGGCGCCGATCAGGGTGACGATCTCGCCCTGCTGGACTTCCATGCTGACGTCGTGCAGCGCCTGGATCTTGCCGTAGAACGTGGAAACCTTGTCGAATTTCAGCATGACTCAGGCCTCCCCCAGATAGGCTTTGATCACATCCGGGTTGCCGCGGATTTCTTCCGGGGTGCCGTTGGCCAGGGGGGTGCCCTGGTTGATCACGTAGATATGGTCGGAAATGCTCATCACCAGCTTCATGTCGTGCTCGATGAGCAGGACGGTGACGCCGTGTTCCGAGCGCAGCATGGCGATCAGGGCCTTGAGGTCCTCGGTTTCCCGCGGGTTCAGGCCGGCCGCCGGTTCGTCCAGCATCAACAACTGCGGACGGGTCATCATGCAGCGGGCAATCTCCAGGCGGCGCTGCTGGCCGTAGGCGAGGGTGCCCGCCGGGCGGTTGGCGATTTCCTTGAGATTGACGATTTCCAGCCAGTGCGAGGCGTAGTCCAGCGCTTCGGCTTCCGCGCGGCGGAAGGCCGGAGTCTTGAGCAGGCCGGAGAGGAAGTTGGTGTTGATGTGCCGGTGTTGCGCCACCAGCAGGTTCTCCACCGCGGTCATCTCCTTGAACAGCCGCACGTTCTGGAAAGTACGCACCACGCCCTTGTGGGCGATCTTGTGGCCCGGCAGGCCCTGGATGGGCTCGCCGCGTAGCAGGATCTCGCCGCCGGTAGGGGCGTAGAAGCCGGTGAGGCAGTTGAACACGGTGGTCTTGCCGGCGCCGTTGGGGCCGATCATCGAGATCACCTGTTTTTCTTCGACCTTCAGGGCGACGTTGTTGACGGCCAGCAGCCCGCCGAAGCGCATCGTGAGGCCGGATACTTCAAGAATCGGGCGGCTCATTTTCGCAACTCCAGGTGCGGGCGCTGCATGGGCAGGAGGCCCTGCGGACGCCAGATCATCATCAGCACCATGAGGGCGCCGAACATCAGCATGCGGTACTCGCTGAACTCACGCATCAGTTCGGGCAGCAGGATCATCACCACGGCCGCCAGGATGACGCCGAGTTGGGAACCCATGCCGCCCAGCACCACGATGGCGAGGATGATGGCCGATTCGATGAAGGTGAACGACTCCGGTGTCACCAGGCCCTGGCGCGCGGCGAAGAAGCTGCCGGCGAACCCGGCGAAGCAGGCGCCGAGGGTGAAGGCGGAGAGCTTGATCAGCGTCGGGTTGAGGCCGAGGGCGCGGCAGGCGATCTCGTCTTCACGCAGGGCTTCCCAGGCTCGGCCCAGGGGCATGCGCAGCAGGCGGTTGATCACGAACAGCACCAGCAGCACCAGCAGCAGCGCGACCAGGTAGAGGAACACGACCTTGTAGTTCGAGTTGTAAGCGATGCCGAAGAACTCGTGGAAGGTCTGCATCCCTTCGGGGGCGCGGCGCTCGAAGGTCAGGCCGAACAGGGTCGGCTTGTCGATGTTGCTGATGCCGTTGGGGCCGCCGGTCAGCTCGGTCATGTTGCGCAGCAGGATGCGGATGATCTCGCCGAAGCCCAGGGTCACGATCGCCAGGTAGTCCCCGCGCAATCTCAACACCGGGAAGCCGAGGATGAAGCCGAAGAACGCGGCCATCAGGCCGGCGATCGGCAGGCACACCCAGAAGCCTAGTCCGTAGTAGTGCGACAGCAGCGCATAGCTGTAGGCGCCCACGGCGTAGAAGCCGACGTAGCCGAGGTCGAGCAGGCCAGCCAGGCCCACCACGATGTTCAGGCCCAGGCCCAGCAGCACGTAGATCAGGATCAGGGTGGCGATATCCACCGCGCCGCGCGAGCCGAAGAACGGCCAGGCGAGGGCGACGAGGATCAGCACCATGATGATCTTGCGTTGCACGGAGGCATGGGTCAGGCGTTCGGCAAGCTTGGTATGCGGGTGTGACAGCGCCTGTTTCACGCTGCCGCCGAAGGAGAAGCGGTCACGCACCAGTTGCCAGACGAACATGAGTGCGGCGCACGCGGCGATGGTCCACAGGCGCGCAGGGCTGACGTTTTCCAGCTGCAGGCCGATGCCGATCACGCTGAGCTTCACGCCCAGCACCGGGTAGGCCACGGCCATGACCAGCAGCGCGCTGAAGATGGCAGTCTTGAGTTTCTGGCTCATACCTTTTCCACCTCCGGGCGACCGAGGAGGCCGGTGGGACGCAGAAGCAGAACCAGGACCAGCAGGGTAAACGCCACCACGTCCTTGTACTGGTCACCGAACACGTCGGCGCCGAAGGCTTCGGCCACGCCCAGCACCAGCCCGCCGAGCATGGCGCCCGGAATACTGCCGATGCCGCCCAGTACTGCGGCGGTGAACGCCTTGATACCGGCGAGGAAGCCGATGTGCGGGTTGATCACGCCGTATTGCAGACCCAGCAGCACCGCGGCCACGGCGGCCAGGGTGGCGCCGATGACGAAGGTCAGGGCGATGATGTTGTTGGTGTTGATGCCCAGCAGGTTGGCCATCTTCAGGTCCTCGGCGCAGGCGCGGCAGGCGCGGCCCAGGCGGGAACGGGAGATGAACATGGACAGGCCGTACATGGTCAGCAGGGTGACGATGAAGATCAGCACCTGCATGTACGAGATGGTCACGCCGGTCATTTCGTCGGCGCCGATCACGAAGTTGCCCGGCAGCAGGCTGGGAATCGCCTTGTCCTTGGAGTCCTGGGCGAGCAATACCTCGTTCTGGAGGAAGATCGACATGCCGATCGCGGAGATCAGCGGAATCAGCCGGTTGCTTCCGCGCAGGGGCCGATAGGCGATCCGTTCGATGCTGTAGCCATACGCACTGGTGACGATGATGGCGGCGGCGAAGGTGCAGATGATGACGACAGGAAGACTCACGATTCCCATCATCGCCAGCCCCGTGATCACGATGAAGGCCACGTACGAGCCAATCATGTACACCTCGCCATGGGCGAAGTTGATCATGCCGATGATGCCGTAGACCATGGTGTAGCCGATGGCGATCAGGGCATAGGTGCTGCCGACGGTGAGACCGTTGATCAGCTGTTGCAGGTAGTGATAGAGCTCAGGCATTACCTAACTCCTCGGGCGTCGCGTGAAGCGGCGCTTGTGGCGCGACGGACCCCCGGAATACTCGGATAAACAAAGCCCACTGCGGTTGCAGTGGGCTTTGTGTGTCGGCGGGTGGCTTACTTGGCTTCGGTCTTGGTGCCGTCCTTGTGCCACTGGTAGACCACGAAGTTGAAGTTCTTCAGGTCGCCCTTCTCGTCGAAGGCCAGGTCACCGGTCGGGGTCGCGAAGGTGTTGGAGCGCAGTGCGGCGGCTACCTTGTCGGTATCCTCGCTGCCGGCTTTCTTGATGCCTTCGGCGATGACTTCCACGGCGGCGTACGCCGGGAACACGAACGGACCGCTCGGGTCTTCGTTCTTGGCCTTGAAGGCCTCAACCAGAGCCTGGTTCTTCGGATCCTGATCGAAGGATTTCGGCAGGGTCACGTACAGGCCTTCGGAGGCCGGGCCGGCGATGGCGGAAATCTCTTTGTTGCCGACGCCTTCCGGACCCATGAAGCCGACTTTCAGGCCTTTCTCGGCAGCCTGGCGCAGGATCAGGCCCAGCTCCGGGTGGTAGCCGCCGTAGTAGACGAAGTCGACCTTGGCTTGCTTGAGCTTGGCGATCATCGCGGAGAAGTCCTTGTCGCCGGCGTTGATGCCTTCGAACAGGGCGACCTTGACGCCGGCGCCTTCCAGGGTCTTCTTCACGGCAGTGGCGATGCCTTCGCCGTACTGCTGCTTGTCGTGGATCACGGCCACGGTCTTGGGCTTGATGTGCTCGGCGATGAACTTGCCGGCGGTCGGGCCCTGCAGGCTGTCCAGGCCGATGGTGCGGAAGATCAGCTTGTAGCCGCGGGCGGTGATGTCCGGGCTGGTGGAGGCGGCGGTGATCATCAGCACGCCTTCGTCTTCGTAGATATCCGAAGCCGGTTGAGTGGAGCTGGAGCACAGGTGGCCAACGACGAACTTGACGCCATCGTTGACGATCTTGTTGGCAACGGCCACGGCTTGTTTGGGATCGCAAGCGTCGTCGTAGACCACGCCTTCGAGTTGCTTGCCGTCGACGCCGCCGGCCTTGTTGATCTGCTCAATGGCCATTTTCGCGCCAATGAACTGCATCTCCCCGTACTGTGCGACGGCGCCGGTCACCGGGCCGGCCAGAGCGATCTTGATGGTGTCGGCGGCCATGGAGAAGCTGGCAACGCCGGCCAGAGCCATGGCGGTGAACAGCTGGGAAAGACGCTGAGTACCCTTTTTCATAGTGCTCCACTCTTCTTGTGTTTTCGTTTTTGTAGTCCTGGTTGCCGAAGGCCTCCGGACCGGGATTGCCCCGGACAGACCCACCGGCAACTGTACCGGTACAGTGTAGAGTGCCGCTTGACCGCTTGAAAAGACGGGGGCGGCGGGCCGGTTGCGGGTATGTCGCAAGATTGAAACAAACGTACAGAAAAACGGCGCTCCCCCGACTTCTCCCCGTTGGTTTTCCGTCGTTCGGTCCGCAGGGTTTCAATCGACCCGAAAGCGCCGCCGGAACCTTGCCTGGCGCGGTCTCGGCGCTATCATGGCGCCGTTCGTTTACCAGGTGAGATCCATGACTGAACAAGCTAGCACCCTCTATGCCAAGTTGCTTGGCGAAACCGCGAAGATTTCCTGGCAGGAGCTCGCGCCCTTCTTCGCTCGCGGCAACCTGCTCAAGGTCGGGGCTTGCGCCGATCTGGTGGAGGTCGCGGTAGGCGTGGCCGAGGACGACAAGGCGAAGGTCGCTGCCTGGTTGAACAGCGGTGAGCTGGCCAAGGTCGACGAAATCCAGGCGCAGGATTTCCTCAATCGCGATCCGGAGCTTTGGGCCGTGGTCATCGCCCCGTGGGTACTGGTGCAAGAAAGAGTTCGAAAGGAAGTCCTGCACTGACACAGGGCGATTTCCAATTCACAAAGGCCGGCTAGACTGTCGGGATTCCATCGAAGGAGATTCGCCATGTTCGAACCGGGCCATCTGCACCTCCAGGCCATGCCGGGGCTGGATCAGCAGGAGATCGACGCTCATATCTATTACGAAATCCGCAAGGATGCGGAGAAGGGCACCTACGTGCACTTCACCATGAAAGGCGAGATCGATCGCAACTCATTCACCGAAGAGTGGGACATGCCCAAGGAGCAAGCCTTCAACTTCGCCAGCGACGCCACTCGCATCGCCCAGAAACACGGCTTGCACCCGCGCTTCGGTGCGGTGGTGCGCAATCACAAGGAGTACGACGCGATGTTCGAGGACATCCGTCAGAAACTCGGCACCCATCCCGGCGACCCGATCGACCTGGACAAGGTGATCCACGGCGGCGAGTAAGCAACCCATTCGAAGAAAAGCCCGGCCATGTGTCGGGCTTTTTGTTGCGCTCTGTTTCCACTCAAACCCGTTGAGCGCTTCTTTGTAGGAGCAACTGTCTTTCTCGGGAAGCCCGTGCCGATGCTTTCCCCTCACCCCAGCCCTGGCTACGCGCCCCGCTCCTGAGGGAGAGAGAGCAGTCCGTGCCGGCTGACACCGAAGATTCATCCTGCACCGAACGGTCCCCTCTCCCCCCCTGGGAGAGGCTCAGGGCGATGACTGGAGCACGGACCGATCAGGCAGGAGCGGAGCTTCTCCGCGAAATCCCGGCGAAGCCGGGACAAACGGCATCGCGGATAAGATCCGCTCCTACGAAAAGCAGCCCGCCGCACGCCCCGCTGCACAGTTGAAAACGCGCCAAAAGAGACCGGCTCACAGGTCAGTCGAGGGGCAATCGTTGCAGGCGCGGGCCGCGAGGCTCGTGTAGGAGCGGACCTTGTCCGCGATTGGTCCCGTCTGTTGGACAGCGGTCACACCGGCTGCGCCGGGATTTCGCGGAGAAGCTCCGCTCCTACAGGTTCAATGGCTCACCCAGCGCTGCCGCGCCCAGGCGCTCAGCGAGTCGACGCACAGCACCAGCAACAGCATGGCGATGATCACGGTCGCCGCCTGCGCCTGCTGGAACAGGCTGAGGCTGAAATACAGCATCTGCCCCAGCCCGCCGGCACCGACAAAGCCGAGCACGCTGGCCATGCGGATGTTGTTCTCCCAGCGATAGAGCATGTAGGCCACCAGTTGCGGCCAGACGCCGGGCAGGGTGCCGTAGGCGAATGCCGCGATCCGGCCGCCGCCGGACAGGCGCACGGCCTCGGCGGGAGCGGTCGGGGTATTTTCCAGCGCTTCGGCGAACAGGCGACCCAGCACGCCGCCTGTATGCAGCGCCAGCGCCAGGGTGCCGGCGTTCGGACCGAGCCCGGCGGCCAGCACCATCAGCGCGCCCCAGACCAGTTCCGGCACCGCACGCAGGGCATTGAGCAGCAGGCGTGACAGACTCTGGGCGATGCGCCCGAAGCGTCCCGCCGCCGGCAATGCCAGCAGCAGGCCGAGCAGTGCTGCCAGCAGCGTACCGATGGCCGACATGGCCAGGGTTTCCAGGGCGCCGCGGCCCACCGCCGCGAGATGGGGCGCGGTGAGGTCCGGCGAAAGGAAGTCGCGACCGTACTCCAGCATCTGGCCAAGGCCGCGGGCGTCGAACAGCCCGCCCGTGTCCACTTCCAGATAGGCGAAGGATGCGCCAACCGCGAGGAGGATCAGCAGCAGCCAGCCGAAACTGCGCAGCACGCCGGTCATTCGAGCCTCCCGCGCAGGAAGCGGCTGAGCAGATCGGCGCCCAGCACCAGCACCAGGAAGGTCAGCAGGATGCTCGACACCTCGCCGCCGGCGAACATGCGCAGCGACAGGTCGATCTGCTGACCCAGGCCGCCCGCGCCGACGAAGCCCATCACCACCGAAGCGCGGATCGCGCACTCCCAGCGGTAGACCGTGTAGGAAATCAATTCCGCCGCCGCCGAAGGCAGTACGCCATAGGCGAACGCTTGCAGCCGCGAGCCGCCGCCCAGCAATAGCGCGCGGGTCGGTCGTGGGTCCACCGATTCGAAGATTTCCGCGTAGACCTTGCCGAGCATGCCGCCGTAAGTGATGGCGATGGCCAGCACCCCGGCCGTCGGCCCCAGGCCGACGGCGCGGACGAACAGCAGTGCCCAGACGATCTCCGGCACGCTGCGCAGCACGATCAGCAAGCCGCGCACCGGCCAGCGCAGCGCCCGCGCCCACCAGGCCGGCAGGCCGCCGCGGGGCAGGGCGGAGATCGACAGCGCACGGGTTGCCAGCAGCGCGGCGGGGAAGGCGATCAGCCAGGCCAGCGCCATGCCGGCCGTGGCGATGGCCAGGGTTTCCAGGGTGGCGCGGCCGAGCAGGGCGAGGAATTCGCTGTCATGGGCCGGCGGCAGGAAGCCACCGAGGAAGTTGGCCATGGTCCGTGCGTTGTCGCCGCTGAACAGGCCGACGATGTCCATCTCGGACAGGCGCAGCCCGGGCCAGAGCAAGGCCAGTGCGAGCAGGGTGAGCAACAGGCGCGGCAGCGCCGCCGGATCGCGGGGCGACGTCTTCGGGAGTGCAGGGTTCAGCATCGCGGAATCTGCACCACCAGCGGTGTGCCAACGGGCGAGGCGGCGTCCTGCCGGCCCAGCTGTTCATTGGCGTACAGCGCGCGCAGGTCCTCGGGGGTCACGTTCTGCGTGGCCTTGTCGAAGGCGATGCGGCCATCGCGCACACCGACGATGCGCGGGAAGTGTTCCAGCGCCAGGTCCACCGCGTGCAGGCTGGCCAGCAGGGTCACACCACGGTTCTGCGCCTCGCGGGTGAGCACCCCGAGCGTGTGCCCGGCGAGCACCGGGTCCATGGCCGAGACCGGCTCGTCCGCCAGCAGCACTTCGGCATGCTGGTAGAGCGCGCGGGCAATGCCGACCCGCTGCAATTGTCCGCCGGAAAGCTGGTCGCAGCGCTCGAAGAGCTTGTCGGAGAGGTCGAGGCGCTGCAGCTCGCTGCGGGCTCCGGCGCTGTCCAGCGGATAGACCAGGCTGGCCAGGCTCTTCCACAGTGGCCACTGGCCGAGGCGCCCGGCAAGCACCGCCGTGACTACCCGCTGGCGTGGCGGCAGCGGCGGTGCCTGATGAACCAGGGCGATGCGGGCGCGCAGGCGCTGGCGCGCGGCGGCACCCAGCGACCAGGGTTGTACGTCGAGCAATTCGTAGTGGCCCGCCGAGGGTTTCAGGGCGGTGGCCAGGATGCGCAACAGGGTCGTCTTGCCGGCACCGGACGGGCCGATGATCGCCACCCGTTCGCCGGTCCCGACCGCGAGGTCGATCCCGGCGAGCGAGCGCTGGCCGTTGGCGTGGATGTGCTCCACGCCGGTCAGTTTCAGGGTCACTTCAGCAGGCCGGCGGCGCGCGCCGAGTCCTCGATGCCCTTGTAGTTCTCAGGCTTGGTTTCGATGAAGCGGCTGGCCGCCTGCAGATCGAGGATTTCCTTGTCGCGCGGCTTGCTCGGGTCGAGGGCGAGGAAGGCCTTCTTGATCTTCTCCGCTAGTGCGGGGTCGAGGTTGCCGCGCACGGTCCAGTTGTAGTCGTAGTAAGTCGGCGTGGTGGCGAAGACCTTCACCTTGTTGGTGTCGACCTTGCCCGCGTCCACCAGCTTCTGCCACACGGAGGCGTTCAGCACGCCAGCGTCGACCTTGCCGGCCTGGACCCAGGCGACGGTGGCGTCATGCGCGCCGGAGTAAGCCACGCGGGAGAAGAACTGCTCGGGGACGATGCCGTCCTTCTGCATGAAGTAGCGCGGCATCAGGCTACCCGAGGTGGAGGACACGGAACCGAAGGCGAAGGTCTTGCCCTTGAGGTCCTGTAGTGACTTCACGTTCGGGTCGGCGGTGATGAATTTGCTGGTGAACTGCTGGTCCTGCTCGCGCTGCACCAGGGGGATGGCGTTGCCGGTCTTCAGGCGCGCCTGGACGAAGGTGAAACCGCCCAGCCAGGCCATGTCCAGGCGATCCGAAGCCAGGGCCTCGACCACGCCGGCATAGTCGGACACCGGGATGAACTTCACCGGCATGCCCAGTTGCTCTTCGAGATAGGCGCCCAGGGGCTTGAACTTGCGCAGCAGCTCGGTCGGGGCTTCGTCGGGAATGGCGGAAACCTTGAGTTCCTTCGGTGTATCGGCGTGGGCGAAAACAGCGGACAGGGACAGAGCGAAACCGGCGGCGAGCGCCAGGGTGCGTTTGAGCATGGGGAGAGTTCTCCGGGTCAATGGCGGAAAAAACTCCGGGAGTATAGTGGCGCCGCGTCTGTTTCGCTGCCCGCCAGTTCGTCGCGGCGCACTCGGCCGGTGGTTGGCCGCGCCTGCTAGAATGCCGCTCCCCGTACTTTTCCCGCCCTGTACTGGAGAGTGTCCATGTCGTCCGCCATTCCCTCCCTCGCCTTCGCCGGTCTCGGCCTGATGGGCGTGCCCATGTCCCGTCGCCTGATCGCCGCAGGTTACCCGCTGACCGTGTGGAATCGCTCCGCCGGCAAGCGCGAACTGCTCGCGGCGGAAGGCGCGAAGGCCGTGGCGACGCCCGCACAGCTGTGTGCCGACGCCGAGGTGGTGATGCTCTGCCTGGCCGATACCGCCGCCGTGCGCGAAGTCGTATTCGGTGCTGGCGGCATCGTCGAGGGCGCGCGAGCCGGGCAGGTGCTGGTGGACTTCTCCAGCCTGGAGCCCGCCGCCACCCGCGAGATGGCGGCCGAGCTGGAAGCGCGCACCGGCATGCGCTGGGTCGATGCGCCGGTGTCCGGCGGCACGCCGGGCGCCGAGGCGGGTACCCTGGCGATCATGGCCGGCGGGCGGATCGAGGACATCGATCGGGTCCGCCCGATCCTTGAACACCTCGGCCAGCGCCTGACGCGCATGGGCGATGTCGGCGCCGGGCAGGTGACCAAGGTGTGCAACCAGATGATCGTCGCCTGCAATGCGCTGGTGATCGCCGAAGTGGTGGCGCTGGCGGAGAGGTCCGGTGTCGACGCGAGCTTGATCGCCCCCGCGCTGGCCGGCGGTTTCGCCGACTCCAAACCCCTGCAGATCCTTGCGCCGCAGATGGCCGAGAGCCGCTTCGAACCGGTGAAATGGCACGTGCGCACGCTGCTCAAGGACCTGGATACCGCCGTGAAGCTTTCCCGCGAGGAAGGCTCGGCCACGCCCATGAGCGGCCTCGCCGCGCAACTGATGCGCCTGCACGGCAGCCAGGGCCATCTCGAACACGACCCGGCTACCCTGGTCGAGCAATACCGTCTTTCGAAGGAATTCCCGCAATGAAACTCTGCGCCAACCTGTCCCTGCTGTTCACCGAAGTCCCGCTGCTGCAGCGCATCGACGCCGCCGCCAAGGCCGGCTTCGATGGCGTGGAAATCCAGTTCCCCTACGACGTGCCGGCCGAGCAGCTGAAGGCGGCCCTGGATGATGCCGGGCTGCCGCTGATACTGATCAACCTGCCCGTTGGTGACCTGATGCAGGGCGGCCCGGGCCTGGCGGCGGTGCCGGAGTGTGCGGCGGAGTTCGAGGCGGCGCTGGCCAAGGCACTGGACTACGCGCGCATCGTCAAGCCGCAGCATGTGAACGTGCTGGCGGGCCGGCTGGTCGAGGGGCAGGAGCGCGAAGTCGCCCTGCAGACCCTGGCCGAGCGCCTGCGCGCTACCTGCGATGCCTTCGCCGGCAGCGGCACAGACGTGCTGATGGAGGCGATCAACTGCCACGACATGAAGGACTTCCTGCTCAACACCCCCGAACACCTGCAGGACATGCTTGAGCGTGTCGCGCGGGAGAACCTGCGTGCGCAGTTGGACCTCTACCACATGGCGCGCATGGGCCTGGAACTGGTGGACTGCATCTACGCGCTGATGGGGCAGATCGGCCACGTGCAGTTCGCCGACTACCCCGAGCGCGGCGAACCGGGCTCGGGCGAGATGGATTTCGAAGTGCCGCTGCAGGTGCTCGACGACGTCGGCTACGACGGCTGGTTGGGCGCCGAGTACCGTCCCACCGGAACCACGGCCGACTCCCTGCGCTGGCTGCCGCGTTGGCGCGCCGGCAAGTTCGAGTGAGCAGGGCTGGCGAGCGGGTTCAGGCCTGATTGCTGAGCAGCACCGCGTCGCTGTCCTCGCGGTAGGCGTCGAGGAATTCCACCAGCGCGGAGAGTGGCAGCGGGCGGCTGAACAGATATCCCTGGGCCAGCTCGCAATGGTTGTCCCGCAGGAACGTCAGTTGCTGCGCGTGCTCCACGCCCTCTGCAATCACCTTCAGGTGCAGCTTCTGCGCCATCGCGATAATGGCCTGGGCGATCTCGGCGTCGCGGCGTGATTGCGGCACGTCGCGGATGAACGAGCGATCCACCTTCAGTGCATCCAGCGGCAGCTGGCGCAGGTAGGACAGCGATGAATAGCCGGTGCCGAAGTCGTCGATGGACAGGCTCACGCCCAGGTCGCGGAGGCGGTTGAGCAGCGGCACGGCCTGGCTGACGTTGGCCATCACGGCGTTCTCGGTGACTTCCATCTCCAGGAAGCGTGGCGCGAGACCGGCCTCGTCGAGCGTCTGCTGCACTTCGTCCACCAGGCCTTCGCGGCCCAGGTTGCTGGCGCAGCAGTTGACCGCCACGCGCAGGTCGCTGTAACCCAGGTCATGCAGGTGCCGCAGGTCCCGACAGGCCCGGCGCAACACCCAGGAATCCAGGGCGCCGATCAGGCCGTTGGCCGTTGCCAGGCCGATGAATCGGTCCGGCGCCAGCAGGCCGTGGGTCGGGTGCTTCCAGCGTACCAGCGCTTCCAGCTGCTCCACTTCCCCATGATCGATGCGCAGGATCGGCTGGTAGTAGAGCACCAGTTCGTCGTCCCACAGCGCCTTGCGCAGCTCCTCCTCTAGCTGCAGTTCCTGGGTCGCCTTGGTCTTCAGGTGCGGGCTGAAGAAATGCGTGACGTTGCGCCCGTTGCCCTTGGACTGGTACAGCGCGAGGTCGGCGTGCTTGAGCAGCTCCTCGGGTTGTTCGCCATCGTTGGGGAACAGGCTGATGCCCACGCTCAGGGTCATCACCAGGCTGCGCCCGGCGGTGCTGATCGGCTCCTTCATGCGCTGCATCAGGCGCTGGGCGAGGATGCGCGCCTCGTGGTCCTCGCCCAGGTCGGCGAGGATGCAGAACTCGTCGCCGCCAAAGCGCGCCAGCAGGTCGGTGCTGCGCAATGCGCTGCGGATGCGCTCGGAAACGATGCACAGCAACTCGTCGCCGGCGGCGTGGCCGAGGGTGTCGTTGACCCGCTTGAAGTGGTCCAGGTCCAGCAGGATCACCGCCATGCCCTGGCCCTTCTGCCGGTTGCGTTGCAGGCGAGCATCGAACTCCTCGTTGAGCGCGTTGCGGTTGTGCAGGCCGGTCAATCCGTCGAAGCGGGCCAGCTGCTGCAATGAAGCATTGGCGTGGTCGAGCTGGGTGAGCAGCGTGTTGACCCGGCTGAGCTCGCTCTCCTTGCTTTCCAGGCTGTCTTCGATCCAGGCCGCCCAGAGCCCGGCCAGCACCACCGCCAGGGACAGTAGGCCGACCATCAGGCCGAGCTGGATGGCGTTGTTGCGACCGACATCCGCCACCGGCGCCACCCAACTGGGCAGGGTCAGTGTCAGTGCGGCCATGCCGGTGAAGTGCATGCTGGCGATGGCGCAGCCCAGCAGCAGGCTGGCGGTGATCTGGTAGATCCACTGGCGGCCGGCCGGTTGCCGATTCAGGACCGGTGCCAGCACCAGCGCGACGAAGGCGACCAGCACGGCCATCAGCACCGACAGGGTCACCAGCAGCGGGTCGTAGTGCTGCATGGGCGGCGATTCGATGGCGGCCATGCCGGTGTAGTGCATGCCGGCGATACTGGTGCCGATGCAGCAGGCGGCGAGCAGGTATTGCAGGGGGCTCAGCCCGGCATGGGCGAGCAGGCGCATGGCGACCACCGAGATGGTGATGGCGATGAGCAGTGACAGCAGCGTCATCCCGCCGGAGAAATGCAGCGGGACTGTCGAGTGGAAGGCCAGCATGGCGACGAAATGCATCGACCAGATGCCGCTGCCCAGGCAGATGCCGCCCACCCACTGCCAGCGGTGTGCGTGCTGTGGCGCGCGGACCATGCGCGCGGTGATGCTCAGGGCGACGAAGCTGGCGACGCAGGCGATCAGGATGGACAGCAGGACCAGTCCGGGATTGTGAGAACACTCCAGCAGCACAGCATCGGGTAAGGCGTCCTTGTGCCATTCCATGGGCGGGAAGCTCCGGGTCTGGGGATGCGTGGGCGAATTGATATCACTTTGATGTGAGTCTAGGAAGCTGCCAGGACCCTGCAAGACGCACCGCCGCTTTCCGACAAGCTGAAGGATTACCGCCGACGTACGGTCGTGCCTACTGGCTGCCGTCGCACAGTTTGTGCTCCCGCCTATCATCCTGTAGCCAACTTGACACTTTTTTGACTAACTGCCCGCTACAGTTGCGCCGCCGGCCGGCAAGGTGGGCCCGGCAACTTTCATCAGAATTCCGAAGTAAGGAGTGCGCTCGATGTTCGAGGGCAAGCGTCGCGTGTTCCCGCAGGTCAGTTCGACACGGCTGGTTCTGCTGTTTTCCCTGGCCCTGGTGTTGTTCTACAACTTCGCCACCTGGAAAGCCCTGAACGACCTGGTACCCCTGCACGGCGTCTGGGGGGCGGCGTTCTTCGTGTCCTTCGGCTTCTTCCTCTGGGCCGCCTTCAGTCTGCTGCTCATGCTGGTATCGTTCCGCCCGCTGCTTAAACCGGCGCTGACGGTGGTGGCGCTGGTCTCGGCGGGCGCAGCGTATTTCATGAACACCTACGGCGTCGTCATCGACACCGTGATGGTGCAGAACGTCATCGAGACCAATCCCGGCGAGGCCGCCGCGCTGTTCAGCGCGCGCATGGTCGGCTATCTGCTGGTGCTGGGCGTGCTTCCGGCCGCGATCATCTGGCTCACCCCGGTGAGCTACCGGCCCTTCTTCCGCGGCCTGTTGAACAAGGTGCTGGTGATTGCCGGTTGCGTGGTGGTGGTGGCGGTCTGCGTGGGTACCTTCTATTCCACCTATGCGCCGGTGTTCCGTCAGGAAGACAAGCTCACCCACTTCATCAACCCGACCAACTACATCTACGCGGTCGGCAAGTTCACCAAGCAGCGCCTGGGCATCAAGGAAAACCTGGTGGTACAGCCCATCGGCGAGGACGCGGTGATGGCCCGCAAGGTGCGCGCCGACGGCAAGAAGTCGCTGATGATCTTCGTGGTTGGCGAAACCGCCCGTGCCGATCACTTCTCCCTGAACGGCTATGCCCGCGAGACCAACCCGGAGCTCGCCAAGCTCGACATCATCAACTTCGCCGATGTCAGCTCGTGCGGCACTTCGACCGCAGTGTCGGTGCCCTGCATGTTCTCGAAGTTCCCCCGCGAGGACTACAGCGACAAGAAGGGCAAGACCAATCAGGGCCTGCTGGATATTCTCCAGCGCGTCGGCGTCTCGGTGCTCTGGCTGGACAACAACAGCGACTGCAAGGGCACCTGCCTGCGTGTGCCGAGCCGGGATATCTCGAAGAACCAGCCGGGGCCGTTCTGTGACGGCAACCGCTGCCTCGACGAGGCCATGCTGCAGGACCTGCAGGCGTATATCGACGGCCTGAAGGACAACGCCATCATCGTTCTTCACGCCGACGGCAGCCACGGCCCGGAATACTACGACCGCTACCCGAAATCCATGGAGCGTTTCGCGCCGGTCTGCCACACCAACCAGCTGGGTAGTTGCAGCACCGAGGAGCTGGTGAACGTCTACGACAACACCATCCTCTACACCGACTTCTTCCTGTCGAAAGTCGTCGAGCTGCTCAAGCAGAACCAGGAGCGCTTCGATACCTCGATGCTCTATGTCTCCGACCACGGCGAATCGCTGGGCGAGAATGGCGTTTACCTGCACGCGGCGCCCTACGCCATTGCGCCGAAAGCGCAGACCCACGTGCCGATGGTGATGTGGTTCGGCGACGGCGCGCTGGGCGGCATGGGCGTCGATCGTGGCTGCCTGGAGAAGAAAGCTTCCGGCACCGAGCTGAGCCATGACAACCTGTTCCACTCGGTGCTCGGTCTCTATGACGTGCGCACCAGCCTGTACCAGCCGGATCTGGATATCTTCCATTCCTGCCGGCGGGACATGACGGTCGCCCAGTAATCGATTCGGCACATGAAAAAGGCCCTGCGGTGATCGCCGCAGGGCCTTTTTCGTTGCTGGAGTGCTGTTACTTGTCGCGCACCAGCAGCACCGGGCGGTTGCTGACGCGCAGCAGACCTTCGGCCACGCTGCCCAGCATCAGGCGACGCACGCCACGGCGGCCGTGGGTGCCCATGACGATGATGTCGGACTTGGACGCTTCCGCCTCGGTCTCGATGCGCTCGGCAATCTCTTCGCTGGCACGCTCCTGGCAGACTCGCTCGAAGCTGGTCTTCACCGTGTACTCGGCGATCTTGTCCTTGGCCTTGGCCAGGATGTCGTCGGCGGCCTTCAGTGCGGCTTCGCGCAGCGGTTCCGGGTTGTAATACACAGCGTAGTCGGGCAGGTGCCGCAGCGGGCTGTCGACGATGGTGATGACACGCAGTTCGCCTCCGCTCAGTTGGGCCAGTTTGGCCGCTTCGACCAGGGCTCGGTCGGAAACCGGGCTGCCGTCCACCGCTACCAGAATGCGCTCGTACATGATGTGTTCCTCAATGAGTGGCTTGGTAAGAAAACTCTATCCCTCCGAGGGCGAGATTCCCTTGCGCAGCGTCAATGGTAGTCGGTGTCCCCGAATGTGCCGGGAATAGAGCGGCGTAACGAGGTGTTTCGGTGTCACGGGGCGTAGGAGCAACTGTCTTTTCGGGGAAGTCCGTGCCGGTGCTTTCCCCTCACCCCAGCCCTCTCCCCAGGGGGAGGGAGCTGATCGTGCCGGCTGACACCGAAGATTCATCCTGCACCGAACGGTCCCCTCTCCCCCTGGGAGAGGGTTAGGGGGAGGGCTGACCGGAGCGCGGACCGATCAGGCAGGAGCGGACTCTGTCCGCGATCGTGTCATCCACGCGTCTGTCTTGCCCACGGAGCCGCCGATTCGACATCGCGGACGGAGTGCTCCTACGCGGACCGGCATGGATAGGCGCCCATGAAAAAAGCCGCCACCGGTTACCCGGTGGCGGCTTCTTCAACACTGCTGCTGCGCGGTCAGCCGGCGACCAGCACGCGGATCGCTTCCAGGCGCAGCGAAGCCTTGTCCAACATCGCCAGGCTGTCGTCACGCTGCTTGCGCACGGCCTCCAGCTCGCTGTCGCGCACGCTGGGGTTGACGGCTTTCAGTGCGGTCAGGCGCGCCAGCTCTTCGTCCAGGGTCGCTTTCAACTGCTGGCGAGCCAGCTCCACGCGCTCGGCATGGCGCGGAGTGATCTTGGTCTCGGCCACGGCGAACTGCTTGGCCAGCACATCGCGCTGGGCCTGCACGAACTTGTTGGCACTCGCGCGCGGCACGGCTTCCAGCTGGTCGTTGAGGGTATCGAAGGACACGCGGGCGGACAGGTCGTTGCCGTTGGCATCCATCAGGCAGCGCAGCGCCACCGGCGGCAGGAAGCGGCCCAGTTGCAGCTTGCGCGGCGCCACGGCCTCGCTGACGAACAGCAGTTCCAGCAGCACGGTGCCCGGCTTGAGTGCCTTGTTCTTGATCAGCGCCACCGAGGTGTTGCCCAGCGAGCCGGACAGCACCAGGTCCATGCCGCCTTGCACCATGGGGTGTTCCCAGGTGAGGAACTGCATGTCTTCGCGGGCCAGGGCCTGGGCGCGGTCGTAGGTGACGGTCACGCCTTCGTCGTCGCCCAGCGGGAAGCTGGCGTCGAGCATCTTCTCGCTCGGACGCAGGATCAGGGCGTTCTCGGAGTGGTCCTCGCTGTCGATGCCGTAAGTGTCGAACAGGCGCTCCATGTAGATCGGCAGGGCGAACTGGTCGTCCTGTTCCTCGATCTCGGCCACCAGCGCCTCGCCTTCGCCGGCACCGCCGGAGTTCAGCTCCAGCAGGCGGTCGCGACCGCTGTGCATCTCGGCTTCCAGGGCTTCGCGGGCGGCGGTGCCTTCGGCCAGCAGGGCGGCGAAGGCATCGTCGTCGCCGCCGTCCAGCAGCTCCACCAGGCGCGGACCGAAGCGATGCTGCAGGGCGTTGCCGGTGGGGCAGGTGTTGAGGAAGGCGTTCAGCGCCTGGTGGTACCACTGGAACAGACGTTCCTGCGGGCTGTTCTCCAGGTGCGGCACGTGAATCTGGATGGTGTGCTTCTGGCCGATCCGGTCCAGGCGGCCGATGCGCTGTTCCAGCTGGTCCGGGTGGGCTGGCAGGTCGAACAGCACCAGGTGATGGGCGAACTGGAAGTTGCGGCCTTCGCTACCGATTTCCGAGCAGATCAGCACCTGGGCGCCGAACTCTTCATCGGCGAAGTAGGCGGCGGCGCGGTCACGTTCGAGGATGCTCATGCCCTCGTGGAACACGGTGGCCGGGATGCCGGACCTCAGGCGCAGGGCGTCGCCCAGGTCCATGGCGGTCTCGGCGTGGGCGCAGATCACCAGCACCTTGTACTGCTTGAGCATCTTCAGGGTGTCGATCAGCCACTCGACGCGCGGGTCGAAGCGCCACCAGCGGTTGTTTTCGTCGCCGTCGTCGGCCTGGGCCTGGAAGCTGACTTCCGGGTAGAGGTCCGGGTGCTCGCCCAGCGGCAGTTCCATGTACTCGATCGGGTTGGTCAGTACGTAAGGATGCAGCTGGCGCTCCGGGAAACCCTGCACAGCGGCGCGGGTGTTGCGGAACAGCACGCGGCCGGTGCCGTGGCGATCGAGCAGCTCGCGCACCAGGCGCGCGCGGGCTTCTTCGTTGCCGCTCTCGACGCTGGCCAGCAGGTCGTCGCCCTCGTTGCCGAGGAAGCCGTGGATGGCCTGGCGCGCGGCGGGGGAGAGGGTGCCCTGGTCGATCAGTTCCTGCACCGCCTCGGCGACCGGGCGGTATTGGCTGCTTTCGGCGCGGAAGGCGTCCAGGTCGTGGAAGCGGTCCGGGTCGAGCAGGCGCAGACGAGCGAAGTGGCTGTCCAGGCCGAGCTGTTCCGGGGTCGCGGTGAGCAGCAGCACGCCGGGAATGACCTGGGAGAGTTGCTCGACCAGTTGGTATTCCGGGCTGGCCTGTTCCGGATGCCAGACCAGGTGATGCGCCTCGTCCACCACCAGCAGGTCCCAGCCGGCGGCAAAGGCGGCGTCCTGGGCCTTTTCATCCTCGCGCAGCCATTCCAGCGCCACCAGGGCCAGTTGGGTGTCTTCGAAGGGATTGCTGGCATCGCTCTCGACGAAGCGCTCGCGGTCGAACAGCGCGACTTCCAGGTTGAAGCGTCGGCGCATCTCCACCAGCCACTGGTGCTGGAGGTTTTCCGGTACCAGGATCAGCACGCGGCTGGCGCGGCCGGAGAGCAGTTGGCGATGGATCACCAGGCCCGCTTCGATGGTCTTGCCCAGGCCCACTTCGTCGGCCAGCAGAACGCGCGGCGCCATGCGGTCGGCGACTTCGCGGGCGATGTGCAACTGGTGGGCAATGGGTTGCGCGCGGGCGCCGCCCAGGCCCCAGAGCGGGGATTGCAGCAGGCGGGTGCGGTGTTCCAGGGTGTGGTAGCGCAGGCCGAACCAGGACATCGGGTCGATCTGCCCGGCGAACAGGCGGTCGCTGGCCAGGCGGAACTGGATGAAGTTCGACAGCTGGGTTTCCGGGACGGTGTGCTGCTCGTTCTGCGCGGTGAGACCGTGGTAGATCAGCAGGCCGTCGACCTCGTCCACTTCGCGGACGGTCATCTTCCAGCCTTCGAAATGGGTGATTTCGTCGCCCGGTGCGAAGCGCACACGGGTCAGCGGCGCATTGCGCTCGGCGTACTGGCGGGTATCACCGGTAGCCGGATAGAGCACCGTGAGCATGCGGCCGTCCAGAGCGAGGATGGTCCCCAGCCCAAGTTCCGCTTCACTGTCACTGATCCAGCGTTGACCGGGTTGATACTGCGCCATGGACACCTCCCAAAAAAAGCCGGCTATGGTACCGGAACGCGCAGCGTTCAGCGATGGCGATCGACGCCTCCGGTCGTCCGAAATGTCGCTGGGGCCGCCGGCAGGTGCCGGGTTTCACGGCAGATTCATCGCGAATCGAAGAAAGTGTAGCGAGGCGGGCTCAAGTCTCTAGCGATCCCGCCGATAGCCTGACCAGAGGACTTCCCACTGTGCTTCCCGTAGGAGCATCCGGATGCTGCCGCTTGTCCCACCCAGTCTGACACCCGTCACTGCCCAGCAGGACGTGCCCAGGCCGCGACCCGATGTCGCCCCGGTGACCCCGCCTGCTCCCAGCGCGGGAAATGCCGGCGTGGAGCTGGAGCGTCGCCCCGACGAGCAGGCGTTGAAGGAGGAATACCAGCGCCGCCGCAAACGCCGCCAATTGGCCGATGGCACGCCGGAGGGCGAGGCGCTGGAGGAGCTGGAGGAAGTCGAGGAACTGGGCGACGAGTTACAGGCCGCGCCGCGCAAGGGGTTGTGGATCGATGTCGAGGTCTGACGGGCTGGTCCGGCGCGGTAAACTCACCATTGTGCTGATCACCCCGAGCCTCCGATGCTGTTCGACGACGCCCCCATCCTGCTGCCTGATGCCCAGCTGCGCCTGATACCCGACTGGTGCGAGCCGGGGCTGGCCGAGCGTTGGCTGGAGCACTTGCTGGCCGAGACGCCCTGGGAACGACCGGTCGTGCACCTGCATGGGCGCGACTACCCGGTGCCGCGCCTGGTCAACTGGTACGGCGATCCCGAGGCCTTCTATACCTATTCCGGCCTGACCCACGCGCCGCTGCCCTGGACGCCGCTGCTGGCCGATATCCGTGCCCGCGTCGAAGAGACGGCGGGACAGCGCTTCAACGGCGTGCTGCTCAACTACTACCGCGACGGCCAGGACTCCATGGGCTGGCACAGCGACGACGAGCCCGAACTGGGGCGCAACCCGGTGGTGGCGTCCCTGAACCTGGGCGGCACGCGGCGCTTCGACCTGCGGCGCAAGGGACGAAACACAATCGAACATTCCATCGAGCTGTCTGGCGGTTCGCTGCTGGTCATGTCCGGCGCGACACAGCATTATTGGCAACATCAGGTCGCCAAGACGCGCCGCCCGGTCGCGCCCCGACTGAATCTGACTTTCCGCCTGGTGCATGCCCTGCCATGAGCAACGACGACAAGCTGATCGACTTCACCGCCGAGCGCGACAAGCGCATCCACGACGTGCACGAAAAGCGCCTGCAGGACGTGCGCAAGGCCTTCGAGCAGGCGCTGCCGCTGGCCAAGTCGCGCAAGAAGGGCAAGAACAAGCCGAAGAAGCGCTGAGCTTCTTCACATTCAGACGCCCGTTTTACCCGCAAAACCCCGCTCTGCGCGGCTTCCCGCCGCACCCGACCCCCTCCGAAACTTGACCTGCGTCAGTGCTCCGGCCCTCCCCGGAAAGCGCCTTGTCGACCATTGATCCAGGTCAAATTGCCCCGCCCGGCCACCGGTAATCTGCACACATCCCCAGACGATGTAGGCAACAGGAGGCCAGCATCATGTTCATCGACGAAGTGGTTCTAGCAGGCATCCTTACCGTCGGACTGATGGTTGTTTTCTTCGGTGGGGTCGGAATTTTCATCTGGAAGGACAGCAACAAGAAAAGCTGATTCCTACAGATACACAGAGCACGCAAGGCACTTCGGGCGACTTAGGTCGCCCGTTTTTTTTTGCCTCGACGAAAGTCGGGATGACATATTGTTAGCTTGCTAATAATATTATCGACAACAATCCAGTCATCCCGTTGCCGGCTATCTTTACCCGATAGACCCGGACCCTTTCGAGAGACCGCGTGCGACCTACGCTACAGGCATTCCTCGCGCCGGATACGCTGGCGCTGAAATTCGCGATCAAGACCCTCCTGGCCGGCGGCCTGGCGCTCTGGTGCGCCTTTCGTTTCGACCTGGAACAGCCGCAGTGGGCGCTGATGACCGTGTTCATCGTGTCCCAGCCACTGTCGGGCATGGTCGTCGCGAAGGGGCTGTTCCGCCTGATCGGCACCTTGTTCGGAACCGCCATGTCGGTGGTGTTCATCGCGCTCTTCGCCCAGACGCCCTGGCTGTTCCTGCTGGTCATCTCGCTGTGGCTTGGCCTCTGTACGGCGGCCTCGACCAGCCTTCGCAACCATGTTTCGTATGCTTTCGTGCTGTCGGGCTACACCGTGGCGATCATCGGGCTGCCGGCGATTTCGCACCCGCTGGACGTCTTCGACCAGGCGGTGGCGCGCAGTACGGAAATCTGCCTGGGGATTCTCTGCGCCTCCGCGGTCAGTGCCATCCTCTGGCCGCGCCGGGTCGAGGCCAACCTCGACAAGCAGGCCCGCGCCACCTGGCTCAGCGGGATGCGCGCCGCGCGCAGCGAGATCGACGCCGACGCGCGGGAAATCAAGGGCCTGCTGCTGGCGCTGGGCAAGATCGTGGAAGTCGACGTGCAGCGCGACCACGCCTGGTTCGAAGGCTATCGCGGGCGCATGCGTTCGCGGGCGTTGCGGATTCTCTCCCGCGACCTGCTCAGCCTGCTGCGCACCGCACGCGGCGTGGCACGCCAGCGCAGCGTACTGGACGCCGAGGATCGCGCACGTCTGCAACCCTGGATCGATGAGCTGCGCGCCGTGCTGGAGGACCCGCAGGTCGAGGCCATGCGCTCGCTGCAGGAGCGGTTGCAACTGGCGGGGCTGGACGAGAGCTATTCCAACGACCTGCGCTACTGCCTGACCCGTTGCGCGCTGCTGCTGCTCAAGGCGCTCGGCTCGGAGCGGACCATGCAGGCGGTAT
Organism: Pseudomonas sp. PDNC002; assembly: GCF_016919445.1. Classification (NCBI taxonomy): domain Bacteria; kingdom Pseudomonadati; phylum Pseudomonadota; class Gammaproteobacteria; order Pseudomonadales; family Pseudomonadaceae; genus Pseudomonas; species Pseudomonas sp. PDNC002. The sequence continues at coordinate 5,896,971 of NZ_CP070356.1, read as the reverse complement.
CGGATGGGCGCGTCGACGACGTCGCCACCGGCACCCTGTCCTGGCATCGCGATTGGCTGATGGCGCTGTTCTACGGTTCGCGCAGCGCCCTCGCGCTGCTGGGCATGTCGGCGTTCTGGATGGCCACCGCGTGGCCCGCGGCAACCGGCGGCATGCTGCTGGCGGCGGTGATCTGCAGCCTGTTCGCCAATCGCGACAATGCCGTCGCCATCGGCCTGGGCTTCCTGCGCGGCATCCTCTATGCAATTCCCGCGGCGGCCATCGTCAGCCAGTGGCTGCTGCCGCAATGGAACGGTTTCCCGTTGCTCTGCGTGGCGCTGGGCGTGCCGCTGTTCTTCGCCGCGCTGGGGATGGCGACGCCGGCCCTGGCGGGTACCGCCACCTCGTTCTCGATCCACTTCATCACCCTGGTGGCGCCCAGCAACGTGATGAAGTACGACCTCGCCAATCTGCTCAACTCCGCCCAGGGTATCGTCATCGGCGTGGGCTTCGCGGTGCTGGTGTTCCGCCTGTTGACGCTGCCGGCCAACTGGCTCAACCGCCGACTGATCCAGGCCACCTGCGAAGATCTCGGGCGCCTGACGCGGCGGCCGCTGGCCGAGGCGGAAAACTGGTTCGGCGGGCGTATGGCCGACCGCCTGATTCGCCTGGCGCGGCACTACACGCTGCTGCCCAGGACGGAGCAGCGGCGCTGGCAGGACGGCCTGCTGGCGTTGGACCTGGGTAACGAACTGATCCACCTGCGCGCCTGCCTCAACGGTGCCCAGGGCCAATTGCGCAAGCGCCGCGACGTGTTCCTCGGCGCACTTGCCGGCGTGCTGGAGAAAGGCCCCGGGGCTGGGCGCGAGCAGCGCCTGGAGACATTGTGCCCAGCGCTGGAAGAGGCGCTCGCCCGCGATCTGCAGGGCGATAACGAACCCAACCGCCTGGCCCGTGCCGCGCTGGCGCAACTGCGCCACACCTGGCGCCAGTGGTGCCGCCTGGAGGAGCCCCATGGGACTGCATGAGTTCGCCTGGGGCGGCATCTACATCGGCCCGCTGTTCATCTATGCGTTGCTGGCGCTGGGGCTGACCCTGGTCCTGCGCTTGCTGCTGCAGACCACGCCATTCGGGCGCTGGATCTGGCATGAAGCCTTGTTCGACTGTGCCCTGTTCGTGCTGATCCTGTGCGGCATCACCTGGGCGCTGAGTGGAACACCTTGAGAGGAGACGCTGTATGCGCGGATACCTTCGCGTAGCCATTACCCTGATCCTGGTCGCCGCCGCGATACTGGCCGGCACCTGGCTCTGGCGCTACTACATGCTGTCGCCGTGGACCCGCGATGCGCGGGTGCGCGCCGATGTGGTGGTGATCTCGCCGGACGTGTCCGGCTGGGTGACCGACCTGGCCGTGCAGGACAACCAGCAGGTCAAGGCCGGCGACCTGATCATGCGCATCGACCACGAGCGCTACGCCGCCAACCTGGAGCAGGCCAAGGCCGTGGCCGAGACCCGCCACCAGCAGTACCTGCTGCGTGTGAGCGAGGCATCGCGGCGCAGCAAACTGGGCATCGCCGCGATCAGCGCCGAGGACAAGGAAACCGCGCAGATCAACGCCGCCATCGCCAAGAGCGAGTACGACGAGGCGCAGGCCCAGGTGCGCCTGGCGCAACTGAATCTGACCCGCAGCGAAATGCGCGCCCCGCGTGACGGCCAGGTGACCAACCTGCGCCTGGCCCAGGGCAACTACGCCCAGGCCGGCCAGCCGGTGATGGCGCTGGTGGACCAGAAGTCCTTCTACGTCACCGCCTATTTCGAGGAAACCAAGCTGCCCGGCATCCGCGTCGGCCAGCATGCCCAGGTAGTCCTGATGAGTGGCGACACGCCCATCGACGGCACCGTGGAAAGCATCAGCAGCGGCATCACCGACCGCAACACGACGCCCGACAGCCAATTGCTGGCCAACGTCGAACCGACCTTCAACTGGGTGCGCCTGGCCCAACGCATCCCGGTGCGCATCCGCCTGGACAAGTTGCCCGACGGCGTACACCTGAGCGCCGGGATGACCGCCAGCGTCACCGTGAAGGCGCACTGAACCCCGCTGCCTGCGGTTCGCGTGCGAACCAGCAGGACAGCGCCGCGCACAGCACCGATACCGCCACCAGGCCGATGCCGACCCAGGGCGTCCAGGCGATGCCCGCCAGGCTGATCACCGCGCCACCCAGCGCCGCGCCGAGGGCCACGCCCAGGTGCATGGCCGAGGTGTTCAGCGCCACGCCCGCGCTGCCGCTGGCGGGATCGCTGGCCAGCAGGTAGCTCTGCACCGCTGGCGAAATCATCCAGCTGATGGTGCTCCAGACCATCAGCGCCACCAGCAACAGCCAGGGATGCCCGAGGCTCAGCGGGATCGCCGTCATCGCCAGGGCGAACGACACCGGCACCACGACCAGTGCACGGCGATGGCCGAGGTGGTCGCTCAGCCAGCCGCCCAGGTAACCGCCACCGATGGCCGCGAGGCCGATCAGCAGCAGGGTGAGGGCGATGCCCTGGCTGTCGGTGATCCCGGCGACCTGCTGGAACCACGGCGTGATGTAGGCGAACAGGGTGAAGTGCCCGCCCAACAGGAGGATCGACACCAGTTGCGCCAGGTTCAGCGCCGGGCTGCGCAGTTGACGTTTGTAGGCCGCGCCATTGGCCGGGCTGTCCAGCGCGCGGCGGGGCAGGGCGATCAGCAGCAGGGCGGCCAGGGGCAGCGAGTAGAGGGCGATGGCGGCGAAGATCCAGCGCCAGCCGAACCAGTCGTTGACCAGCACGCCGGCCGGTACGCCGAACACCAGCGAACCGCTGATGCCCATGAAGATCAGGCCGATGGCGCGCCCGCGCTGGGCCGGCGGCGCCAGCTCCACCGCCAGCAGGCTGGCCTGCATGATCAGCAGCCCGCAGCAGGCGGCCATGCCGATGCGCATCAACAGCAGCGTGGTGTAGCCAGGGCTCAGCGCTGCGCCAGCGTTGAATGCGGCGAATACGAGCAGGGTGATCACCAGCAGCCGTCGGCAATCGGCGCCACGGGTCAGCCAGCCGAGCAGCGGCGCGGCGATGGCGAAACTCAGGGAAAACAGGCTGGTGAGCTGGCCGGCGAGGCTGAGGGAGACGTGCAGGTCGGCGGCGAGCGAGGGCAGGATGCCGGTAAGAATGGCCTCGGCGAGGCCCGCGGCGAAGGTGCAGAGCGATAGCAATAGCAGTCGAAGGTCCATGGCGGCTCCGATTCCCGGTGAGGGGTTTCGGGCACGAAGCCTTCGGTTATCCCGGATGGATATGAGGTGACGGGGGCAGGGTAGTCGAGCGGGAAACTGTATACAAGTTTCCGGGGCCGGATGGCCGGCCCCGGAGCGTCCGTCAGCCGATGGTGATCGGCGGCAGGACAGGCAGTTCGATGTTGAGTTTCTCAGCGGGCGCCATCACTTCGGCCTCGCCTTTCACCACGGCTTTGCCGTCCTGGTTGAGCACCACGGTGCCGATGCGCACGCGGTTCTTCGGCAGCTTTTCCAGCACTTCCAGTTCCACCGTCAGTTCGTCACCGAGCTTCACCGGGCGGGTGAACGTCAGGTTCTGGCCGAGGTAGATGGTGCCCGGGCCGGGCAGGGTGGTGGCGATCGCCGCGCTGATCAGCGCGCCGGTGAGCATGCCGTGGGCGATGCGCTCCTTGAACTGGGTGGTGGCGGCGTAGTCGGCGTCCAGGTGCACCGGGTTGCGGTCGCCGGAGACCTCGGCGAACAGCTGGATGTCGCGCTCGCCGACGCTGCGCTTGAAGTTGGCCTTCTGGCCGACTTCGAGTTCTTCATAGGGGACGTTCTGCACGGAAGTCATAGGGGTTCCTCGGATTTCTCGACCTGCGGGACCGGGCACTGCACGCCCAGCCAGTCGATCAGGTTGTGGATGACCTCGTCGCGGTTGCTCTCGTTGAACAACTCGTGGCGAGCGTCGGGATAAATCTTCAGTTGGACGTCACGAACCCCGGCGCGGGTCATCGCCTGGGCGAGATCGCGCAGGCGCTTGCCCTGGCTCACCGGGTCGCGTTCGCCGCCGATTACCAGTACGGGCAGGTCGTTGCGGATGCGCGACAGGTGCTCCACCGGAGTGATGTCGGCCAGGCCGCCGAGCAGGTCCACCCACAGCTGGTTGCTGCAGCGGAAGCCGCAGAGCGGGTCGGCGACGTACTTGTCGACTTCGACCGGGTCGCGGCTGAGCCAGTCGAAGGCGGTGCGATTGGGCTTGAAGGCCTTGTTGAACGAGCCGAAGGACAGGAAGTCGATCAGCGCGCTGTGCCCCAGCGGGCCCTGGCGCCAGCGTTCGAAGCGGGCGATGGCGCGGGCGCTTTTGTACAGCGCGACCGGCTGGTAGTTGGAGCCGGAGAGCACCGCCGCCTTCACGCTGGCGCTGTGCTGCATCAGGTAGGCGCTGCCGATGTAGCTGCCCATGCTGTGGCCGAGCAGGATGATCGGCAAGTCCGGGTGTTCCTCGCGCACATGCTGGTTGAGCGTGTGCAGGTCGCCGATCACCTTGCCCCAGCCGCCGCGATCGGCGTAATGGCCCAGCTCGCCGTTCTCGGCGGTGCGGCCGTGGCCGCGCTGATCGATGGCATAGAGGTGATAGCCGGCGGCGTTCAGCGCCAGCCCCAGGCGCTCGTAGCGGCCGGCGTGCTCGGCCATGCCGTGGGACAGCATCAGGGCGCCGCGGGACGGGCCTTCCGGCGCCCAGTGGCGGGTGTAGAGCGGTGTCTCGTCGCTGGCGGCAAGCCAGTAGGCGGCGTAGGGCATGGGGTCCATCCTTGTTCTTGTTCGTCGATTCTTATTGGAATGGGGGCCATGGAACGGGCCGGATGGGGCGATTCTGCCACGCCGAGACATCTTCTGTATGGATTGCTGACAGCGCCCTGATGGTGTCGTGTAAGGCCCGTCCTAGGCGGCCGTCAGCTCTATCCCGCGCCATGCCGGGATGGTGGCGCAAGATTCACGCAGTCTATGACGCCGCCTGGAGTCTTTGCGATGACCAAAGGAACTGCTAGCTTCCGTCGAATGACCGCAATGACGGTTCGGTTTCGCTCAGGTATGAGGACAAGAATAAATGCAACCTGATTTCTGGAACGACAAACGCCCGGCCGGCGTGCCCAGCGACATTGACCTGACCGCCTACAAGTCGGTGGTGGAAGTCTTCGAACGCTCCTGCAAGAAGTTCGCCGACCGCCCGGCCTTCAGCAACATGGGCGTGACCCTGACCTACGCCGAGCTGGATCGCCTGTCCGCCGCCTTCGGCGCGTACCTGCAGAAGCACACCGACCTCAAGCCCGGCGACCGCATCGCCGTGCAGATGCCGAACATCCTGCAATACCCCATCGCCGTGTTCGGTGCCCTGCGCGCCGGCCTCATCGTGGTCAACACCAACCCGCTCTACACTGCTCGCGAGATGCGCCACCAGTTCAAGGATTCCGGCGCCCGCGCGCTGGTCTACGTGAACCTGTTCGGCAAGCTGGTGCAGGAAGTGCTGCCCGATACCGGCATCGAGTACCTGATCGAAGCCCAGATGGGCGACCTGCAGCCAACGCTTAAGGGCCTGCTGGTCAACACCGTGGTCAAGTACGTGAAGAAGATGGTGCCGGAGTACAACCTGCCCCAGGCCGTCTCCTTCAAGTCGGCCCTGCGCCAGGGCCGCGGCCACGGCCTGCAGCCGGTCAAGGTCGGCCTGGAAGACATCGCGGTGCTGCAGTACACCGGCGGCACCACCGGCGTGGCCAAGGGCGCCATGCTCACCCACGGCAACCTGGTGGCCAACATGCAGCAGGTGCATGCCTGCCTGCAGCAGCATGGCCCGGACGGCAAGCCGCTGATGCAGGTCGGCAACGAGGTGATGATCGCGCCGCTGCCGCTGTACCACATCTATGCCTTCACCGCGAACTGCATGTGCATGATGGTCAACGGCAACCACAACGTGCTGATCAGCAACCCGCGCGACATCCCCGGCTTCATCAAGGAACTGAAGAAGTGGCGCTTCTCCGCGCTGCTGGGCCTGAACACCCTGTTCGTCGCCCTGATGGACCGCCCGGAATTCAAGGAGCTGGACTTCTCCAACCTGAAGGTCACCAACTCCGGCGGCACCGCGCTGGTCACCGCCACCGCCGAGCGCTGGAAGGCCATGACCGGCTGCACCGTCGTCGAGGGCTATGGCCTTACCGAGACCTCCCCGGTGGTCAGCACCAACCCCTACGGCGACCAGGCGCGCCTGGGCACCGTTGGCATCCCGGTGCCGGGCACCGCGCTGAAAGTGATCGACGACGACGGCAATGACGTCGGCCTGGGCGAACGCGGTGAGCTATGCGTGAAGGGCCCGCAGGTGATGAAGGGCTACTGGCAGCGCGAAGAAGCCACCGCCGAGGTGCTGGACGCCGATGGCTGGCTGCGCACCGGCGACATCGCGGTGATCGACCCGGACGGCTTCACCCGCATCGTCGACCGCAAGAAGGACCTGATCATCGTCTCCGGCTTCAACGTCTACCCCAACGAGATCGAAGACGTGGTCATGGCCCACCCGAAAGTCGCCAACTGCGCGGCGGTCGGCGTGCCGGACGAGAAATCCGGCGAGGCGGTGAAACTCTTCGTCGTGGCCCGCGAGGGCGGCGTGACCGTCGAGGAGCTCAAGGCCTACTGCAAGGAAAACTTCACCGGCTACAAGGTGCCCAAGCACATCGTGCTGAAAGACGCCTTGCCGATGACTCCGGTGGGCAAGATCCTGCGCCGGGAGCTGCGCGAAACCGCCTGAGTCGAGCGTGAATGAAAAAGGGGGCTGATCTTGGATCAGCCCCCTTTTTATTTATGGCGGGTTGTCGGCCAGCCCTAGTCAACCACCGCAGCCGCCACAGCAGCCGTCCTTCTTGCGCAGAATCTCGTAGAGATCGTCCTTGAGCTGCAGTTTCTGCTTCTTCAGCGACTCGATGGTGTCGTGCGATGCGGGGGTGATGCCGGCTTCCATGTTCTTGATCTCCTGGTCGAGATCGTTGTGACTATGGAAGAGCTTGGCGAAATGCGGGTCCTCGGCTTTGAGGCGGGTAATCTTTTCACGGTATTCGGGAAACATGAGGGTTCTCCAGGAGAGGGCAGTAGCACTTTGCGAGATCCCGACCTGGATAGTGTTGAGGTAGATCAGTGAAGGCGCCGCGTGGAGCGGGGCGAAACCGCCTGATCGGACTCCGACGATCTACCCCGTCATGGCGACCGGTCCGGCGACCATTTCCCATCCTTTTTGCCGGTTTCATTTCCCTGAAATCCACTTTGTCAGACAATCCAACAAGGCTGCGAGCCTTCTGGGACGGGCTTTTCCGACGAATGGAAGGTTGGTGACCGGAAAGCCTGTCTCTGGTCATTTTTCTTACGGGCAAGCCTGTGTTTGGTGCTGGTCGCTGTTTATCAAAGCTGATAATCTCGGCCCGCTTTTCGCTCCCCGAGCAGGGGAAAGCGACATAAACACAACAAAGAACCGCGAACGCGGTAAAGATGAGCTGTTGCTTAGGAGTGGGCTTCCATGACCGACAATTTCTGGAAGGACAAATACCCAGTGGGGATCGCTGCCGAGATCAACGCTGACCAGTACCCGAACATCCTCGCGGTACTCAAAGAATCCTGCCAACGTTTTGCAGACAAGCCTGCCTTCAGCAACCTGGGCAAGACCCTGACCTACGGTGAGATGTACAAGCTCTCCGGGGACTTCGCCGCCTACCTGCAGCAACACACCGATCTCAAGCCCGGCGACCGCATCGCCGTGCAACTGCCCAACGTGCTCCAGTACCCGGTCGTGGTCTTCGGCGCCATGCGCGCCGGCCTGGTCGTGGTCAACACCAACCCGCTGTACACCGCGCGGGAAATGGAGCACCAGTTCAACGACTCCGGCGCCAAGGCGCTGGTGTGCCTGGCGAACATGGCGCACCTGGCCGAGGAAGTGCTGCCCAAGACCGGCATCCGCAACGTCATCGTCACCGAAGTGGGTGACATGCTGCCGCCGCTCAAGCGCTTCATCGTCAATTTCGTGGTCAAGAACATCAAGAAGATGGTCCCGGCCTACAACATCGCCAACGCGCAGAAGCTCACCGACGTCCTGGCCAAGGGCCGTGGCAAGGCGGTGAAGGAAGTCTCGCCGCACAACGACGACGTCGCCGTGCTGCAGTACACCGGTGGCACCACCGGCGTGGCCAAGGGCGCGATGCTGACCCACCGCAACCTGGTCGCCAACATGCTGCAGTGCAAGGCACTGATGGGCGCCAACCTCAACGAAGGTTGCGAGATCCTCATCACCCCGCTGCCGCTGTACCACATCTACGCCTTCACCTTCCATTGCATGGCGATGATGCTCACCGGCAACCACAACATCCTGGTAACCAACCCGCGCGACCTGGCCAGCATGGTCAAGGAACTGTCGCAGTGGAAGTTCACCGGTTTCGTTGGCCTGAACACCCTGTTCGTCGGCCTGTGCAACAACGAAGGCTTCCGCAAGCTGGACTTCTCCGCGCTGAAGCTGACCCTCTCCGGCGGCATGGCTCTGCAACAGGCCGCTGCCGAGCGCTGGAAAGACGTCACCGGCTGCGCCATCTGCGAAGGCTACGGCATGACCGAAACCAGTCCGGTGGTCTCGGTGAACCCGTTCCAGAACATCCAGATCGGCACCATCGGCATCCCGGTTCCGTCGACCCAGTGCAAGGTCATCAGCGATGACGGCCAGGACCTGCCGCTGGGCGAGCGTGGCGAGCTGTGCGTCAAGGGCCCGCAGGTGATGAAAGGCTACTGGCAGCGCCAGGAAGCCACCGACGAGATCCTCGACAAGGACGGCTGGCTGCGTACCGGCGACATCGCGATCATCCAGGAAGACGGCTACATGCGTATCGTCGACCGCAAGAAGGACATGATCCTGGTGTCGGGCTTCAACGTGTACCCCAACGAGCTGGAAGATGTGCTCGCCACCCTGCCGGGCGTGCTGCAGTGCGCCGCCATCGGTATCCCGGACGAGAAATCCGGCGAGGCGATCAAGGTCTTCGTGGTGTCCAAGCCGGGCGTCACCCTGACCAAGGAGCAAGTCATGCAGCACATGCACGACAACCTCACCGGCTACAAGCGTCCCAAGTCCGTGGAGTTCCGTGACAGCCTGCCGACCACCAACGTCGGCAAGATCCTGCGCCGCGAATTGCGCGACGAAGAGCTCAAGAAGATCAGGGCCTAAGCCGATATACAAGAAACCCGCCGCAAGGCGGGTTTTTTGATGGGGCAAGGAAGCCATGTCCCTTATCCGCCTGAGGTGAACGCCTTGAACACTGCCCTCCGTTTGCGCGCCAAGGTCCTGCTCCTGGCCATCGTGCCGATCCTGATCCTCACCCTGCTGTTGTGCGCCATCGCCACCGTCGCGCTGAAGCAGTTGGCGACGCAGCAGGAAGCGCAGATCCGCGAGAACCTGACCCAGGATCGCGAAGCCCAGCTGAAGAATTTCGTCGATGTGGCGCTGGCCGCCGTCGGCCCGGTCTATCAGGCCGCAGCCCAGGGCGATGCTCAGGCCCGCGAGCAGGGCATAGCGATCCTCAAGCGTCTCGAGTACGGCAAGGGCGGCTACTTCTGGGGCTACGACACCCGCGCCGTACGTGTCTTCCAGGGCACCAGCGACGAGCGCCTGGGGGAAGATTTCAGCGGCTATCGCGACCCCAACGGCGTCTATGCCATCCGCGAGTTGGTCAGCGCTGGCCAGGGCGGCCAGCACTATGTGCGCTACAGCTTCACCCTGCCCGGCGGCAACACCGTCGTACCGAAGATCGGCTACGCCCACTATCTGTCCAAGTGGAACCTGGTATTCGGCACCTCGCTGAACCTTGACGACGTCGAGCGCGAAGTGAAGGAAGCCGGCGCCGCCTTCGACGCCAAGATAGACAACCTGCTGCTGCTCATGGGCGGAGCGGCCCTGGCGCTGGTGGTGGTGATCGGCCTGCTCGCCGGGCTGTTCAGCCGCACCATCGTCCAGCCCATCGTCCAGGTGCGCGACAACCTCGACGACATGGCCGCCGGCGACGGCAACCTGACCCACCGTCTGAACCTCGGCCGCCACGACGAACTGGGTGAACTGGCCGGCTCCTTCAACCGCTTCGTCGAGAAGATCCACGTGCTGGTGCAGCAGGTGGCCGGCACCACGAATCAGTTGTCCGGACTGGTGGGCGACGTGGCCCAGCAGGCGCAGCGCTCCGAGCGCGCGATGGACGGCCAGCGCCATGAGACCGACCAGGTTGCCACCGCCATCAACGAAATGACCGCCGCCGCCCAGGAAGTGGCGCGCAGCGCGCAACAGGCGGCCGACGCCGCCCAGCAGACCGACCGTGAGGGTCAGGCCGCCAAGCGCGAGGTGGACCTGTGCGTGGCGCAGATCAACGACCTGGCTGGCGAGGTGCGTAGCAGCAGCGATTCCCTCGACACGCTGCGCAAGGACGTGCAGGGCATCGTTGGCGTGCTGGAAGTGATCCGCTCCATCGCCGAACAGACCAACCTGCTGGCGCTCAACGCGGCCATCGAGGCCGCCCGCGCCGGTGAGGCCGGGCGTGGTTTCGCCGTGGTCGCCGATGAGGTCCGTGCGCTGGCCAGCCGCACCCAGCAGAGCACCGGCGAAATCCAGCAGATGATCGACCGCCTGCAGGGCACCACCGCCGGCTCGGTGAACGCCATGCAGCGCGCCAGCGAGATGGCCGAGCGCACCCGCGGCCAGGCCAACCAGGCCGGCCAGTCGCTGGATGCCATCGCCCAGCTGATCGGCACCATCAACTCGATGAACGCGCAGATCGCCAGCGCCGCCGAAGAGCAGACCGCCGTGGCCGAGGAGATCAACCGCAGCGTGCACCAGATCGCTGGCGGCGTGGAAAGTGTCGCCGACGATGCGGCCAAGGGCGCGCGCACCGCGACCGAGCTGAACGGGCTGGGCGAGCGCCTGCGCCAGCTCGTGGGGCAGTTCCGCATCTGATCCGGGCGGGGCGCAACGCCCCGCCAATCCAGGCCGCGACGCAATCGGCGTGGCGGCCCTTGCCGGTCCTCTGCGACAATCCCCGGATTGTCGCCATGACAGCCCATTTTCCGGGACCGGCCACGCTCGTTTGCGCTGCGCCGCTTCCCGCGCATACGCCAGCGAAGCCGATGACCCCAGAAACCACGCCGACTCCCGATCAACTCCTGCAGCGCATGGATCATGCGCTGATCCGCGACCGCCATCGCCTGCGCCGGCAGCTCCACGAACTGCGCAAGCACCCGGACGACGCCAAGCTGGCGCAGTGGGCCGAACGCTTCCAGGCCTCCTGCGCCAAGGTCGAGGCGCGCCGCGCGAGCATTCCGAAGATTCGCTACGACGACAGCCTGCCGATTGCCGCCAAGCGCGACGAGATCAAGGCCGCGCTGGAAAAGAGCCAGGTGGTGGTGATTGCCGGCGAAACCGGTTCGGGCAAGACCACCCAGCTGCCGAAGATCTGCCTGGAGCTGGGCCGCGGCACCCACGGCCTGATCGGCCACACCCAGCCGCGCCGCCTCGCCGCGCGTAGCGTGGCGACCCGCGTTGCCGAGGAAATCGGCACGCCGCTGGGCTCGCTGGTCGGCTACCAGGTGCGCTTCGAGGACCAGAGCGACGAAAGCACGCTGATCAAGCTGATGACCGACGGCATCCTGCTGGCCGAGACCCAGCATGACCGCTATCTGGAACGCTACGACACGATCATCGTCGACGAAGCCCACGAACGCAGCCTGAACATCGACTTCCTGCTCGGCTTCCTCAAGACGCTGCTGCCGCGTCGGCCCGACCTCAAACTGATCATCACCTCGGCGACCATCGATCTGGAGCGTTTCTCCAAGCACTTTGGCGACGCACCGATCGTCGAGGTCTCGGGCCGTACCTACCCGGTGGACACCTGGTACCGCCCGCTCGCCGCGGAAGTGGACGAGGACGGCGAAGCCCTGTTCGACGACCTGTCCGTGGACCAGGGCATCCTCCGTGCGCTGGACGAGATCGCCGCCCACGAACGTGAGATCGGCAAGCGTCCCGGCGACGTGCTGGTATTCCTCCCCGGCGAGCGCGAGATTCGCGACGCCGCCGATATGCTGCGCAAGGCCAACCTGCGCCACACCGAAGTGTTGCCGCTGTATGCGCGCCTGACGCCGGCCGAGCAGCAGAAGATTTTCGCGCCCATGCCGGGGCGCAAGATCGTGCTCGCCACCAACGTCGCCGAGACCTCGCTGACCGTGCCGGGCATCCGCTACGTGATCGACAGTGGCACCGCGCGCATCAGCCGCTACAGCTACCGCGCCAAGGTCCAGCGTCTGCCCATCGAAGCCGTTTCGCAGGCCAGCGCCAACCAGCGCAAGGGCCGTTGCGGCCGGGTCGAGCCGGGCATCTGCGTGCGCCTGTACAGCGAGGAAGACTTCAACGGCCGCCCGGCCTTTACCGATCCGGAGATTCTGCGCACCAACCTCGCGGCGGTGATCCTGCAGATGCTCCACCTGCGCCTGGGCGACATCGAGGCCTTCCCCTTCATCGAGCCGCCGGATGGCAAGGCGATCAACGACGGCTTCACCCTGCTGCAGGAACTCTCGGCAGTGAACCGCGAGGGCCAGCTCACGCCGCTGGGCCGCCAGCTCGCGCGCCTGCCCATCGACCCGCGCCTGGGCCGCATGCTGCTGGAAGCGGCGCAACTGGGCAGCCTGCCGGAAGTCCTCACCGTGGCCAGCGCGCTATCCGTGCAGGACCCGCGCGAGCGGCCGATGGATCGCCAGCAGGCCGCCGACCAGGCCCACGCCCAGTGGAAAGACCCGGACTCGGACTTCGCCGCGCTGATCAACCTCTGGCGCGGCTTCGAGGAGCAGCGCCAGGCGCTGGGCTCCAACCCGCTGCGCAATTGGTGCCGGAAGAACTTCCTGAATTACCTGCGCCTGCGCGAGTGGCGCGATGCACACCGCCAGTTGACGCTGATCTGCCGCGAATTGCAGCTGCCTTTCGGCTCGAAGTCGGACGGTGCCCAGCGCAAGAACGAACCCGTCCGCGAGCAGGCCAAGCCGCACGACAACCGTGGCCGCCAGCCGGTCGCCAAGGCGGATGAGCCGAAGGCCCGCGACATCGACTACGCCGCCGTGCACAAGGCGATCCTCTCCGGCCTGCTCAGCCAGATCGGCCAGAAGGCGGAGGAGGGCGACTACCTCGGCGCGCGCCAGCGGCGCTTCTGGATTCATCCCTCCAGCGTGATCGGCCGCAAGAAGCCGCAGTGGATCATGGCCGCCGAGCTGGTGGAGACCACCAAGCTGTTCGCCCGCATGGTCGCCAAGATCGAGCCGGACTGGCTGGAACCGCTGGCTGGGCATCTGGTGAAGAAGAACTACCTGGAACCGCATTGGGAGAAACGCCGCGGCCAGGTGGTGGCCTACGAGCAGGTCACCCTGTACGGCCTGATCATCATCGGCCGCCGCGCCGTGCATTACGGCCCGATCGATGCGCCGGTGTCCCGCGAGATGTTCATCCGCGAGGCGCTGGTGCGCGGCGAGATCAACAGCCGTGCCAAGTGCCTGTCGGCCAACCGCCAGTTGCTGGAGAAGCTCGACGAGCTGGAAGCCAAGGCGCGCCGGCGTGACATCCTCGCCGATGAGGAAACCCTGTTCGCCTACTACGACGAACGCCTGCCGGCGGACATCTACCAGTCCGCCAGCTTCGAGAAATGGTACGAGCGCGAGCACAAGGCAAAACCGGACCTGCTGATCATGCGCGAGGAAGATGTCCTCGCGCGCGATGCCAGTGAAGTCACTGCCGGTCTTTACCCGGATCGCCTGCAACTGGGTGAGCTGCAGTTGCCGCTGACCTACCATTTCGAACCGGGCCACGTGCGTGACGGCGTGACCCTGCGCGTGCCGGCGCCACTGTTGCCGCAACTGCCCGCCGAACGCCTGGAATGGCTGGTGCCGGGCCTGCTGGAGGCCAAGTGCATCGAGCTGGTGCGCAGCCTGCCCAAGGCGATCCGCAAGAACTTCGTGCCGGTGCCGGACTTCGTCCGCGCCGCGCAGGGCAAGATGGTCTTTGCCGAGGGCGCGTTGTCCGAATCCCTCGGCCGCGAGCTGCAGCGCATGACCGGCAGCCGCGTGCCGGAAGAGGCCTGGGCGGAGGCCGAGACCCAGGTGGAAAGCCACCTGCGCATGAACATCGAAGTGGTCGACGCCCGTGGCAAGTTCCTTGGCGAGGGCCGCGATCTGGCGGAACTCACCGCGCGCTTCGCCGAGGCCAGCCAGGCTGCGCTGGCGATCCCGCAGGCGGACAAGCCGCAGAAACCGGTGGAAGCCAAGGGCTTCGCCGGGGTGGCGGAAAAGGTCCAGCAGAAGGTTGCCGGGCTGTCGATGACGGTCTATCCGGCGTTGGTGGAAGAGGCCGGCGTGGTGAAGGAAAACCGCTTCCCGACCCAGGCCGAGGCCGACTACCAGCACCGTCGCGCCCTGCAGCGACTGCTATTGCAACAGCTCGCCGAGCCGGCGAAGTTCCTGCGCAGCAAGCTGCCGGGGCAGACCGACATGGGCCTGCTCTACCGTGAGCTGGGCCGCGTCGAGTCGTTGGTCGAAGACATCCTGCTGGCCAGCCTGGACAGCGCCATTCTCGAGGGGGAAGCCAACCTGCCGCGCGATGGCGCCGGACTCGCGTCGCTGGCCGAGAAGAAGCGCGGCGCCTGGACCGAGCACGCCGAACGCATCGCCCGCCTGACCCTGGAAATCCTCAAGCTTTGGCACGGCCTGCAGAAGCGCTTCAAGGGCAAGGTCGACCTCGCCATGACGGTGCCGCTCAACGACGTGAAGGGGCAGTTGGCCAAGCTGGTCTACCCCGGCTTCGTGCGCGACACGCCGCTGGAGTGGCTGAAGGAAATCCCGCGTTACCTGAAGGCTGTCGAGCAGCGTCTGGACAAGGTCGCAGGCCAAGTCCAGCGCGACCGCGTGTGGAGCGGCGAGATGGCCGGCTACTGGGAACAGTATTCGGCGCGCCTGGCCAAGCACGCCCAGGAAGGCAAGCGCGACCCCGAGCTGGTGCTCTATCGCTGGATGCTGGAGGAGTACCGCGTTTCGCTGTTCGCCCAGCAGTTGGGGACGAAGCTACCGGTGTCGGACAAGCGCCTGTCGAAGCAGTGGAGCCAGGTCGAGGCCTGATTCTGTGGGAGCGAGCTTGCTCGCGACCGGCTCGCCGATGACTCTGGTAGTCGGCTGGGGTCCCTTCCCTCACCCTAACCCTCTCCCAGAGGGAGAGGGGACTGATCGGTGTGGACGGGAAATGGCAGCGTTAGCCGGAACCTGAGTTGCCGGCTGAAACCTGAACGTTCAGTTTGCACGGACAACCCCCTCTCCCCCTGGGAGAGGGCTGGGGTGAGGGGCGCCGCAAGGCGGCTCTGCCCCGAACCTCAATCCCGCTTCGGAATCGACAGCCCCCGCTGCACCGCCGGCCGCGCCAGGAAACGCTCCAGCACGCGCTTCACATTGGCAAATTTGTCGAACTCCACCAGCTCGCCCGCCTCATAGAAACCAATCAGGTTACGAATCCACGGGAAGGTGGCGATGTCGGCGATGGTGTAGCGCTCGCCCATGATCCAGTCGCGGCCTTCCAGGCGCTGGTCGAGCACGCCCAGCAGGCGCTTGGCTTCGTCCACATAGCGCTGCAGCGGGCGCTTGTCCTCGTAGTCCTTGCCGGCGAATTTGTTGAAGAATCCGATCTGGCCGAACATCGGGCCGATCCCACCCATCTGGAACATCAGCCACTGCAGCGTCTCGTAGCGACCGCTGGCGCCGGGGGCGATCAGCGAGTCGGTCTTGTCGGCCAGGTAGACCAGGATCGCGCCGGACTCGAACAGCGCCAGCGGTTTGCCGTCCGGGCCGTTGGGATCGAGGATTGCGGGGATCTTGTTGTTCGGGTTCAGCGAGAGGAATTCGGGGGACATCTGGTCATTGCGTTCGAAGCTGACCAGGTGCGGCTCGTAGGGCAAACCCAGCTCTTCCAGCATGATCGACACCTTCACGCCGTTGGGCGTGGGCAGCGAATACAGCTGCAGGCGGTCAGGGTGCTCGGCGGGCCATTTCTGAGTGATAGGGAACGCGGAAAGGTCTGACATGCATGCTCCGGTCAGGGTGCGAGAAAGGCCTCAGGATAGCCCTCCCCACGCCACCGGTCATGACCCGCGCGCGACAAAAAGGTATGGTGCGGCCCCATAGTCACCGGAGAAGGAACCCACCATGAGTCTGCAAGGCACCTACGATCCGCAGAACATCTTCGCCCAGATCATTCGCGGCGAGGCCCCCTGCTTCAAGCTGTACGAGGACGACGACGTGCTCGCCTTCCTCGATCTGTTCCCGCAGTCCTACGGCCATGCCCTGGTGATTCCGAAGAATTCGCCGGCGCGCAACATCCTCGAAGTCGACGCCGATGCGCTGGCCAAGGTGATGCGCGTGGTGCAGCGCCTGACCGGCGTGATCGTCGAAGAGCTGAATCCCGATGGCGTGCAGGTCGCCCAGTTCAACGGCGCGCCGGCCGGGCAGACGGTGTTCCACATCCACGTGCACATCGTTCCGCGCTACGCCGGCGAGGGCCTGGGTATCCACGCGGCGAACAAGGCCGATGCGGGGGAGTTGGAGAAGCTGCAAGCGCGCCTCGTTGCCCGTCTGAACGGCTGAGGCGCGCCCGTGCGGTCGAGGACTTACTCGACCGCCGGCTTGATATCGAAGCCGGTGCGGTTGTCGCTGACGATGCGGAAGGCGTTGTTGCCGTCCGGTTCGAGCGGTACCAGCAATTCGCGGCGCAGCATGGCCTTGCTGCACAGGCCGTCGCCGTCCTTGTCGCCGATGATGCCCACCACATGCTTGCCCGCCGGTACGTGGAAGCTGGCCGACTCGCCCTTGCCGATCCGCGCCGCGATTTCATGGTCGATGGTGACGGCGACGTAGCAGCCGCCGCCGATATAGCCCACGTCGCGGGTGACGTCGACCTTGACGCTGTCCTTGCCCGGTTGCTGGTAGGCCAGCAAACGGTCCGCGGGTACGGGGTGGACTTCATCGGCCTGGTAAGAGGCACAACCGGAGATCGCGAGCACGGACAGAGCGGCAAGAATCGAACGCATGGACTTCCTCCACAGATGATGCAGCGAAGGCTAGTCCATCCGGCGGGCTTCTGTCGGTTTGGCAACGCATTGTAGGAATTTGGAGTAGTCTTCAGGGACGTGGAGCGGGCAGGATAGCCCGGAGATCGCCATTCAGGACGACCCCGCGGACGGTCGAGCCAAGGAGCAGGGCGTGATGCACCGCAACAGCGACCCCGAGCAGATGTTCGAATCCACCGCCGGCCCGACCGGCCTGGAGGAAGCCGATCATCGACTGCTGATGCGCCTTATCTTCACCTGCACCGGGGCGACCCTGGGGCTGTTCTCGATCCTCCAGTTCTTCGCCGGCAATTACTGGCTGGCCGGCGCCGAACTGACCACGTGTGGCCTGCTGTTGTGGGCGACACAGCGGCTCAAGCGGGTGACGCGCCTGGTGCCGTGGATCATCGCCTACCTGCTGCCCACCTTCTGTTTCATCCTCTACATCATCGTCATGCCCAACGCCTCGGCCACGGCCTTCGTCTGGGTCTACCTGATGCCGGTGATGGCCTACCTGCTGCTGGGGAAACTGCGCGGCTTCCTGCTCGCCGTCCCGTTCATGCTGATCGCCACGGTGATGTACCTGCGCGCCAACCAGGTGCACCTCGATGCGCCGGGGCTGATCGATATCGGCAATGGCATCTTCTGCGGCGTGCTGGTGATCGCCTTCATGCACGTCTACGAAGGGCGCCGCGCGGAGGCCTACAAACAGTTGCGCCAGTTGGCCCTGACCGACGCGCTGACCGGTGTAGCCAGTCGCGAGAGTTTCCAGCGCGCCCTGCAGCGCTGCATCCAGGAAGCGGCACGCTACGACACCCGCCTGGTGCTGGTGGTGCTGGATGTCGATCACTTCAAGAACATCAACGACCAGTGGGGCCACGACGCCGGCGACAAGGCGCTGCAGCACCTGTGCAATCGCCTGCGCCATCGCCTGCGCGCCACCGACCTGATCGGCCGGCTCGGCGGTGAGGAATTCGGCCTGCTGTTGCCCTTCACCGATCGTTTCGATGCGCAGCCGCTGGTGGAATCCCTACGCCGTGAAATCGCCGAGGCGCCGTTACAGTACCAGGGGCAGCGCATCCCGATTTCCGCCACCTTCGGCCTCGCCGAGTGGCCGTGCGACGGGCTGGATGCGGACGAGCTCTACCGCTGCACCGACCGCCGCCTGTATCGCGGCAAGGCCGAAGGGCGCAACCGCCTGGTCTACACCGATCCGGCCTGAGCACGTCGCGCCGCGATGGGTTCCGCCACCCGCGCATAGGCAGCACGCACCCGTCGTGCCATGCGCCGTTCCACCCACTCATAGCTCAGCCAGGACAGCAGCAGTATCGCCGGTACGCTGAGGCCCAGTGTCTGGTACGGCGTCAGGCCCAGCCGCTCGTGCAGCCAATAGGCCGCCAGCCACAGCACGATCACATGCAGCAGGTACACCGAGTAGGACCAGTCGCCCAGCGCGTGCAGCACCTTGTTGCGCTCGAACAACGGCTCCAGGGCCACGCAGGCGGCGAGCAGCGCGGCGGCGGGCAGGCCCCAGGTGAGCAGGCGCCACGGATGGTCGGCGGGGAACAGCGCGATGGTCGCCACCGCCCCGGCCACCATCGTCAGGGCCAGCGGTCTGGGCAGGTTCAACCAGCCGCGCCGGTACAGCGCCGCGAGGCCCAGGCCGAGCAGGAACTCGAAGATGATCGGATTGCGGTAGAAGTTGCTGATCCAGGGTTCGCGCGCCAGCACCTGTGCCACCAGCAGTACCAGCGCGGTCACCAGCCACGCTCGCCAGCGCTCGGCGACCAGAAAGGAGAGGGCGAACAAGGCGTAGAAGAGCATCTCGAAATTCAACGTCCAGCCCACCGGTAGCACCGGGTAGAGGCCGAAGCCGCCGGGGTTCTGGCTGGGAATGAAGAGCATCGACAGCAGCAGCGATTTGCCGCCGACGCCATACACCGGCATCACATCGGCGAAGGCGTGGATGATCAGTGCGGTGATCGCCGTGTACAGCCAATAGGCCGGGGCGACACGGGCCAGGCGCTGGACCAGGAAGGTCAGCGGCGACATCGGTCGCCCGGCGCTGGAGAGATGGATCACGAAGCCACTCAGGACGAAGAAGATGTCGACGCCGACCTGGCCGCGCGTGGAGAGCAATCTGCCGCCGAGGCTGTCGGCGTGGAAATCGAAGAACACCTGCATGAAGTGATGGAACACCACCAGCCAGGCGGCCAGTGCCCGCAGTGCCTGAAGCGAAACCAGCATGGGTGGGCGAGCCCTCCGTCTGTGGATAAAAGAAAAGGGCGCGACTCTGCGCGCCCCTTTCCTCGACAGTACGGCTTCGCCGATCGTTCACCGAGCCTGCTGGACGGTCGCCGCCGACATCGCCGGTCCGCGCTCCAGGCGCAGGCACAGCAGCGCCGTGGCGATAGCCGCGACCGGCAGCAGCGCGCCGACCCAGGGCAGCGCGGCGAGGCCGGGGCCATGGTCGATGGTCATGCCGCCGAGCCAGGCGCCCAGGGCGTTGCCCAGGTTGAACGCGGCGATGTTGAAACTGGCCGCCACGCTCTGCCCGGCCCCGTGGGCCTTCTCCAGCACCCACATCTGCAGCGGCGGCACAGTGGCGAAACCGGCGGCGCCGAGCAGGGCGATGAACACGATCACCGCGATCTTGTTGTCCAGGGCGAAGCTCATCAGGCCCAGCACCACCGCCAGCGCCAGCATGCTGCCGAGCAGGGTGGGCACCAGCTTGCGATCGGCCAGCTTGCCGCCGAGCAGGTTGCCCAGCACCAGGCCACCGCCGAACACCAGCAGCACCGGCGACACGGCGCTCTCGGAGAACCCGGCCAGGCGAGTGAGCAGCGGCGACACGTAGCTGAACACGGTAAACACGCCGCCGAAGCCGAGCACCGTGGTCAACAGGCCGAGCAGCACGGCCGGGCGCTTCAGCACGCGGAAGTCGTCGCGCAGGTTGCCGGCGGCGGGCGGGGCGCTGTCACGCGGCAGGTAGATCGCCAGGATCGCCAGGGCCAGTACGCCGATGCCGGTGACCACCCAGAAGGCCGCGCGCCAGCCATAGAGTTGGCCGAGCCAGGTGCCCAGGGGTACGCCGAGGATGGTGGCGACGGTGAGGCCGGTGAACATCAGGGCGATGGCGGAGGCGCGGCGTTCGGCCGGCACCAGGCTGGTGGCGACCACCGAGCCGACGCCGAAGAAGGTGCCGTGGGCGAAGGAGGTCAGCACCCGCGCCGCCATCAGCGTGGCATAGTCCGGCGCCAGGGCACAGGCCAGGTTGCCGAGGGTGAAGATCACCATCAGCCCGAGCAGAGTGTTGCGTTGCGGCCAGCGCGCGGTGAGGGCAGTGAGCAGCGGCGCGCCGAGCACCACGCCCAGCGCGTAGCCGGAGATCAGCAGGCCGGCGGCGGAGATCGACACACCGAAGTCCTGGCCGACCTCCAGCAGCAATCCCATGATCACGAATTCGGTAACGCCGATGCCAAAGGCACCGGCGGTCAAGGCATACAAGGCAATGGGCACGATGGCTCTCCCAGATGATTCGTAGAATGGGCGCCACCTTATCCCCGTGCGTATTGCTGATATAGACTGCCTTTGAGCAAATCACCTGTGAATTGAATTCAACATGGCCCGGCCCGACGTCAATCGCTTCGGCGAAATGGAAGTGTTCATCCGCGTGGTGGAAACCGGTGGTTTCACTGCCGCCGCGCAGCAATGCGGCATGACACCGTCCGCAGTGAGCAAGCTGGTGGCGCGCCTGGAAGATCGCCTCGGCGCGCGACTGTTCAATCGCTCCACCCGGCGCCAGCAGCTCACGGCCGAAGGCGCAGCCTTCTACGAACGCAGCCTGCGCATCCTCGCCGACCTGGACGAAGCCGAGCGTGAAGCCTCGGCCAGTGCCGAGCCGCAGGGCAGGGTACGCATCAGCTGCAACCTGCCGGTTGGCCGGCAATTCCTGATCCCCGCGCTGCCGCTGTTCTTTGAGCGTCACCCCGGCGTCAGCCTCGATCTGCAACTGACCGATGAAGTGGTGGATCTGCTGGAAGTCCGCGCCGACGTGGCCGTGCGCAGCGGCCCGCTGCAAGACTCGCGGCTGGTGGCGCGCTCGCTGGGTGAGTCCGGGCACAAGATCGTTGCCGCGCCCGAGTATCTGTCGCGGCACGGCGCGCCGCAGCATCCGCGTGAACTGGGCGGATACAACTGCGTGGGCTTCAGCTACCGGCGCGTCGAGCCGGACTGGCCGTTCCTCGGCAAGCAGGCGGGTGATCCGGAGCCCAGCGGCAACCTGCTGGCCAGCGATGGCGACAGCGTGCGCCATCTGGCGCTGGCGGGACTGGGACTGGCACGGTTGGCAGAGTTTCAGGTGCGCGAGGATATCGCCGCCGGACGGCTGGTGGAGGTGCTGGCGGACTTCAACCCCGGCGACCGCAAGCCGATGCACGCGCTTTACCTGGGCAAGCCGGGTCACCTACCCGCGCGGGTGCGCGCTGTGCTCGACTTCCTCGCCGAGCACGTGCGCATCGACTGACTCAGGCCGCTTCGAGCAGCGCCAGGGTGTCGGTCGCGCCCATCATCTTCGCCGCGGCCAATGGCGTCAGGCCGCTGGCATCGCGGGCCTCGCGGTTGGCACCGTGTTCCAGCAGGCAGCGGACGATCTCCGGGCGGTTGAACATGGCGGCCATCATCAAGGCGGTCTTGCCGTCGGGAGAGGCGCCTTCCACCTGGGCGCCTCGGCGCAGCAGCAGGCGCACCATCTCCAGGTCACCCTTGAAAGCGGCGCCAGCCAGCGGCGTCTGCCCGGCGTTGTTGCGCAGGTCCGGGTCGGCGCCGTGGTCGAGCAGCGCCGCCACCGTGTCGTGGTGGCCGTAGTAACTGGCCAGCATCAGCAGGCTGTCGCCCTTGTGATTGCGCAGGTTGGCCGGCAGCCCCTGGCGGAGCAGGTCGATCAGGCGCTCGGTATCGCCCTGGCGGGCCAGATCGATCACCTGATTGGCGAATTCCAGGGTCTGTTCATCCATTTCCGGGCGGATTGCTTCGCTCATCCTGAAGTCTCCATGGCTAGGTCGGGAATGCTCCGAAGGATAAGGATTGACGCGCGCGGGCGCGCTAACGCCGTCCCTATGATGCCGGTGGAAAAAATCAATCCGTTGCCTCAAGGCAGGCTCGACGTGATCTGCGTCCGTAAACTTGCCGGATTGTCATCTTCGTGTGGGCGACTTTTCGGCGAAATTTGCAGCATAATCAGCGACCAGCGGTTGCACCCGGGTGACACCGCGAACCGCCGGGCGGCCAAAGGTGTCGCCCACCCCGAGGGATGGCAAACTGCCCGGTTGCGGGGATCGCCATCCCGACGCCTTCGCGCCACGATGCGAAGGCCTACGAATATCCAGTGCCGGCCACCGCGCGGGCACCTTGATGCCTAACCATGCTGCCGGGCCCGGTGGCCCAGATTGAGAAGAGGATTGACCGTGCATAAAGTCGTGATCAGCGGAACTGGCCTGTATACCCCGCCGTTCAGCATCTCCAACGATGAACTGGTGGAATCCTTCAACAGCTACGTCCGCAGCTACAACGACCAGCACGCCGACGCTATCGCCAAGGGCGAAGTGGAAGCACTCTCCGAGTCCAGCTCGGCGTTCATCGAGAAGGCTTCCGGCATCAAGAGCCGCTTCGTGGTGAACAAGGAAGGCATCCTCGACCCGCAGCGCATGGCGCCGCGCATTCCGGAACGCTCCAACGAAGACTGGGGCATCCTCTGCGAGATGGCCGCCCATGCCGCGAAGGAAGCCCTGCAGCGCGCCGGCCGCAAGCCCGAGGACATCGACGGCGTGATCGTCGCCTGCTCCAACCTGCAGCGCGCCTACCCGGCCGTGGCCATCGAAGTGCAGGCCGCCCTTGGCATCCAGGGCTTCGGCTACGACATGAACGTCGCCTGCTCCTCGGCCACCTTCGGCATCCAGGCCGCGGTGAACAGCGTGCAGCTGGGCCAGGCCCGGGCCATCCTGATGGTCAACCCGGAAATCTGCACCGGCCACCTGAACTTCCGCGACCGCGACAGCCACTTCATCTTCGGCGACGCCGCCACCGCCGTGGTCATCGAGCGCGCCGACCAGGCGATCTCCAAGCACCAGTTCGACGTGGTCAGCACCAAGCTGCTGACCCAGTTCTCCAACAACATCCGCAACAACTTCGGCTTCCTCAACCGCGCGGCGGAAGAGGGCATCGGCACCCGCGACAAGCTGTTCGTCCAGGAAGGCCGCAAGGTGTTCAAGGACGTCTGCCCGATGGTGGCCGAGCTGATCGGCGAGCACCTGGCGCAGAACGACATCCCGGTCAGCGACGTGAAGCGCTTCTGGCTGCACCAGGCCAACCTCAACATGAACCTGCTGATCACCCGCAAGCTGATCGGCCGCGACGCCGAAGCCCACGAAGCGCCGGTGATCCTCGACACCTACGCCAACACCAGCTCGGCCGGTTCGGTCATCGCCTTCCACAAATACCAGGACGACCTGCCCGCCGGCTCCATCGGCGTGCTGAGCTCGTTCGGCGCCGGTTACTCCATCGGCAGCGTGATCCTGCGCAAGCGCTGATCGTGCAGAGCGACGACAGCGAGCTGTTGTCGCGCCTGCTGGCCGGAGACCAGCAGGCCTTCCGCACCCTGGTAGCCGCCTACCAGGGCGCGATGCGCGCCGTGGCCATCGCCATCGTCGGCAGCACCCACGCCGACGAAGTGGTGCAGGACGCCTGGCTCGCCGCCGTGCGCAACCTGGACGGTTTCCAGGGGCGCTCCAGCCTCAAGACCTGGCTGCTGACCATTACGGCCAACACCGCCAAATCCCGCCTGCGCAAGGTCCGCCGCGACGTCTCGCTCGACGACCTGCCCGCGCCCCACGGCAGCATCGACGATAGCCGTTTCGCCGCCGACGGCCATTGGAGTGCCGCGCCCTTGGCCTGGCACGAGGACTCGCCCGAAGCCCTGCTGGCGGAAGACGAACTGCGCGAATGCCTGGAAAAGACCCTGCTCAGCCTGTCCGACCTGCAACGCAGCGTGTTGCTCCTGCGCGAACGCCAGGGGCTGGAATTGGAGGAGATCTGTAATCTGCTGGAGGTTTCGCTCTCCAATGTGCGGGTGCTGCTGCATCGCGCACGGCTGAAGGTATTCGCCACCGTGGAGCACTTCGAGGAGACCGGGGAATGTTGACCTGCAAGGAACTGGTGGCCCGCTCCAGCGACCTGCTGGACGAACAGCTGGGCTGGCGCGAGAAGCTCGCGCTGCGCCGGCACCTGTTGCTGTGCCGCAACTGCCGGCGTTACTTGCGGCAGATGCGCCTGACCCAGGCGACCCTGCGCCTGCTACCAGAACCGCCTCGCCCGGACTCGGAGCGCCTGGCTGACCATCTCGCCGAACTGCGCCGGGACAGCGCGCGCCGCTGAGCGGGCACGCTCTTCGTAGGAGCGGACCTTGTCCGCGAAAATCTGACCGCCGCGTCCCGACGCCGAGCGACTGGCTGACCATCTCGCCGAGCTGCGCCGGGACAGCGCGCGCCGCCGAGTGGGCACGCTCTTCGTAGGAGCGGACCTTGCCCGCGAAAATCTGACCGGCGCGTTCTGAACACCCCGACAGAAAGCGAAACCGATCGCGACCAGAACCGCCGCGTCCCGACGCCGAGCGACTGGCTGACCATCTCGCCGAGCTGCGCCGGGACAGAGCGCGCCGCTGAGCGGGCACGCTTTTCGTAGGAGCGGACCTTGTCCGCGAAAATCTGACCGGCGCGTTCTGAACACCCCGGCAGAAAGCGAAACCGATCGCAGACAGAGTCCGCCCCTACGCCGTTTGGTTGCTTCAGGCGGAGGCCTGCGCCCGCCACGCATCCAGCCCACCTGACAGCGCCCACGTACGCGCATGCCCGGATGCGTTCAGCCGTTCCGCCAACATCGCCGCGGAAAGCTCGCGCGGGCAGGCGCAATAGATCACCACGTCGCGGTCGCCCAGGCTCCCGCGCAATTCATCCAGTGGCGCGTCGATGTTGAACGCGATAGACCCGGGAATCGCCTCATCGTCGAACTGCGCACGCACATCCAGAATCAGCGGCGGCTTGCCGGCGTCCAGGCGGGCGCGCAGCTCATCGACGCTGATCCGTGGAATCCGCGAAGTGCGGCGCAGCAGGTTGGCGCGCTGCCAGAGCTTCCAGGCGATGAACAGGGCGAAAGCCCCCAGCAGCGCCGCGATGCCGACGCTGGCGTACTGCGTCAGCCAGCCGAGGACGCGATCCACCGCCGAGCTGAAGATGCTGCCGAGCATCAGCGCGGAGCCGGCCCAGAGCGCCGCTCCAGCGCAGTCGTAGGCAAGGAAGCGCGGCAGCGGCGTGCGCATCATGCCGGCCATCGTGGTGGTCAGCGCGCTGGCGCCGGGGAGGAAGCGCGAGATCAGCAGCGCGCGCGGGCCGATACGCAGATACAGGCTCTGGCTCTGGCGGATGCAGCTGTCCGGTGACAGCGACACCTTGCACACGCTGCGCAGCATGAAACCGCCGAAGCGCCTGCCGGCGCAGAACCAGATCAAATCGGCGATCAGGCAGGCGCACACCGCCACCGCCAGCGCCTCGCCCAGGGGGACGCCGCTGCCTTGCAGGGCGAGGGCACCCGCAACGATCAGCGCCGGATAAGCCGGAATCGGCAGGCCGAGCTGTTCCAGCAGGACGTTGAAGAACAGCAGGGTCAGACCGTGCTGCTGGATCAGGGGTTGCAGTTCATGCATGGGGTAGCCCGAGCGAGAAGGTCGATCAGGGGAGGCGATAGCATACCGGCAAAGCGGCCTTCAGAAACCGCCTGCAAGCCTAGTGGCACATGGCCTAGGACCGTTATTCGATAAAGAAATCAAAAGTTCCTCTGTAATAAAAGTTTTATCTAGGAGCAACTGATCTGAAATAACCCCTCGCCAAGATTCCCAGCAACACAAACGGGGGCCGCCAGAACGGCCTGTGCGAGTCCTTGGGGGGCGCGCAGCAGCCAGGCACTCGGCGTGTTCAACGCAAATACCATTAAGGGGAATCTTCGATGATCCGTAAGCACTTCGCCGGTTACGCCGCCACTGCCCTGGCACTGGCCGTTTCCGCCCAGGCTTTCGCAGGCACAGTCACCACCGATGGCGCCGATATCGTTATCAAGACCAAAGGCGGCCTTGAGGTCGGTACCACCGACAAAGAATTCAGCTTCAAGCTGGGTGGCCGTCTGCAAGCGGATTACAGCCGCTTCGATGGTTTCTACACCAAGAACGGCAACGACGGTGACGGCGCCTACTTCCGCCGCGCCTACCTGGAACTGGGCGGCACTGTCTACAAAGACTGGAAATACCAGATCAACTACGACATGTCCCACAACTCGGGTAACGCTGACAACGGTTACTTCGACGAGGCTTCCTTCAGCTACACCGGCTTCAGCCCGGTCACTCTGAAGTTCGGCCGCTTCGACCCGGACTTCGGTCTGGAAAAAGCCACCAGCTCCAAGTGGGTCACCGCCACCGAGCGTACTTCGGCCTACGAACTGGCTGACTGGATCAACACCCACCAGGACGGCCTGGGTGCCCAGGTTGGCGGCGTGATCGCCAACATGGCCTACGTCGATGCCGGCGTGTACGCCAAAGATGCTGACGACACCGACGGCGACAGCGTCAAGCAGTTCAACTTCCGCGGCGTGTTCGCACCGATGAACACCGACGGCAATGTCCTGCACATCGGTGTGGATTACGCATACCGCGACCTGGATGACGTAGCCTTCGACTCCCGCATCCGTCCGCGTCTGGGCATGCGTGGTATCGCCACCAACGGCGGTAACGATGCTGGCGACAACGGCAACCGCGCCACCTTCGGCGGCGCCACCCTCAGCCCGGCCGGTTCCTACAAGGACGACTCCACCTGGGGTGGTGAATTCGCCTACGCCATCGGCCCGTTCTCCGCTCAGGCTGAATACCTGAAGCGCAAACTGAAAGCCGATGCCGCTGCCTTCGAAGACATCAAGGCTGACGGCTACTACGGCCAACTGGCCTACACCATCACCGGTGAATCCCGCGTGTACAAGCTCGATGGCGCCAAGTTCGACACCATCAAGCCGTCCAACAAGGAAATCGGTGCCTGGGAAGTCTTCTACCGTTACGACCACATCAAGGTGGATGACCCGAACGTGGTCGTGGCGACTGCCACCCGCGACGTGGGCGACACCAAGGCCAGCACCAACACCATCGGTGTGAACTGGTACGCCAACGAGGCGGTGAAGGTTTCCCTCGACTACGTCCACGTCAAGACCGACGGCATCCGCAACGCCAACGGTGATGACGACGGCAACGGTGTCGTAGGCCGCCTGCAGTACGTGTTCTAAGAACAACTCGCTGTACCGTTGACTCCTTTGTGTGAACCCCCGCCTCGGCGGGGGTTTTTTTATGGGAGCCGGGAAATTGCTTGCGAATGAGCGCCGAACATCCCGCTTGTGTAGGAGCGGATTCATCCGCGATTGGCCCGCCTCACGTCGAGGATGAAATCATCGCGTACAAGATCAACAGCCCCTCACCCTGACTCTCTCCCGGGGGGAGAGGGGACCGTGCGGTGCAGGATGAAACCCTCGCGTCAGTCGGCTCGGGCTGCCCCCTCTCCCCCAGGGAGAGGGCTGGGGTGAGGGGGATGCATCGGTATGGACTTCCCTGAATAAGACAGTTGCTCCTACACCCGTGCTGGATTAGCGGAGCAAGGGCCCAGCCGGGCGCCGGCGGAATTCGAACTCGAGCAACTCGTCGAATGGATTGCCCATTTCCAGTCGCGTCCAGCCCAGCTTGATGAGGAAAGCCAGAGCCCCTGGGTTGTCCGGCCTCACGCTGGCCCGCCACAAGGGGCTGCTCTGCAGTTCCGGTCGGCTCATCGTCAGCGCCATCACCGTGCGCCCGACGCCGGAGCCGCGCAACTCCGGGCGCACGGCAAGGTCGGTGACGAAGTAGTACGGATGCGCTGGGTTGGGCAGGCAAATCCCCACCACCGCCACCAGTAGGTCGCCACGCAGAATGCTGTACTGAGCCTTTTCCGCATCGCTCAGCACCTGTTCCAACCAGTAACTATCCATCGGGCCCAATTGCGCGTAGAGCACCGGATCGTCGAACCAGCTTTCGTACGGCGGAATGTCCTCGGCCTGGAAACGGCGAATCTTCATGCGGGCGCTCTCCGTGGGCGCTGCGCGACGTTTCACACTGGCATCCATTGGGCGATTGCGTCAATCGACCCTGAGCGCTCGCGTCATTGAGGCCGCGCGCACCCAGCACCTACCCTGCGGGCACTCAACCCACCGGGAGTCGATCATGCTGCGCAATCACTTCGAGACCGAGCACAACCTGTTCCGCGATGCGTTCCGAGCTTTCCTCAACAAGGAAGTCGTGCCCCACCAGGAAGAATGGGAAGACGCCGGCGTGGTGGATCGCAGCGTCTGGCGCAAGGCAGGGGAGATGGGCTTCCTGCTGCCCTGGGCGGAAGAAGAGTACGGCGGCACCGGTCTGAAGGATTTCCGCTACGAACAGATCATGTGTGAGGAACTGGCCGCCATCAACGAGCCGGGCTTCATGATCCCGCTGCACTCGGCGCTGTGCGGCCCCTACATTGCCGAGTACGGCAACGCCGAGCAGAAGGCCCGCTGGCTACCGGGGATCATCCGTGGCGAGAGCATCCTGGCGGTGGCGATGACCGAGCCGTCCGCTGGCTCCGACCTGGCCGGCATGCGCACCACGGCGGTGGACAAGGGCGATCATTACGTCCTCAACGGCTCCAAGGTGTTCATCTCCAACGGTCTGCTGGCCGACCTGGTGATCGTTGCCGCGAAGACCGATCCGGCGAACAAGCACGCCATGGGCTTGTTCGTCGTTGAGCGCGGCATGGAAGGCTTCGAGCGCGGGCGCAACCTGAAGAAACTGGGCATGAAGAGCCAGGACACCGCCGAGCTGTTCTTCAACAACGTGAAAGTGCCGAAGGAAAACCTGCTGGGCGACGCCAAGGGCGGCTTCTTCTACCTGATGAACATGCTGGCCCAGGAGCGCCTGACCAACGCCTGTGGCGCGGTGGCTGGCGCCGAGGCGGCGTTGAACACCACCATCGACTACGTGAAGGAGCGCAAGGCGTTCGACCGCCCGGTGGCGCATTTCCAGAACACCCGCTTCAAACTCGCCGAGATGCGCACCCAGATCGACGTGGCGCAAGTCTTCACCGACCGCTGCGTGATGGACCACAATCAGAAGAAACTCACCCCCGAAGTGGCCGCCGAGGCCAAGCTGTTCACCACCGAACTGCTGTGCAAGGTGGTCGACGAAGGCGTGCAACTGCACGGCGGCTGGGGTTACATGTGGGAGTATCCGATCTGCAAGATGTACGCGAACGCGCGCATCCAGCGCATCTTCGCCGGTACCTCGGAGATCATGAAAGAGATCATCAGCCGCGGCATGAAGCTCTGAGGCGCGGCGCCCACGCATCGATTGAGCGAAACAGGAGTGCCCATGAACGGCCCGCTCGCCTCCCTGAAGATCCTCGATTTCTCCACCCTGCTGCCGGGGCCGTTCGCCTCGTTGCTGCTGGCGGACATGGGCGCGCAGGTGCTGCGCGTGGAGTCGCCCACGCGCATGGACCTGGTGCGCGTGCTGCCGCCGCACGTGGATGGCACCTCCGCCAGCCACGCCTACCTCAACCGCAACAAGCGTTGCATTGCGCTGGACCTCAAGCAGGCGCAGGCGGTGGAGGTGGTGAAGCAACTGGTGCAGGAATACGACATCGTGCTGGAGCAGTTCCGTCCCGGCGTGATGGACAAGCTGGGCGTGGGCTACGAAGCGCTCAAGGCGATCAACCCGAAGCTGATCTACGTGTCGATCACCGGCTACGGTCAGACCGGGCCGTTCCGTGATCGCGCCGGGCATGACATCAACTACCTGGCGCTGGCCGGCGTGGCCAGCTACACCGGGCGGCGCGAGAGCGGTCCGTTGCCCTTGGGCGTGCAACTGGCCGATATCGGCGGCGGCTCGCTGCATGGCGTGATGGGCTTGCTGGCGGCGGTCATCCACCGGCAGCAGACGGGGGAGGGGCAGCAGGTCGACGTGAGCATGACCGACTGCGCCTTCAGCCTGCACGGCATGGCCGGCGCCGGCTATCTCGCCGCTGGCGTCGAGCCGCAGATGGAGAATCTCGCGCTCAACGGCGGCAGCTTCTACGACTACTACCGCACACGCGATGGCCGCTGGTTCTCAGTGGGCAGCCTGGAGCCGCAGTTCATGCAGCAGTTCTGCGCCGCCATCGGCCGCCCGGAGCTGGCCGCGCGCGGGCTGTCGCCCAAGCCGGAGGACCAGCAGGCGCTCAAGCGCGAAATCGCCATCGAATTCGAGAATCGCGATTTCCACGATTGGCAGGAGCGCTTCGCGGCGCTGGACGCGTGCGTCGAGCCGATGCTGTCCCTCGCCGAAGCGGTGGAACATCCGCAATTGCGCGAGCGTGGCGTGGTCACGCGGGTGCCCACTGGCAAGGGCGGGGAGCAGCTGCAGGCGGCTTGCCCGATCCGGTTCTCCGCCGGCCTGCCCGAGCCGCGCCATATCGGCGCTGCGCTGGGAGCGCACACGGCCGAGGTGATGGCGGAGTTGGGCTATTCGACCGAGCAGGTCGAGGCGTTGAAGGCGGCGAAAGTCATCGCCTGAGCGATATCACTCGCGGCGGGTTTCGCCGGTGAACACCAGGGTCGCGCGGCATCGCCGGCAATAGTAGCGGCGACCCTGGGCGACCAGGTTGTGACGCTGGGATGAGAAGGGGAATTCATTGCCCTCGCCGCAGTGGCAGCGATACAGGTAGCGAGTGGCGCGGCGGCGCTTGATCTCGTAGGTGTGGCAGCGGTCCGGCGGCAGCCCGTAGATGCCGCGCATGATCAGTTGCCACTCCTCGCCGTGGGGGCGAATGCGCGGACCGAACATCTGGTGGGCGATCAAGTGCGCCACTTCATGGGCCACGGTCTGCTGCAGGAAGTGTTCGTGGTTTTCCCGGTACAACTGCGGGTTGAAACGCAGCAGGTTTTCATCCAGGTGGGCGACGCCGGCCTTCTGGCCGCGTAGCCGGAAGCTCACTTCCGGGCGGGGAAAGCGCCGCTGGAAGAAGACTTCGGCCTGCTGGTAGCAGGCTTCGATGCGAGCGTTGAGCTGTTCAGGCATACAGTGGTTCTCCGACGGGGCCAGATTATGCCCGCAGTCGAAGCGTGGGTGGAGGATTTCTCGCGCCCGCTCGTCCGGCCCGCAGATTCAGGCAAGCCTGGCGAGTTTCAGGCAAGCACCGCTTTCTGTAGGAGCAAGCAAGCTCACTCCTACAGGATCTACCTGTGCATCGATGCAAGTCAGCCTTCGCGGACAAGGTCCGCTCCTACACAGCACCCACATGCTCTTGTAGGAGCGGATCTCATCCGCGACCCGGCCGCCAGGCCGGCCCAAAGAGCCCCCACAATATCCCCCAACAAGAAACCACCGAACAAACGAAAACCGGGCCACATGGGCCCGGTCTATCGTTTCAAGGTTGCGTATCAGGTGTACTCCGGCCCTCGGTGCGAGGCAGCCTTCGCGGACAAGGACCGCCCCCTCACGACAACCGCATGCTCTTCGTAGGAGCGGATCTCATCCGCGACCCGGCCGCCAGGCCGGCAAAAATCCCCCCACAAGAAACCACCGAACAAACGAAAATCGGGCCACACAGGCCCGGTCTGTCGCTTCAACGTTGCGTATCAGGCGTATTCCGGCCCTCGGTGCGAGGCAGCCTGCGCGGACAAGCTCCGCTCCTACACAGCAACCGCATGCTTTTGTAGGAGCGGATCTCATCCGCGATCCGGCCGCCAGGCCGGCCAAAAGAGCCCCCACAAAATCCCTCAACAAGAACCCACCGAACAAACGAAAACCAGGCCACATGGGCCCGGTCTATCGTTTCAAGGTTGCATATCAGGCGTATTCCGGCCCTCGGTGCGAGGCAGCCTTCGCGGACAAGGTCCGCTCCTACACGGCACCCGCATGCTCTTGTAGGAGCGGATCTCATCCGCGACCCGGCCGCCAGGCCGGCCAAAAGAGCCCCACAATATCCCCCAACAAGAACCCACCGAACAAACGAAAATCGGGCCACACAGGCCCGGTCTGTCGCTTCAACGTTGCGTATCAGGCGTATTCCGGCCCTCGGTGCGAGGCAGCCTTCGCGGACAAGGTCCGCTCCTACACGGCAACCGCATGCTTTTGTAGGAGCGGACCTTGTCCGCGATCCGGCCGCCAGGCCGGCCAAAAGAGCCCCCAACCAAATCCCCCCAACAAAAAACCACCGACCAAACGAAAACCGGGCCACATGGGCCCGGTCAGTCGTTTCAACGTTGCGTATCAGGTGTACTCCGGCCCGACGCCGCTGCCCCAGAGGATGACCGACAGGGCCATCATCGCCACCAGCACCACCAGTCCCACCGCCAGCACCGAGCTGGAGAACAGGAACCCTTCATCCTTGGGAATGTTCATGAAGGTCGGGATGCCGACGTAAAGCAGGTAGACCGTGTAGCAGATCGCGGCGGTGCCGATGATCATGCCCAGCCATAGGTGCGGATAGAGCGCCGCCAGCCCGCCGATGAACAGCGGAGTCGCGGTGTACGCAGCGAACACGATGCATTGGGTCAGCGATGGCGAAGCGTCGTACGTACGAGCCATCCAGTGGATGAAGGCGCCCATCACGGCGACGCCGGCGAGCATGGCGATATAAGTCATGATGGTCAGCTGTATCGCGCTGGCGGCGGTCAGCTTGACCGGTCCCGCATTGCCCAATACCCAGCCAACCTGCGTGGTGCCGATGTAGGCGGAAATGACCGGGATGGCAGCGAGGATCAGGACGTGGGTCAGATACATGTGGCTGATGGATTCTTCCTCGCCACGGATGTCCTGCCATTCCTGATCGGGATGGGTGAAGAGCCCCCACACATGATGGATCATGTCAGCATTCTCCTCTTCTTATAGAAGGTCGCCCCCCAGCAAGGCGCCTGATTCGCGTAGCCAGCGACATCCGGTGCCCGGCCGACCAATGCGACCTTATGACGCAGTATAGGAATGGCGGGATGCCACGTCGTCGGAGGGTTTAGAGCAAATGGAAGTTTCAGGGGCGGCTGTAATAGCGCTCCAGAATTTCCATTGCCTTGTTGATCGACTGCAATCGCGTGGTGCTGCCACCCCGGTCGGGGTGATGCTGGCTCACCAGTTGCCGGTAGCGCAGCTTGATCAGCGCATAGTCCACCGGGCCGTCTTCCAGTTCGAAGAGGGCCAGGGCGGCGGCCTTTTCTTCGTTCCCCTGCATGCGCGTCCAGAAGCTTTCCAGCAGCTTCTCCACGTCGCGTTCGGTGGTTTCCTTCAGATGCTTCTCGTCGAGATAGTAGACGCGCAGGGCGTCCTGCTCGCCCAGCGCCTGCGCCCCACTTATATAAGGAGAGAGACGAATCTGCAGTGGCCCTATCTCCAGGTGCGCTGCGTTGTCCGCCCAGAGCCGGTCACGCAAGCGGTACAGCGCGTTGAATACCAGGAAGTGCGTGCGGAACAGCACCAGCTTGTCGATCAGCGGCAGGTTGGGAACATGGGTGGAATGGCGCGCCTTCAGCTGCTGGATCAGCTGGAACTCGGAAATTCCGTCAGGCGACTCGCGCAGCAACTGCAGGAGTTGGTCGGCGAGATCGAGGCCAGGGTCGAGGTCGGTGGTCATGCTGTCAGATTAGCAGCAGCTCGATCTGGAGAACGGGCATACATCGCCTTGCGCATCGAAACGCGAGCGCGATCCGCCAGCAGGACGGCAGGGAGCGCTTGGGCACGTGAAGACGGACTACGGCGGAATGTGATGAGGGGAGGGCCGACTGATCCGGCATTCCCTCCGCGCGTCATGGAACGAGAAAAGGCACCCGAAGGTGCCTTTTCATCCAGAGAGGTTTCCGCTCGCCCGAACAGCGGGGGCTGTCAGGCGAGCGTCAGGTACGCATCACTGGTAGGTCAACCGCAACTCGACGATCCCTTGGACCTGGCCGCCGGTCACTGCCGCCGGGCTACCTTTGAGGTAGTAGGAGACGCGCAGGGGAAGCGGCAGCGCGGTGTTGCCCGAGGCGTTGTTATAACCCGCCAATGAGTAACTGCCGCTGTTCAGGACTATAGGATTACCCAGGCTGCTGGTCAGGCGCAGCCCGACGCCGTTGGCCTTGTCCGCTCCGGTATAGCCATTGTCGAAGGTGCCGTTGCTCGCATCGAGGATCGTGCTGAGCGGGCTCAGCGACCACAGGACGTTGTTCATCCCGGCGTCGCAGTTGAACGTGAACTGGAAGGGCGTGTCCTTGG
Organism: Pseudomonas sp. PDNC002; assembly: GCF_016919445.1. Lineage (NCBI taxonomy): Bacteria > Pseudomonadati > Pseudomonadota > Gammaproteobacteria > Pseudomonadales > Pseudomonadaceae > Pseudomonas > Pseudomonas sp. PDNC002. The sequence continues at coordinate 5,862,430 of NZ_CP070356.1, read as the reverse complement.
GCGTCGCGGTGCCGGTGAAGTCGCTCTTCATCACCGGGTCCAGGTTCACAATCTGGTTCCCGACGGTGCAGGTGGGGGAAACGAACGACACCGATCCGAAGCTGTAGGTGGCAGTGCTCCCCACTTGTGCGTTTAGCTGTAAATGGGCCGCAGAAAGGTTCCCATCACCAGCCACCGTGTTCTTGAACATACCGGCCGACAGCACTGACCTTCCGGTCATGGTCCCGGAGCTGATGGCGCCCAGTTGCATCAGCCTCATCTCGACCTTCAAACCGTATGGTCGGTTCTGGTAGGCGGGCCAGGTCGGATCGGTGGAGGTAGCCGCCATTCCGCAAGCATAGGTTTGTGAATAGGTTGAGTTGGTCGGATATCCAAAGCTCGTATTTGAATACGTGATATCGAAAGGGCCAAATGTGGGGCATGGACCATCAGGCGTAAACGTCCAGCGTATCTCCACGGCAACGTTGGTATATCCGGTGGCGTACATGGTGAACCCCTCCGAGTCCGTTCCCACCGAAGTTAGCGTCGGCAGGGTTAAGCCGGGCCCTATACCCCAACGCTGACTGGCGGCCCCCGATGAGTTCCAGACTGCGCTGCAGGTTGCCCAGGCGCCTGAACTGACTGCTACCCAACCACCGATGGGGCGTGGATATGTCCCGCCTGGCGCGACTATTACGGGGCTTGGGAAGTTGATCATTGTCGAACCCGCCGAGCCCGCGGTGCAGTTCATGTCCGCCATGGCCTGGTGGCTCGACAGCAAGGACAGGCAGGCCAGTAGACACGTGAATAGCCACATGCGCACCTTACGAACATGAGTGTCGGTCGCATGGGATAGCTGGTGGTTCATTTCTCGCTCCGGCTCTACCTGGGCAGATGCATCAGAAGTAACGGTGAGTAATCGGCAAATCAGAACGGATTGGCGATGCACGGCCCAATGGCCTGGGTGCAATGGAAGTCAGAATCGACGCCCTGGTTGATTTGGGCGGCGCTCGATAAAGCTTTCGTCAAGGGAAAGTATTCATCGCGTGTCTGATTGCTGATGTCGGGCTTGCCTAAATCGCCTATCGGATTGTTCCTTGCAGCCCCGGATGGAAATCAATCCATCCGAGGGCTTCCTGTAACTGAACCGGGGGTCAGTTATAGGTAAGGAACAGCTGAGCAATAGTCTTCAGGTCGCCCGCAGTCGGCGCCGATACGGGGTAGTACTGGGCGTTGAAGTTGTAGCTTTGGGAGGTGCCGGTGAAGCTCACGCCCGGGTCGGTCACCAGGTTGATGGGCGTAGTGCCGTCAGCCTTGAGGATGCGGACGTTAACGTTGGTGCCGCCCACGATGGTGTTTTTCAGCGTGCCGGTTGTGGTGTCCACGTTCGTGACCGGGTCCCACTTCATGGTGGTGGTCGCGGCCGGGCAGTTGGTGAGGGCGATGCTGAACGGCTTGGTGCCATAGCCAGTGAAAGCGGACAGGGCGGTACGCTGCACAGTATCCAGGGTCACGGTGATCTGTGCCGGAGCCGCCTGGCCGTTGACCAGGCAGGTACCGTCGATGACGCGGCCGTTGATGGTGACCTGGGCGTCCGGGCCGGCGGCCATCGCAACCGAGGCGACCGAAGACAGCAGGGTGACAGCTAAGAGCTTTTTCATGGTGATGTCCTTCATGTTGAAATTTGGGCGGGAGTCTCAGCTCGCACCACTGTTGAAACACCGGTGATCCTCAAACCTGCCCATACGCCTTAAGAGCGGGATCACGTCATGGGCGAATCGTTTGCCTGCAAGTCCTGGCCGTTCGTCCTTGATGCCCGCCGCGAACCGTGCAGCGAGCTGCTTTGCCAGGCATCTGAACGCCAATCAGCGTTGAGCGACCTGCGGCTTACCGAGAATCATCTGGCAAGCGCCAGTGGCTTTCAGGAAGGGCGCGCCCTTGTCCTCGGTGGCTGGCAACTGGTAATTCACCTGGCAGCTCTGGCCGGATTCACTGCCCCATTTGACGATCAGCTCGCCCTTGGGCTGGAGGCCGCGCAGGAAGACGTTGCCGCCCTGGCCGACCATGCTCAGGCTGTTGCCTTTGCCGTCGAGCACTTCGGCACCCAACGGAATTGCCTGCCCATCGCTGCGCGAGACTTGCATCAGGATCGGCGCACCGATGACGGTGTCGTACTTGAGCAGGACCACCGCACCGAATCGCGGAGCGACCTGTTGCGAGGAGACTTCCAGCTCCACGTCCTTGGAGGTTCCCTTCGGGTCCAGGGTGATTTCGTTCTGGCGGTAAGGCGTCAAGCCGCCGACCACGGTGTAGCCGTTGCCGGTGACCTTGGCGCCGACGTTGCTGTTCACCGCCGCGCCTTCGGCGCCCTTGGCTTCGACAATGGCCATGGTCTCGCTCTGGTTCTGCGAGAAGTTGATGCCACCGGCGTGGGCAACAAGGGAGCCGCGCGCGCCGACGCCTATCTGCTTGTAGTCCTGGCCGTTGCTGAAGTTCGCGTTGAGCATGGTTTGCGGCAGGCTGTAGTTGACGTTGCCGCCACCGCTGAACTGACGGTCGCCGTCGTTCTTGTTGCCGCTGCCGTAAACGCTGTAGGAGAGCTCGTTGTTATCGCCCGAGGTGCCACTGAGCGTGGTCTGGATGGTGTTGTTCTTGCCGTTGGTGAAGTTGACGTTGTGCGACAACATCAGCGGATGCTTTCTCTCCATGCCGATAGGCACGTTCACGTTGAGCATGTAGGCGTTTTCGAAGTCGCCGTTCTGGTTGCGGGTACGCGAAGCGCCGATGGCGATGCTGCCCCAGTTGAAGCCAGTGTTGAAACCGGCCTGGAAGCTCGAGTCGCCGCTGCTCCTGTTCCAGTAGTTCTGCTTGGAGCCCGTGAAGTACAGGCTGCTGCGCTGGCCGATCGGCTGGTTGACCGAGAGCTGGTAACGGTTGCGCTGGCGATAGCCGCTGTAATCGTTGGTGCTGTCGTTGCGGGTACCCCACGCCTGGGCGAAGTCCGTGAAGCTCAGGTAGCCCTCACTGTTGAAGCGGTAGGCGGCGATGGTCATGTTGGTACCGGTGGCCTGCAGCAGTTTGCTGTAGGTCACGCGGTAGCTCTGGCCATTCATGCTGCTCTTCACGCCGTACTGGTGGTCGTCCAGGTTCTTGGCACTGGACTGGGTCACGTCGGACGCGAGCGCGCCGAAGGGCGTACTGAAGGCGAGACCGGCCTGGCCGGAGATGTAGTCCTCGGCCACGATGCCGCCGGTGTAGGCGGTCATGTAGTTGTTGACGCCGTACTGGTAAGTGCCCTGGGCGAAGTTCGGCTCGCGGTCCAACTGATCGTTGCGGTATTTGCCGGCGGTGAGGCTGTAGCGGGTGACACCGGGGCGGACCAGCTGGTTGATCGAGGCGTAGGGCACCAGGAAGGATTTCACCCGGCCGTCGGCCTCGGTGATTTCCACCGTCAGGTCGCCTGCGTAGCCCGTGTTGTAGAGGTCGTTGATCTCGAACGGACCGGGGGCCACGGTGGTTTCATAGAGAATATTCTGGCCCTGCTTGACCCGGACCTTGGCGTTGGTGTCGGCCACGCCGCGGATCACCGGCGCGAAGCCGCGTTGCGAGTCCGGCAGCATGCGGTCGTCACTGGCGAGTTGGACACCGGTATAGGGCACCGAGTCGAACACCGCGCTATCGGTGTAGTACTGGCCGGCGGTGAGCTGCGACTTCAGGTTGGTGATATCGCGCTGCGCATAGCTGCTGATGGAGGTGTACTTGCTCTGCGTCTTGGAGCCGTCGCCTTCGCTACGGTTGTAGTTGCCATTGTGGCGCAGGCGCCATTCACCCACGTTGAGGCCGGCATTGAGGCCGGCGTAGTAGTTGGTGGTGTTGGAACCGTTGTAATCATTGTCGTAGGCGTTGGCGTCGTACATGACGAAGCCCGCGGTCACGCCGCTGTCCCAGTCTGCCGGATCGACGTAACCCTGCACCTTGCGGCCCAGGTAAGCCTGCGGGATGGACACGTGGGCGGTGAGGTCGGAGAGGTCGACGCTCAACGTACCGTCGGGGACGGCGGCCCTCACGCTGACGCAGTCTCCCACCACGAGCATCTGGTTCGCGGGTGGCAGCTTGGTGACGTCCACGCCCATTTCGGCGAACTGCGAGGCCTTGATGCAGTAACTTGCCGGCTCGTCCTTGCCTTTGGCCACGGCGCGAATCGGCATGCGGCCGACCCAGGAATCATTGACGTAGACGTCCAGGCGATAGAGGCCCGGCTCGACCGGCGTCCCTTGCTCGAAGCGCTTGACGTCCACGGTGGGCACGCTGCCGCCATGGTCGAAGAAGCTCGGGTTGAATTCGGCGACTTCCAGCGAGTCGGTGTCGCGCTTGCCGGTTGCGGGTGCATCCGCTGCAATCGCGGAACCTGCGCCCAGGGTAAGCAAGGTTCCGTACAACAGGCAGAGCCCCATGGCGTCCGGGATGCTTGCCTGGGTCTTGGCAACGGCAGACGCGAGGAGGGTACGCTGATGGGGAAGAAATCCTTGCTTGCTTTCCATGATCGTAATCTCTGAGTTTCCGCCTTTGCGCGGACGAGCTGATCCACACCCCGCCGATGGCGGGGTGAAAAATGTCAGGTGTTTGAGCTAGCTAGAGCAGCCAGCCGAGCGATGGGCTCGGCTGGCGATGGGGCTAGAGCTTGGCTTCCAGCTTCTGTGCCGAACCCCAGTCATTCACCCATTCGAAATCCACCTGGGTGCCTGGGCCGGGCGGAGCGTTCAAGCTCTGCACGGGTAGATCCACGCTGCCGCCGGGAGCGACCATCTTCATGTCCTCAGGCTTGACCTTGAAAATCTTGCCATTGGTGGTGACGGATACAGTGGACAGGGAGACGTGGTAGACACCGTCGTTCTTGGCGCGCAGTGCATAGTTGGAGCCGGACTGGACAAACGACCACTTCAGCCCCTGGGCTGCATCGGAGGGAGTGCCCACCAGGCCCTCGGGGCGGTAGAAAATCTTCAGGCGCGACCGAACGGCGACCTGCATGAAATTCGAGTCCTTGTCTTTCGGCATGGGCGGAACGTCGAGCACGTTCAGCCAGAAAACTGTTTCCTGCTTCTGGGAAGCAGCGGCATCACCGGTGTAGACCAGGCGCAGCGCCTGCCCTTTGTTGGCCTCAACACGGGTGATGGGGGGAGTGATCAGGAACGGCCCGTCGGCTTTGTCCGGAGTCAGGTCAGCATTGCCTTTGTCTACCCAGGCCTGAACCAGGGCGGGCTGGCTCGAGCGGTTGGTCATCTTGACCGTTACTTCCCTATCCTTGGCGGGGTACACCACGCGAGAGCCCGAGATGACGATGCCTGCACTGGCGAGGCTCGACCAAACGGTCGCGATACTCAGAAAGCCGGCGACCCAGATGGATTTGGAGGAAAACGCTGTCATAACACACCAACCTTTACAGTGAGACCGCCAGGGGGCATGCCCCCTGGCGGGTAGTGCAGTTACCCTAAATGCGGCCCGAAGAGCCGCCCTACGATTAGTAGGTCAGGGTTACCAGACCGTAGGTCTTGACCAGGCCGGTAGTGACCGGAACGACCTTGGCGTAGTACTGCGCGAAGTAGTTCAGGGTTTTCGAGGCGCCGGTGAAGGTGATGCCCAGGTCGTTGTTCATGTTGATCGGGTTGTACGCAGCGTCCAGAACGCGGATCTGGGCGTTGGAGCCGCCGACTTCCTGGTTGATCAGGGCGCCAGTGGTGGCGTCGACGTTGATGAAGGGTTCCCAGCGAACGGTGGTGCTGGCTGCGGTGCAGTTGGTCAGCTCCAGGGAGAACGGAGTGTTCTGAGCCCAGTCACCTACGTTTTTCAGGGCGCTTTTGCTGATCTTGGCCAGGGTTACGTCGATGATGGAGAGGGAGCTCGAGCCGTTGATCAGGCAGGTATCGTCGCCCACTTCACCGTCGAAGTTGACTTGTGCGTCGGAGGCGAAGGCGCCAACGGAAGCGGTGGACAGGAGGGCAGCAATGAGCAGCTTTTTCATTTGATTTTCTCAGCGATGCTAGGCAGTTGGGGAGCCCGCCTGACGGATACAAGCCACATCCATGTCCCCGTGGCATTGAGCGCTGCCGAAAGTGGGCTAGCGACAATGCGAATTGTGCTGAATGAGCGCTTTTAACTCTGTCGGCGAACCCCTCTACCATGGTCAGAATGTTCTGCTACCCGATTTGAGTGACATTTTTGTCTGTGTGAATCGGCCCGTGCCTGACTGCGAGTCGGCTCTTTATCTGTGGCGGAAGGCCCGAAAACTCTGATGTTCAGGCCATTTTTTCGCGGATTTTTCCGGCTGCTGCGCGGGGGGGAGGGCAGGCTGTCGACGTGCTTTTACACTCGATTGGCATCCTCCCCACTCAGCTGAAATCTGCTCATGCAGGGATGCGCCGACCTGGCGATATCGATTACGCCATTTCCCTGTCCAGAAGTGTCTTTAGCGTCTGTAGGAATCGGCTTGGATCAAGTCGCTGTCCGGGTTTGGCGATTGCGCGTAAAATGGCCAGCTTTTCGTCTTGCCCCCGGATTCCAGAGCACCATGGCCAGCACTCTTTCGGTCAACCAGAACAAGCTGCAGAAACGCCTGCGCCGCCAGGTCGGCGAAGCGGTCACCGACTTCAACATGATCGAGGACGGTGACAAGGTCATGGTCTGCCTATCGGGCGGCAAGGACAGCTACACCCTGCTGGATATCCTGCTTTATCTGCAGAAGGTGGCGCCGATCCAGTTCGAGATCGTTGCGGTGAACATGGACCAGAAGCAGCCCGGTTTCCCCGAGCACGTGCTGCCGGCGTACTTGGAGTCCATCGGCGTGCAGTACCACATCATCGAGAAGGACACTTACTCGGTGGTGAAGGAGAAGATCCCCGAGGGCAAGACCACCTGCTCGCTTTGCTCGCGCCTGCGCCGCGGCACTCTCTATACCTACGCCGACGAGATCGGCGCGACCAAGATGGCGCTGGGGCATCACCGCGACGACATCCTGGAGACCTTCTTCCTTAATATGTTCTACGGCGGCACCCTCAAGGCCATGCCGCCCAAGCTGCTGTCCGACGACGGCCGTAACGTGGTGATCCGTCCGCTGGCCTACTGCAACGAGAAGGACATCGAGGCGTACTCGGTGCTCAAGGAGTTCCCGATCATCCCGTGCAACCTGTGTGGCTCGCAGGAGAACCTGCAGCGCCAGGTGGTCAAGGAAATGCTGCTGGACTGGGAGCGCAAGTCGCCGGGCCGCACCGAGATCATGTTCCGTGCGCTGCAGAATGTGGTGCCGTCGCAGCTCGCCGACCGTAACCTGTTCGACTTCACTAGCCTGCGCATCGACGAGGCCGCTACGCCGCGCTTCCTCGATGTGATGAATCTGTAAACGCCCGCAAGGACGCCTGATGCGCGATTACCAGTGGCTGCACGAATACTGTCTGAACCGCTTTGGCTCGGTCGAAGCCCTGGAGGCCCGTCTGCCACAGGCAAAGTCGCCGGCCGAGCTGGCGGCGGTGGGTGATGATCGCTATCTGTCACTGATCAGCCTGCGCATTTTTCGCGCAGGTCTGAAGCACAGTCTCGTGGACGCCAAGTGGCCAGCCTTCGAGGAGGTCTTCTTCGGCTTCGATCCGGAGAAGGTCGTGCTGATGGGCGGCGAGCGCCTGGAAAACCTGATGCAGGATACGCGGCTGATTCGGCACCTGGGTAAGCTCAAGAGCGTGCCGCGCAACGCCCAGATGGTTCTCGATTTCGCTCGTGAGTACGGTAGCTTCGGCAAGCTTCTGGCAGGCTGGCCGTCCACCGATATCGTCGGGCTCTGGAAGCTGCTGGCGAAGCGCGGCACTCAGTTGGGCGGCATGTCCGCACCGCGCTTTCTGCGCATGGCCGGCAAGGATACCTTCGTGCTTGGCGACGACGTGGTGGCCGCCCTCAAGGCCCAGGACATCGTCGACAAGGCGCCGACCAGCCAGAAAGACCTGGCGCTGGTTCAGGCTGCCTTCAACGCCTGGCAGGAGCAGAGTGGCCGTCCCTTGTGCCATATATCGATGATGTTGGCGTTCACGGTCAATCACTGACACGCAGCCCAGCTGCGGAGGAGGGCGCATGGATCCGGCGATCGAACGCACCGGCGCGGCACTGGCCCGCGCCGAACGCATCCTGGTGATTACCGGCGCTGGCGTTTCCGCGGACTCCGGTATGCCTACCTATCGTGGTCTGGGCGGTCTCTATAACGGCAGGACGGCGGAAGGCTTGCCCATTGAGGCGGCCTTGTCCGGCCCCATGCTGCGCGATGATCCGGCGCTCTGCTGGAAGTACCTGGCCGAACTGGGCCAGGCTTGTCTCGCGGCACAACCCAACGCCGGCCATGAAGCCATCGCCGAGCTGCAGCGGCTCAAACCCCAGTGCTGGGTGCTGACGCAGAACATCGATGGCTTCCATCGTCGCGCGGGTTCGCCACCGGAGCGGTTGATCGAGATCCATGGTGAGCTGGCGCCGCTGTACTGCCAATCCTGCGGCCAGGAGAACGCCGATCTGGCGCAGCACCTGGCTGGTCCGCTGCCGCCAACCTGCGCGCGCTGCGCGGGTGTATTGCGCCCGCCCGTGGTGCTGTTCGAGGAGATGTTGCCGGAGGCGGCGATCGACACGCTCTACGCCGAATTGCGCAAGGGATTCGATGCCGTCTTGCTGGTGGGGACCACCGCGAGCTTCCCCTATATCATCGAGCCGGTGCTGCGCACGCGGGCCGCGGGAGGCTTCACCGCGGAGGTGAATCCGGGGCTTACCGACCTGAGTTCGGTGGTCGAAGAAAGAATGGTGGGTCGAGCCTTAGACATTATGCCGCGCCTGCTGAGTCACATTCCGCGATAAAAAACTTGCATTACCCCCATTGAGCGGGCAAATTAGCCCGCTAATAAATGGAACTAATGAGACACGGTCGTGCCCATGCTTAAACGCTTAGCACCCCTCGTGCCCATGAGTTTCGTTCTGCTGCTGGCAGCTTGTGCCAGCCATTCGCCGGAATCGCAGCCGAACCAGGTCGCTTCAGCGCCTGCCACTCGAGCGGCAATTCAGATTGACCAACACAGGTCGACATTGGCGATTGAGTCGCAGGACGAGGGGGCCAAAAACGATAACGGCAGTTCGACTGCCCATATATCCGACATTCTGGACCGCGCGTTCTCGCTGATCGGTACTCCGTACCGCTTTGGTGGGAAGTCGGAGCGGACCGGCTTCGATTGCAGCGGCTTCGTGGGCTATCTGTTCCGCGAAGAAGCAGGCATCAGCCTACCGCGCTCCACGCGGGAGATGATCAATATGGATGTCCCGCTGGTCTCGAAAGAAGACCTGCAGCCGGGCGACCTGATCTTCTTCAACAACCGTGGTCGCGGTCGGGTTAGCCACGCTGGCATCTATATCGGTGACGGCCAGTTCATCCATTCGGCAAGCCGCCGTGGCGGTGGAGTACGGGTGGATAGTCTGGACGAGAGCTACTGGCGCTTGAGCTACATGGAAGCCAAGCGCGTACTCGAGCCGGGCTACGAGCCGAAGACGGTGACTCGCTGAACTTAAAGTTTTACTTTAAGTATTGCGCTTAACTCACTGTTGGTACAAAGTGATGGCACTCCTTGACGGGATGCCATCACATGCTCGTTTTTCAGCGCATCATCCTCCTCGCTGTACTCGCCTCCCTGGCCGCCTGTGCCAGTCGTACTCCGCCTGCGCCGCCGCCCGTGGTCCGCGCGACGGTTGCTCCCGTCTACAACACCCAGGCTGCCGATGACGTCCTGATCCGTGCCATCGGCCTGGTCGGTACGCCCTATCGCTGGGGCGGCAATACGCCTGATGGTGGTTTCGATTGCAGCGGCCTGATCGGCTATGTGTATCGCGATGCCACCGGCCTCCTCCTGCCGCGCTCCACGCGCGAGATGATCACCATGCGCGCGCCGACGGTGGGTCGTGAGTCCCTGCAGAGCGGGGACCTGGTGTTCTTCGCCACCAATGGTGGACGTGGCGTCAGTCATGCGGGTATCTATGTCGGGGAAGGGCGCTTCGTTCACGCGCCCAGAACGGGCGGGACCGTACGCCTGGACAGCCTCGACAGCGCCTACTGGCAGAAGACTTTCCTGGAAGCCAAGCGCGTCCTTGCCGTACAGAGTCTCGCCCTGCATCCCTGATTGTCAGGAGGGCTGATGACCACCCGTACGCTGAATCTCGACGACGCGCTCTACCACTATCTCCTTGATGTCTCCCTGCGCGACACGCCGCTGAAGGCGCGACTTAGGGCCGAGACGGCCAATCTGCCGATGTCCCGGTGGCAGGTCGCGCCGGAGCAGGGGCAGTTCCTCGCCTTACTGGTGAAGCTGACTGGCGCCAGACGTATCCTCGAAATCGGCACGTTCACTGGCTACAGCGCCTTGTGTATGGCAGAAGCATTGCCCGAGGGCGGCCATCTTCTCTGTTGTGACCTGCCGGGCGAATACAACGACATCGCGCGCAGCTACTGGCATGACGCGGGCGTCGATTCACGCATCGAGCTGCGCCTGGGGCCTGCGCTGGCCACACTGGAAGCCCTGAGGGCTGGCGATCAGCAAGGCAGCTTCGACCTGGTCTTCATCGATGCCGACAAGGCCAACTATCCCGTCTATCTGGAGCATGCCCTGGCCTTGCTACGCGAAGGTGGGCTGGTGGTCTTCGATAACGTGCTTTGGAGTGGGCGGGTGCTGGAAGCGGATTCGGCAAGCCCGGACACCCGCGCGATCCAGCAACTCAATCGCGCATTGAAGGACGACGCACGGGTCGATTATTCCCTGGTGCCGATTGGGGATGGGATGAGTCTTTGCCGTAAGCGCTGAGCGTGGCGGGCCCCACCATGGCGGTGGGGCAATGCACGTCAGATGTTGAGCTTGTTGAAGATCATGGCCGGCATGTGGCGGATTACACACATGATCAGTTGCCATTTGCGCGGGGTGTAGAGGGTGGGGACGCCCTTGTCGGTGGCCTGAACGATGTCGCTGGCAACATCCGCTACCGGAGCGAGCTTGGCGCCGTCTCCTTTCAGGTGGGCGGTCATGGGGGTGTCGGTGGGGCCGGGTTTGACCAGGGTAACCCGCACTGCGCTGCCGGCGAGTCGATGCTGCAAGCCTTCTGCGTAACGATCGACCAGGCCTTTGGCTGCGCCATAGACATAGTTGGACTTGCGCCCGCGATCGCCTGCGACGGAGCCGATCAGGACCAGTGAGCCTTTGCCGCTGCGTTCCATGTGGTTGGCAAACGCCTCGGCAAACAGTACGGGGGAAATCCCGTTGATTTCGAGCGCCTGCCGTGCGGTTTGCAGATCGCCCTGGCAACTGGCCTGATCGGGAAGGGAGCCGTGGGCGATCAGAACGATGTCTGCCGCTCCGCCTGCCAGCAATGCATTGACGGTACCCTGGATGGCTTCGGGTTCCAGAAAATCCGTGGTCAGGCAGTGGATGCCGCTGTTGGGACTGCGGACCCGGAGGTCGGTCGCAATGCGTTCCAGGTGTTCCTGGTTGCGTCCCACCAATGTCATCTCGACCTCTTGTCTCTGCGCCCAGAGTCGAGCGCAGTGCTCGGCGATGGAGGAGGTGGCGCCGATGATGATGATGCGTTTCTTGTTCACGTCAGCTTCCTAGTAGACGGCGAGAGAGTCCGGAGCTGATGCCCGGATCGCGGAATGCGTTGAATTCGGTCAGCCGGGGATAGCCGGACAGGAACAGCTCGCGAGGCATGCGCGCATCCTTCGCGGCGTACAGACGGCCGCCTGCTTCCGCCACGATGGCATCCAGGCGCCGCAGTAGCCCCAGCGTTCGCTCGCCGCGATTCGGGAAGTCCAGTGCCAGCGTCACTCCGGGCTGTGGAAAGCCGAGCATTCCCAGTGAATGGCGATTACCGAAGGTCTTCAGCACGGCGAGGAAGGATCCTTCCCCCGCTGATGCGATGGCTTGCAGCATCGCCTGGACGGCATCCCGGCCGACAGCTCGTGGTACCACGCTCTGGTACTGGTAGAAGCCTTTCGGGCCGTACATCCGATTCCACTCGAGCACATTGTCCAGTGGATAGGAGAAGGGTTCGTAGTGGGCGATGCTGCGCCCTGCGCGCCGCTGATTCAGGTAGAAATACGCGGCGTTGAAGGGACGCAGCGAGAGGCCGTTTACCAGCGACACCGGGGGTACGAAGGGGATGCTCATCCTGCGCCCCTTGGGGGCGGTTGCAGGGCCCGTTTCGGCAGGGTTGGCCCGCATGAAGATGCCCCGGCTGCTGCTGCCGGAAAGGCAGTCGATCCAGGAAACGGTCTGCTCCCAATTGGCCTCCGATCCGTCGGCCAGGGCGAAGAATTCATCCAGGTTGGCGTACGGAATCGTCTCGGTGTCCAGCCAGGGGCTCGCTACCTTCCGCAATTGCAGTTCGGCTGCGACGATTACCCCGGTGAGCCCCATGCCGCCGACCGTGGCGGCGAACCAGTCGGGGTGATGTTCCGGGCCGCACTCGATCAGCGTGCCGTCTGTTCGCGCCAGTGTCAGGTGTTTTACGTGATCGCCGAATGAGCCACAGACATGATGGTTCTTGCCATGCACGTCGTTGGCGATGGCTCCGCCCACGGTCACGAGCTGGGTGCCGGGGGTGACGGGAAGCATCCAGCCGCGCGGCACCATCAGGCGCTGGATATCGCGCAGGAGTACGCCGGCTTCGCAGGTCAGGCGACCGCTTTGCTCATCGAAGCGCAGCAGGTGATCCATTCCAGTGGTGGTCCATAGGGTGCCATTGGGGTTCAGGCAGACGTCGCCATAGCTACGCCCCATCCCGTGCGCCAGGCCTGGCAGTTGGCTGCGTTGAAGGTCGCTGACGACGCGTTCGCGCGCGGACAACGGAATGACCTCATGAAGAGGCGCGTCCAGCCTGCCCCAGGAATTGATGGGTCTCATGCAGCCTCCGTGCGAAATACATAACGCTTGTCCAGGTGGTACTTGGTGACGTAGCCAATGGCCAGGCCGATCACGCCGCCGAGATAGCGCATACCGTCGGATTGGAAGATGTGCTGGAAGGCGAACTCGAAGCCCCAGAAGATCACGGTGGTCAGTAGGCCCATGACGGTATAGAGCAGGAAAGTCTGGCCGTCGTGCGCGGCATTGCGGGCGCGGAAACGGAAGATGTAGCGCTTGTCCAGCACGTACTTGATGACCAGGCCTACGCCCGTACCGACGATAATCGAGAGCAGGATGGCATAGGGGCCGGGATAGATTTTGATAACCAGATCCTGTGAACCGATGTTTGCTGCGGTAGCGATTAATGCAAGAATTGCGTAGATAAAGGCGAGTTTCATCAGTAATCAACAAGTGATAATAGGATTGTGATGTTATGCAGGAGTCGTTGGTGACTCGCACTGCCGGTGCTCAGTTGCAAGGCCTGATCACGCTGATGCGCCCTAAGCAATGGGTCAAGAATGGGTTTGTCTTCGCCCCGCTGGTATTTTCCGGCGAGTTTCTCAACTCCACTGCGGTTAGTCACGCAGTCTTGGCGGTCCTGCTCTTCTGTATTGCGTCGTCGGCAACCTACATCATCAACGATGTTCACGACATCGAACGCGACCGACTGCACCCGGTGAAGTCGAAGTCACGTCCACTCGCTGCCGGCGTCGTTTCCGTACCATTGGCAATGGCGCTGCTGCTTGGTCTCTATGCGCTGCTGGTGTGTGGGTGGTTTGTATTTCCGAAGGTCCTGGCCGTCATATTGGCCTACATGCTTCTGAATCTTGCCTACACCTTTGTCCTCAAACACCAGCCAGTTGTTGATATCTTCACCATCGCTATCGGATTCGTCCTTCGGGTTTACGCTGGCGCCGTGGCGCTGAGTGTCCCTATTTCGTCCTGGATGTTCGTCACGACACTCTGCCTGGCCCTGTACCTGGCAGCGGTCAAGCGTCGGCAGGAGTTGAGCAAGAGCGGAGCGGGCGCACGCAAGGTGCTGGAGAAGTATTCGATCTCACTGGTCGACAGATATGCGGAGATATCCGCCACCGGCGCGCTGTTGTTCTACAGCATGTTCGTGATGACGGCTAAACCGGATCTGGTCATTACCGTTCCCCTGGTGCTGTTCGGCCTGTTCCGCTACTGGTATGTCGTGGAGGCCCTGGATGGCGGTGAGTCGCCCACCGATGCCTTGCTGGCCGACTGGCAACTGCTGCTGACCGTGGTGGTCTGGGTAGGCACCTGTGTCTGGGCGCTCTGGCCGGGGATGCCTGCATGAGCACCTGGTCGTATCTATTGACGCCGATCCTGGCGTGGCTGGTCGCCGGGTGCAGCAAGTTCGCGATCAACAGTATCAAGGCTGGCAAACCGGCATTCGGCTTGATTGGATATGGCGGGTTGCCGAGTAACCACAGTGCAATCGTCAGCAGCATGGCGGCGCTGATTGCGTTCAAGCAGGGAATGGACCAGCCGGCATTTGGTGTCGCGCTGACCTTGGCCTTCATCGTCATGCTCGATGCCAACAGCCTGCGGCGCCAGGTCGGCAAGCATGCCGCCGCGATCAACGTGCTGGCGGCGGCAGCCGCCACCCACGAGCCATTGCGCGAGCGGATGGGGCACACTCGTGTAGAGATTGCCGCTGGAATCCTGGTGGGCATACTTGTCGCTGCCGTGGTCAACGCGATCGGCCTCTGAGGGCCCGGCACAAAAAAAGGCACGCCTGTTGGCGTGCCTTTTTCATTTCACGGCAAGAGCGATCAGGCGACATCCACCAGAATCACCTCGCTGTCCTCCAGCGCTGTCACCCTTATCACCGCTTCGTCAGCAATGGCCGCACCATCGCGGGCCAGCAGCTCGACGCCGTTGACCTCCACCTTGCCGGTGGCCGGCACTAGGTACGCGCGACGTTCGCCACCCAACTCGTACTCGGCACTTTGGCCGGCCTTCAAGGTCGCTGCGACCATGCGCCCTTCGGCGCGGATGCGCAGGGCATCGATGTCGTTTTCATAGCCGCTGGCGAGCGTCACGAAACGGCCGGCGCGGTCGCCCTTCGGGAAGGGTTTGGCGCCCCAGGACGGCGTGCCGCCACGTACCGAGGGGATGATCCAGATCTGGAAGATCTTGGTGACATCCTTCTCCAGGTTGTACTCGGAGTGTACGATGCCTGAGCCAGCGCTCATCACCTGCACGTCGCCCGCTTCGGTACGGCCCTTGTTGCCCAGGCTGTCCTGGTGGGTGATCGCGCCCTGGCGGACATAGGTGATGATTTCCATCTCACGGTGCGGGTGCGGCGGGAAGCCAGTGCCCGCGGCGATTTCGTCATCGTTCCAGACGCGGAGGTTGCCCCAGTCCATGCGCTCGGCGTCGTAGTACTCGGCGAAGGAGAAGTGGTGCTTGGCGTTGAGCCAGCCGTGGTTGGCGCCGCCGAGTTGCTGGAAGGGTCTGCGTTCGATCATGACTTAGTCCTCGTGGGGCGCGGCTGGCGTCGGGGCCAGTTCGCGCGGTTCATAGGACTATGTTCTCTCGCATTAGATCGATAAAAAAGCGCAAATATCGGAGTGTATTTATCGATTAATTCGATTTTATTCCGGAGCGCGCTTTTCGCCCCCATCGAGGAATTTGCTGAGGAACTGGCGGGTGCGCTCTTCCCTGGGATTGGCGAAGAGCGCCTTGGCATCGCCCTGTTCGACGATCACGCCTTTGTCGATGAAGATCGCCCGGTTCGCCACATCCCGCGCGAAGCTCATTTCGTGGGTGACGATGACCATGGTGCGGTTTTCCTGGGCCAGGCCGCGAATGGTCGCCAGCACTTCGCCGACCAGCTCGGGGTCCAGCGCCGAGGTGGGTTCATCGAAAAGGATCACGTCCGGCTGCATGGCGAGCGCGCGCGCGATGGCTACGCGTTGCTGCTGGCCGCCGGAAAGACGCTTGGGATAGGCGTCTTCCTTGCCGGCCAGGCCGACCTTCGCCAGCAACTGACGGGCGCGCTCGATGGCCTGGGCGCGCGGCTCCTTCTTCACGATGATCGGGCCTTCCACCACGTTCTCCAGCGCAGTGCGGTGGGGGAACAGATTGAAGTTCTGGAAGACGAAGCCCACGTGCTGACGCAGCTTGCGGATCAGCCCCTGCTGTCCGCTGAGCGGGCGAGAGGCGTCGATACGGATGTCGCCAACCTGGATGGTCCCGCCGTTGGGGGCTTCCAGCAGGTTGAGGCAGCGCAGCAGGGTGGTCTTGCCGGAGCCGCTGGGGCCGATGATCGCGACCACTTCGCCGGCCTTGACGGTCAGGTCGATGCCCTTGAGCACCTCCTGGCCGCGGAACTGCTTGGTCAGCTGGCGGACTTCGATCATGCGTCTTGCTCCCGGTCGTGGCGGTTGACCCGGTCTTCCAGGCGGTTCTGCAGGTGCGACAGGATGCTGGCGAGTATCCAGTAGATCAGTGCGGCGGCGAGGTACATGGTGAACACCTCGAAGGTGCGCGCGGTGATCAGCTGAGCCTGGCGGAACAGTTCAGGCACCTGGATGGTGGCTGCCAGTGCGGTGTCCTTGACCAGCGAGATGAAGCTGTTGCCCAGCGGCGGCAGTGCGGTACGCGCAGCTTGCGGCAGGATTACCCGGCGCAGGGTTTCGGCGCGGGTCATGCCGATGCTGGCGGCGGCTTCCCATTGGCCGCGGTCGATGGAGCCAATGGCGGCTCGCAGGATTTCGCATACGTAGGCAGCCATGTTCAGCGAGAAGCCGATCAGTGCCGCCGGCAGCGGGTCGAGTTCGATTCCGGCCTGGGGCAGGCCGTAATAGATCATGAAGAGCTGGACCAGCAATGGCGTGCCGCGGAAGAACGACACGTAGATGCGCGCGATCCAGCGCACGGGAGTGAATCCGTACAGGCGCATCAGCGCCAGTACGAATCCGAGCAGCAAGCCGAAGAACATGCCGCCGATACTGAGGATTACCGTGAAGACCGCGCCCTTGAGCAGGAAGGGCGCGGAGTCCAGCGCAAGCTGGAGGCTTTCCTCGATCATTGGGTGACGTCAGCCTGGAACCATTTCTCCGAGAGTTTCTTCAGTGTGCCGTCAGACCTGAACTTTGCGATGGCCTTGTTCAGCGCCGCGAGCAGCTCCGGGTTGCCTTTGCGCAGGGCGATGCCGGCTTCCTGGCGGGCGAAGGGGGCGCCGGTCAGGGCCATGGCGCCTTTGGTTTTGTTGACCATGTCGAAGGCGGCCAGGCGATCCACCAGGATCACGTCGATGCGACCGCTACGCAGGTCCTGGAACTTGGTCGGATCGTCTTCGTAGGTGCGTACGTCGGCCTGCGGTACGTGCTCGCGGAGCCATTGTTCGTAGTTGGTGCCCAGGCCCACGCCGACCTTCACGCCGGCGAGTTTTTCCGGAGTGTCGTACTTGCCTTCGTCGCCCTTGCGCACCAGCGCCTGGATGCCCGAAACGGTATACGCGTCAGAGAAATCGTACTTCTTCTTGCGCTCCTCGGAGATGGTCACCTGGTTGATCACCAGGTCCAGGCGCTTGGATTCCAGCGCAGCGAGAATGCCGTCCCATTTGGTCGGTTGCAGTTTGGCGGTGGCGCCCAGTTCCTTGGCGATCAGCTCGGAGAAGTCCACTTCGAAACCGGCGAGCTTGCCGTTTTCATCCTGGAAGCTGAAGGGCGGGTAGGTACCTTCCAGGCCAATGCGAACCTGGCCCTTCTCCTTGATCTGCGCGAGAAGGTCGTCGGCGGCCTGGGCCTGGCCGAACAGGCCGGCGCCGAGGGTGAGGGTCAGGCTGGCAAGCAGGAAATGACGTCGCAGTGCGGAGAAGGTCATGGTGGTCCCCGTTTTTGGTGTTTTAAGCAGGTTAGTCAACGCGAGGCGACTATAGGGTCGGAATCGTTATGCAATAAAATAATAAAAAATTACATGCCTAGTTCTGTTTGGCATGTAAGTCAAGTCGCCGAATGATAGGCGAACAATGCCGGCGACCCGCCGGTGTGCAGGAAGAGGATAGGCCCGGGTTTCACAAAGCGATCACGGCGGATGCCGTCGAGCAATCCGGCCATGGCCTTGCCGGTGTAGACCGGGTCCAGCAGCAGGCCTTCCTGGCTCGCCAGCAGGCGCACCGCCTCCAGTGTGCCGGCATTGGGCTCGCCGTAGCGCGGGCCGAAATACTCGTCCCATAGTTGTATGGTCGGCTGGGCAGACGCGTTGTGGCCGAGCAGTTCCAGCGTGGACCCAACCAGCCCTTCCACCTTCGGCCGCTGCGCGGCGTCGGTGCGCGAGACGGTCACCCCGATGACGTCCAGTTCCGGCAAGGCATCGGCCAGCGCAATCGCCAGGCCCGCATGGGTGCCCGCACTGCCGGAGGCTAGCACCACGGCGGAGAACTCCTGGCCGCCGACACGAATCTGTTCTGCCAGCTCGAGCCCAGCGCGCACATAGCCCAGGGCGCCCAGCGCGTTGGAGCCGCCAATGGGCACGAGGTAGGGCTTGCGACCTTCGCGGCGCAGACGTTCGCCGGTCTGCGCCAGCAACTCGTCCGCGTTGTCGAGATTGGGCACGAGTTCGACTTCGGTGCCAAACAGGTCCAGCAGCAGGCGGTTGCCGTTGCTCAGGTAATTGCGGTCATCGGTGCCAATCGGGTTTTCCAGCAACGCCACGCAGCGCAGGCCGAGCTTCGCCGCGACGGCGGCAGTCTGGCGCACATGGTTGGACTGGATCGCGCCAGCGGTGACCAGCGTATCGGCGCCGGCCTTCAGGGCATCGGCGGCGAAGAATTCCAGCTTGCGCACCTTGTTGCCGCCCAGCGCGAAGGGCGTGGTGTCGTCACGCTTCACGTACAGGTCGCGACCCAATTGCGCGCCGAGACGCTCGAGCTTTTCCAGTGGCGTTGGGCCGCCGGCCAGGTCTAGGCGGGGAAAGCGGGCGAGGGCTTCGCGCAGATCGCTCATGGCAGGGTCTCGGTTCAGCGACGGAGACTCACGATAGAGCGCGTGCGTACGGGTCGCAACGTGTTGGGCGAGTGGTGACGCGGCGTTGCATGGGAATGTCGCGTGCGGGGCGATCGGTTGGGCGGTGAGCTTCGACGATCATGAATCCCGGATGCTGTGAATCAATGTGCGGACATTGCCGCGGCGAACCGCTACGCTCCACCCTCAGATCCGGATCTGCAACCGGACAGATGATGAAAACAGGAAACCAGGGCGGGGACTCCAATGATTTCAGCGGTACTTTCACGCACTTCGCTGCAACGATGGTCGATCCGGCTGCTTGGGGCCTTCGCCCTGCTGCTGGGGATGAGTGCGCCGGCGCTGGCCGATCGAGTGATTCCTTCAGGGATGATGGTGGGCTTCGTCGACAGCGCGGCATATCCGGTCATCACGCTGAAACGCCCGAAACCGAGCCTGCTGCGCCGGGTGATGACACTCGGGTTGTATCAGAAGACCGTCAGCTATCCGCTCTCCGTCTCCGTTCGTATCCGTGACCAGAACAACCGCTTCATGGTCTATGGCCTGCTGCCGCAAATCACCGGAAGGTTCGTTGGCATTAAGGTCGGCCTGGATAGCCGCATCAGCCAGATCTGGGTGCTGACCGATAAGGAAGCAGCCGAGTATGTGATGCGTCCGGATACCAAGTTCCCGCCGAGCTGAAGGTCGAATCTGAAAGGCCGTCGGCACCGCTCGTGAGATTCCTCCGAGCGGACAGCAGCGTGAATAGGGCTTCTTCGGCTATCATGGGCGCCGGTCAAACTCTTTCAATTCGGTTCACCCATGACGTCCTCTCAGCAGCCGCCGCGCGATGACAGCGCGGACAACACTCAGGAACAACCCCAGCTGTCCCTGGCCGAACTGGCCAAGGCCGCGCTGGCCGCACAGAAGCAGGCCGCCTCCGGCTACCAGCATCGCAAGGCCCACGACAAGGCGGAGTTCCGCCCACCGCATCCGCGCGGTTCGCGTCGCTCGATGGGCAAGCGCTGAGGCGACCTCTCGTCCGAAACCCCGTCAGCCAGCGTCCTTGCGGGTCCGCTGGCTGAACTGCGCCGATTGTCTTCAGTCGTATGCGCATCCACCTGGCCATGCCGGCTGGCATTTCCCGCACTCGCGAACACGTCACGGAACGACAATCGCGCCGCCCTGCGGTGCCTCGCGTCCATGGAGACCTCATGAAGCACATCGCCCCGATTCTGTCCCTGCTGGCTCTCACCGGCTGCATCACCATGACCGGCAACTACGAGGTCAGCGCCCACGATGAAAGCGGCAAGGAACTGGGCAAAGGCAAGTTCCTCGCCCAGGGCAGCGGCATCTATACCGTCCGAAACTCGCTGTGCTCGGTCTATCCGAAGGCCATCGTCACCATCAGGGACGTGGAGACGGAGCAGGAGCTAGAGAGCGAAAGCCCTTACCAGTGCCATTAGTTCGCGTGATGGCGGCGCCAGGCCCGGGCCGCCATCTCTCAGGAGTCAATGCTGGTCTTTCAGCAGTTCCCCGCAGCGCTGCCTAACGCATTCGTCAGGGTCTGACTGCTGGCATTTACGAAGCATCGGCAGTGCGTCGCCCGGCCAGATTTCTCGCGGCCAGGCCGAAATTGCCTTGAGCGCCATATTGCGGTTGCGCACTGTCGGGCTTTGAAGGCCTATGCGAATCAGGTCCCAGCCCTCGCCGGGGAAACGATCGAGGTCCTGCAAAATGAGGTCGAGGTCACTGTGTTGACGGTACGCCGGGCCCAGCCCGAGGGTCTCGCCCGGGCCACTGGCAATGGCGGCCAGATCCAGCTGCTGCCTCGCCAGGTCCAGTACTCGCCGCATGCGCTCGTTGTCATCCGTTTGCATCAATTGGTACCAGTGCTCGCCGCGTCCTTCAGCCTGACGCAGGAGGAGCGGCTCCCAGATGTCCAGATCAAGCAGTCTTGCGGCGGATATTCCCTGCCAGACCTTCTGCCCGTCGTCCTGCTGCAACGCCGCCAGCACTGCTCTTGGCCAGGTGGGGTTGTTGATGAAGGCCTGCGCTCGGGCAGTCAGGCGCTCACGAGCTTGGAGCGTCCAGCCGGACTTTGCCAGGGCGTCCCAATCTTCATTGCCTTTCAGAAACTCGAGAATCTGTCCGGTGGTTTCCAGTGATTGCAGGGAGTCGCTCCGGCGATTGGTCACTTGCAGGAGATAGCTGTCGCAAGCCCAGGCACCGTCGGCATAGTCGCGAATATCACGGGCAGGACCCCCGCACAGTAAGGCGGAGAGGATTTCCGCCGCAGAGTTCAGCAGCTCGTCATCCAGTCCGACGGCAGGTACCGAGAGCGCGGCGGCCAGTTGTCCACCAACCGCGCAGCTATAGGCGAGGTACTCGTACATCACGCCGTTGCGATAACCCTCTCGCAGTAGCCAATCTCTGATCTGCAAGTTGTGCGTTTCTGCCAGGCGCTCGACCAGATGGATGCGTCCCCAGGCATGCACCTTGCGGGCAAGCTGCCACTGTTGCTGCTCTGCCTCCGCTGAGGGCAGCAGGTTCCCCAGCGCCACGGCCGCGTACAAAGTGAACTCTTCATGCAGGCCGAGTGTGGTGAGGATGTCGACATGACTCCTGTTTCCCAGAACCCCCAGCATCGCCATGGCGAATTTCACCGGGGCGCGGTCGGGAGCTTCGGTTGCCAGCCAGAGCGACAGCGACTCCAGTTTGTCTCTGCTGATACCAGGGAAATCCGGCAGGCGCTCGATCAATGCGTCGAGATATTCCAGGGGAGAGGCGCGGCAAAGGTGTTCGTACAGCGCGTTCGTGGCAGGGGAGTCGGGGCTGTCGCAAGCCGCGCGCAGTTCGCCCAGCAGTTGCTCTACCTCCTCCGATTGCCCGGTATTGCCATGGTGGCCAAATACGCCATCCAAGGCACCGGCGCTCCAGCGCAATTCTCCCTCTGCCGTGGGGACTTCATCCGGCAGCGTCGTTGCGTCGTCGGGAAGACCGTCAGGCTGGTCCGCGAAGCGGGTGAGAAAACCGTAGAGACTCTGGCGCTCCGCGGGCCAGGCTTTCAGGGGGCGGTCCTGAAGAAGGATCACGTTGGTGTCGATCGTCTCCGCAGGGCGTCCCAGCAATCTGCGGAGCCAGGCGTTCATGTCCATATGCGAACTTCCGTGTCGGTGAAATCCCGCGAGCTTGAGCCATCACACGACAAGCGCACAACCTGCCCTGAGCAGGACGTGATGCGGTTGTCTTCAGGCTATCGGGTGCTGCCATCCTGTGGGCGATTCAGTTGCCCCTGCTGCAACGTCCACTCCACGACCTGCGCGGAAAGATGGTCGGCAGCCTTGCCGAAGGCATTGACCACTTCGGGCACCTGTTTACCGTCTACAGGCTGGCGGACCTCGAAGGTGCGGGCGGCGACGATGCGTTGGCCGAGCGTGCGCACCAGACGCGCGTCATAACGGATGTGGACCACCGGTTTGCCGTTCTGGTATTCGCTCTGGAACGCGCGCAACTCGCCGGTCAGGTCCAGGTCGGCCTGCAGGCTGGCTTCGTCGCTGCTCAGGGCGTGGACGCTGCCGTTGGCGGTGAAGGCGTCGATCAGGCGATCACGCAGCAGGCCCGGAGCGCGGTTGCTCCAGCGCGCGCCCTGGTAGCTGCTCAGCTGGCTGCCCTGCGGGACCACGGCGATGCGATTGCTGTCCAGCGCCAGACCCGCGGTGGGTGCGCTGACCCGCAGCGACCAATCCACCGCCGCGCTGCTGCGCGCCGGTTGCTGGGTGGCCGGCAGCAGGTAGAAGTCCGGGCTTTCCGCTTCCGGGAGGATCGAGCAAGCGCCCAGCAGACTGACCAGGGCGGCGGCGCCGAGCAGGCGGGGAAGGGCGGTCATGGCTGGAACTCCTTGTTGCGTTCGCGGCCGAGCAGGTAGCCGGTGGGGTTTTCCTGCAGGCGGCGGGTGACGCCGCGCAGGTCT
The DNA here is from genome assembly GCF_016919445.1 of Pseudomonas sp. PDNC002. Classification (NCBI taxonomy): domain Bacteria; kingdom Pseudomonadati; phylum Pseudomonadota; class Gammaproteobacteria; order Pseudomonadales; family Pseudomonadaceae; genus Pseudomonas; species Pseudomonas sp. PDNC002. The sequence continues at coordinate 5,839,547 of NZ_CP070356.1, read as the reverse complement.
TCCAGGGTGGAGCGCAGTTCGCGGATCGCCGGGCCGATTTCGCCCAGGCCATTGAGGCCGCCGTTCACCGAGTCGTAGTTGCTGTTCAGCAGTTGCTCCACCCGTTCGCTGCTGGTGCGCAGCGCGGCGAGGGTCTTCTGGGTGTCGTCGAGGATCGTCTGGCCCTTGCCGCCCAGGGTCTGGTTGGCGCGGTCGAGTAACTGGCTGGCATTGGCCAGGGTGATGCGCGCCTGCTCGCTGGCGGCAGCCAGTTCCTTGAAGGTTCGACGGATGTCGTCGCGCTGTTCGGCGACCACGCCGGTTGCCTGGTCGATGTGGTCCAGGGTGCGGCTGATACGGTCGACGTTCTCCTGGGAGAACATGCGGTTCACGTTGTTGATCAGGTTGTTGATGTTGGTGGCGATGTCCTCGCCGTTGGCCAGCAGCTTGGCGAAGGGCGAGGGGATGGTCTTGATCACCGGGATTCCACCATCCTTGCTTTCCAGTGACGGGCTGTCCTGGCCGGCGCTGGAGAGCTGGATGATGGCCTGGCCGGTGACGCCGGTGAGGGCCAGCTTGGCGCGCGTGTCCTCGCGGATCGGCGTGCTGTCGTAGACGCGGATGCGCGCGCGGACCTTGCGCGGATCGTTCGGGTCCAGGCGCAGCGAGACCACGTCGCCGACGCGGATGCCGCTGTACTGCACGGTGCCGCCTTCGGACAGACCGGTCACCGCCTCGCTGAAGATCACGTCGTAGATCTTGTAGCGCTGGTCGTTGCTCGACTGTGCCAGCCAGAGCGCGAAGAGCAGCGCGCCGATCGACACGACGAGGGTGAACAGGCCGATCAGCACGTGATGGGCACGGGTTTCCATTTTCAGTTTTCCTCCCGCAGGTGTTCGGTGGCCTGCAGCGCGGCACGGCCGCGGGGGCCGTGGAAGTAGTCCTGCACCCAGGCATCGTCGGTCTGGGCGACCTGATCCAGTGGGCCGACCACCAGCACCCGCTTCTGCGAGAGCACGGCGACGCGGTCGCAGATGGTGTAGAGGGTGTCGAGGTCGTGGGTGACCAGGAACACGGTGAGGCCGAACGCGTCGCGCAGGGTCAGGATGAGTTGGTCGAAGGCCGCCGCGCCGATGGGGTCGAGGCCGGCGGTGGGTTCGTCGAGGAACAGGATGTCCGGGTCCAGCGCCAGGGCGCGGGCCAGCGCGGCACGCTTGACCATGCCGCCGGACAGCTCGGCCGGGTATTTGGCGCCCGCGTCCGGTGGCAGGCCGGCGAGGGAGATCTTCACCTTGGCCATGAACTCGGCATCGCTGCGCGACAGGCCGGCGTGCTCGATCAGTGGCAGGCAGATGTTCTCGCTCACCGTCAGCGAGGAGAACAGCGCGCCGTTCTGGAACAGCACGCCGAAGCGTCGTTCCAGCTTGGAGCGCTCCAGCGGCGCCAATGCCGGCAGGTTCTGCCCGAACACGTGGACGCTGCCTTCGCTGGGCTGGCGCAGGCCGATGATGCTGCGCAGCAGCACGGATTTGCCGGTGCCCGAGCCGCCGACCACGCCGAGGATCTCGCCCTTCATCACGTCGAGGTCCAGGTGCTCGTGCACCGCGTGGGTGCCGAAGCGGTTGGCCAGGTCGCGGACGACGATGATCGGTTCGCTCACCAGCCCATCTCCATGAAGAACAGCGCGAACATCGCATCCAGCAGGATCACCACGAAGATCGACTGGACCACGCTGGAAGTCGTGTGCTCGCCCACCGACTGCGCGCTGCCGCTGACGCGGAAGCCTTCCAGGCAGCCGATCACGGCGATGATGAAGGCGAATACCGGGGCTTTGACGATGCCGACCAGGAAGTGCTGCACGGCGATGTCGTTCTGCAGCATGTAGAGGAACATGCGCGGCGAGATGTCCAGGCTCAGCGCACAGACCACGCCGCCGCCGAAGATGCCGGAGATCATCGCCAGGAAGGTCAGCATCGGCAGGGTCAGCAGCAGGGCCAGCACGCGCGGCAGCACCAGCAACTCCACCGGGTCGAGGCCCAGGGCCTGGATGGCGTCGATCTCCTGGTTGGCCTTCATCGAGCCGATCTGTGCGGTGAAGGCACTGGCGGTGCGGCCGGCCAGCAGGATCGCGGTGAGCAGCACGCCGAATTCACGGAGGAAGGAGAAGCCCACGAGGTCGACGGTGTAGATCTGCGCGCCGAATTTCTGCAGCACCGTGGCGCCGAGGAAGGCCACCACCGCGCCGACCATGAAGGTGAGCAGGGCGACGATGGGCACGGCGTCCAGCCCGGTTTCTTCCATGTGCGCAGCCAGTGCGGTCAGGCGCCAGCGCCGTGGGCGGAGCAGGTTGCGCACCAGCGTCTGTAGCGTCAGGCCGATGAAGCCCAGCACGCCGATCAGATGGTCCTTGAAGGTCAGGGTGGCGACGCCGATGCGCTCCAGCACGTCGACCAGTGCGTTGCCCGGCGCCGGGCCTTTTTCGTCCAGGCGGCACTGGGTGATGGCGCTGCCGACGGTGCGCAGCAGTGCCTGGCGCTCGGCTGGGAGGTTGCGGGCGATCTGGTCGAGCTGGCTCATGCGCGCGCCGCCGATTATCTCCGCGAGCAGCGCGGCGCCGGCGGTATCCAGTGCGCCGAGGCCGGTGAAGTCCAGCAAGGCGGGGGATTCGGCGTGCCGCTGGGCGGCCACCTGGGACTCCAGCGTGGCGAAGTGCGCGAGCGTCCAGTCGCCGCTGATGTGCATCAAGGGCGGGGTCGCGGCGGAGTCGAGCTGAAGCTGGCCGGGTTGGGCAGTCGTCGTCATGAGACGCATTCTAGCGGAGTTCGCCTTTGCCACCAGTGTGCTTGTGCTGGCCTTTTTAGACGCCTGCATGACTTGGCTCAAGGCAATGGCGACATCCTGTTCAATTGACGCCTCAGCCCGCCAACCACTAAGCTGCGCGCCTGCTTCAGGTGCCCGCGGCGCAAGCCAAGGGTGAAACAGGGAAGCCGGTGAATTCGATCCTTGCATCGACCATTCCGGCGCTGCCCCCGCAACGGTAAGCGAGTCTGGAACCGCACTGAGCCACTGTGCCACTGGCATGGGAAGGCGTGGTTTTCCGAAAGCCCTCGGGCTTCACTCGCAAGCCCGGAGACCGGCCTGCTGCATCGCATGGCATCGCGGGAGGCGCTGCCGATCGTCGTGGCGCTCCCTGGCGCCGCGCGTTCGATGTCCTCCGCCTGCCCCGACTGGTCAGTGCCGCGCGGGTGAGAGCGGCGGAGAATCCTTCAGGTGAATTCCCTGTTTCCCAAGCCGACAGCCTTCGCGCTGAGCGGCCTTTACCGCATGGCGTCGCTGCGCGCCGGCGGTTCGTTCCTGTCCATCCCATTTTTCGCTCGCTGCCGCCCGGCCGGCGAGCTGGCGCGTGCGCGCTCCCTTTCTAGAGGCAATCCCCATGACTGAATCCCCTGAAAAGGACGAACGCCACCGTTCGCGCATGCAGCGCAAGAAATCGGTGATCGACGAGAAGATCGCCCAGGCCCAGGGCGAACGCGGTGTGTTCCTGGTCAACAGTGGCAACGGCAAGGGCAAGAGCAGCTCGGCCTTCGGCATGGTCGCCCGCGCGCTGGGCCACGGTATGAAGGTTGGCGTGGTGCAGTTCATCAAGGGCGCCGCGACCACCGGCGAGGAAGCGTTTTTCCGCCGTTTCCCCGAGGAAGTCAGCTTCCATGTGATGGGCGAGGGCTTCACCTGGGAAACCCAGGATCGTCAGCGCGATATCGCCAAGGCGCAGGCGGCTTGGGACGTGGCGCGCCAACTGCTGGCCGATCCGCAGATTGGCCTGGTAGTGCTGGACGAGGTGAACATTGCCCTCAAGCACGGCTATCTGGAGCTGGACACGGTGCTCGCCGATATTGCTGCCCGTCCGCCGATGCAGCATGCGGTCGCCACCGGTCGGGGGGTGCAGCCGGCCATGGTCGAGGCCGCCGATACCGTGACCGAGATGGGCCTGGTGAAACATGCCTTCAAGGCTGGGATCAAGGCGCAGAAAGGGGTGGAGTTCTGATGTTCGTGGCTTGCCCTCACCCCAGCCCTCTCCCAGGGGGAGAGGGGGCCGTTCGGCGTGCAGTCGGACTGCGGCGCTCGCCGGTCGATGCTGTTGGCGGGCTCGGTGGTGGCGCGATAGTCGTGCATCGGACACAACTGCTGCAGATGGCACCCAACTGCCCCCTCTCCCCCTGGGAGAGGGTTGGGGTGAGGGTGCTCTTCGCCTTTTCTGCTACTACGGAGCGCGCCTGATGCTCGATGCGCGCCAATGCCCCGCCCTACTGATCGCCGCTCCCGCCTCCGGCCAGGGCAAGACCACCGTGACCGCCGCCCTGGCGCGCCTGCATACGCGCCTCGGGCGCAAGGTGCGGGTGTTCAAGTGCGGCCCGGATTTCCTCGACCCGATGATCCTCGCTCGCGCCAGTGGCGCGCCGGTCTATCAGTTGGACCTGTGGATGGTCGGCGAGAGCGAAAGCCGCCGGTTGCTCTGGGAAGCGGCCGGTGAGGCCGACCTGATCCTCATCGAAGGCGTGATGGGCCTGTTCGACGGCTCGCCCTCGGCCGCCGATCTCGCGCGGCGCTTCAACGTGCCGGTGATGGCCGTGATCAATGGCCAGTCGATGGCCCAGACCTTCGGCGCGATGGCCGTTGGCATGGCCACCTACCAGCCGGACCTGCCGTTCTCCGGCGTGCTCGCCAACCGCATCGGTAGCCAGCGCCACCGCGACCTGGTGCGCGATAGCCTGCCCGAGTGGATTCGCTGGTATGGCGCACTCCCGCGTGACACCGAGGTCGAGTTGCCAAGCCGTCATCTCGGGCTTGTGCAGGCCGATGAACTGGCCGACCTCGACGCACGCCTGGACGCCGCCGCCGATGCCCTGGCTGCCAGTGCCAGTACCGAGCTGCCCTTACCGGTGAGCTTTGCCGTGCCCGAGCCGCGCAGCGAATCTTCCGGTCTCGACGGCGTGCGTATCGGCGTGGCGCGGGACAATGCTTTCGCCTTCCTCTACCAGGCCAACCTCGACCTGCTGCGCGAACTGGGCGCCGAGCTGGTGTTCTTCTCGCCGCTGCGTGACGAATCGCTGCCGGAGGTGGATAGCCTCTACCTGCCCGGCGGCTACCCGGAATTGCACCTGCAAGCGCTGGCCGACAACCGCGCCATGGCCCAGGCGATTCACGCCCACCATGAGATGGGCAAGCCGATCCTCGCTGAGTGCGGCGGCATGCTCTATCTGCTCGATGCCCTGACCGACGTGGCCGGCGAACGCGCGGAGCTGCTCGGCCTGCTGCCGGGCGAGGCGCGCATGCAGAAGCGCCTGGCCGCGCTGGCGCTGCAGGCCGTGACGCTGCCCGAAGGCACCCTGCGCGGGCACACCTTCCACCATTCGTTGCTCGACAGCGCGGAAGTACCGCTGGCCCGTGGCGTATGTCCGAACGACAAGCCGGTGGCCGAGGCGGTATTCCGCCGTGGCCGTCTCACGGCGTCCTATATCCACTTCTACCTGCCATCCGATCCGGATGCCGCGGCCGCACTCTTCAGACCATGACCGACCACGCCTACAGCCCCGAGGAACGCGCCGCGCTTTACCGCGCCATTGCCGAGCGCCGCGACATGCGCCACTTCAGCGGCGGCGAGGTGGCGCCCGAGTTGCTCGCGCGCCTGCTGGAAGCCGCGCACCAGGCGCCCAGCGTCGGGCTGATGCAGCCTTGGCGCTTTATCCGCGTGACCTCGAGGGCGTTGCGCCAGTCGATCCATTGCCTGATCGAAGAGGAGCGCGTGCGCACGGCCGAGGCGCTGGGTGAGCGCTCCGACGAGTTCATGAAGCTGAAGGTCGAGGGCGTGCTCGATTGCGCCGAAGTGCTGGTGGCCGCCTTGATGGATGGCCGCGAAGCGCACGTCTTCGGCCGTCGCACACTGCCGAACATGGACCTCGCTTCGCTCTCCTGCGCCATCCAGAATCTCTGGCTGGCCTCGCGCGCCGAAGGGCTCGGCATGGGTTGGGTGTCGCTGTTCGATCCTGTCGCAATGGGCGACCTGCTTGGCCTGCCGGACGGCGCCGAGGCGGTTGCGGTGATCTGCCTGGGGCCGGTCAATGAGTTCTACCCGGCGCCGATGCTGGCCCTGGAGGGCTGGCGCCAACCGCGCTCGCTGGACGAGTTGGTGTTCGAAAACCGCTGGGGGGAGAAGGCATGAGCCTGGCCTTGCTGAGCGTCCTCGGCGTGGCACTGGACGCCCTGCTGGGCGAGCCGAAACGCTGGCATCCGCTGGTGGCTTTCGGGCGCCTGGCGGATCGGTTGGAGCGGCGCTTCAATCGTTCCCGGGTTCCGGAGCACCCTCTCCCTAACCCTCTCCCTGAAGGGAGAGGGGACTGTTCAGTTTCAGGCGAAACGCTGAGCAGGTCGGCAACTCCGATCTGCTCCCTCTCCCTTCAGGGAGAGGGCTGGGGAGAGGGCGTATCAGCGAGCACCACTACGCCCAAGAGTGACACCCCCGGCCTCGGCTGGCGCAGCCATGGCGTCACCGCGTGGATCATCGCGGTCATCCCGCTGACCCTCATCGCGCTGTTGCTGAGCCTGCTGCCCTACGTCGGCTGGATCGTCCAGGTGTTGGCGCTGTACGCCGCGCTGGGCTTGCGCAGCCTGGGCGAGCACGCCGACCCGGTGGTGCTGGCGCTACGTAGTGGCGACCTGAACGAAGCGCGCCTGCGCGTGGGTTACGTGGTCAGTCGCGAAACCGCCGAGCTGGACGAAACCGCCGTGGCCCGCGCGGCCACCGAATCGGTGCTGGAGAATGGCAGCGATGCGGTCTTCGCCGCGCTGTTCTGGTTCGCCGTGGCGGGAGCGCCGGGCGTGGTGCTCTATCGCCTGAGCAACACCCTCGACGCCATGTGGGGCTACCGCAATGCACGCTTCGAACGCTTCGGCTGGGCGGCGGCGAAGATCGACGATGTGCTGAACTACATTCCGGCGCGCCTGGTGGCCTTCACCTACGCGCTGCTCGGCCACACCCGGCTGGCCCTGCGCTGCTGGCGCACGCAGGCGCCAAAATGGGACAGCCCCAACGCCGGTCCGGTGATGGCGGCCGGCGCGGGGGCGCTGGGTGTTTCGCTCGGCGGTTCCGCCCGCTACCACGGCGAACTCCACGAGCGTCCGCAGTTGGGCGAAGGCCCGGCGCCGACCGCTGTGGACATCTGGCGCGCGCTTGCCCTGGTGCGTCAGGGAGTGTTGTTGTGGTTGCTGATCATCCTGATTCTGGGAGTGCTCTGATGCTCGAACATGGCGGCCGGTTGCGCAAAGCGGCGCAGCAGTACGGAATTCCGCTCTCTGAGTGGCTGGACCTGTCCACCGGCATCTCTCCCTGGCCCTGGGCGCTGCCCAGCGTGCCGGCGGCAGCCTGGATGCGCCTGCCCGAAGACAGCGATGGCCTGGAAGCCGCCGCGCGCCGCTACTACGGCGCCGAGAAGCTGCTGGCTCTGCCCGGCAGCCAGGCGGCGATCCAGCTGTTGCCGCGCCTGCGCAGGCCCGGCAAGGTCGGCGTGGTTTCGCCCTGTTATGCCGAGCACGCCGAATCCTGGCGCGCCGCCGGACACATCCTGCGCGAAGTCAGCGACCAGGAAGTGCCTCATCACCTGGAGCGCTTCGACGTGCTGGTGGTGGTCAACCCGAACAACCCCACGGGGAAGCGCATCGAGGCTGGCGTACTGCTGGAATGGCACGCGCGCCTTCAGGAGCGCGGCGGCTGGCTGGTGGTGGACGAAGCCTTCATGGACTGCACGCCCGAGCACAGCCTGACGCCCAGTTGCGCCAGCCGGCCGGGGCTGATCGTGCTGCGTTCCTTCGGCAAGTTCTTCGGCCTGGCCGGTGCGCGGCTGGGCTTCGCCTTCGCCGAACCGCGGCTGCTGGAGAGCCTGGCGAAACTGCTCGGCCCCTGGGCGGTGAACGGCCCCACGCGCTGGGTTGCCCAGGCGGTGCTGGGCGAGTTCCAGGAGCAGATCCAGCGCCGCCGCGACCTCAACGAGGCGAGTCGGCGCCTGGCTGGCCTGCTGGGCGACCACGGCTTCGCGCCCCAAGGCGGCACATCATTGTTCCAGTGGGTGGTGTCCATGCGCGCCCACGCGCTGCGCGATCACCTGGCGCGCCAGGGCATTCTCGTGCGCCTGTTCGAGACGCCCGGCAGCCTGCGTTTCGGTCTCCCACCGGACGAAAAGGGCTGGGAGCGCCTGGAGCACGGCCTGCGCACCTTCAACCAGATGGAGAGCCTGCGGTGACATTGTCCAGTGCTCAGAGCGCGACCTTGATGGTGCAAGGCACCACCTCGGATGCCGGCAAAAGCACGCTGGTGACGGCGCTGTGCCGCTGGTTGCGCCGTCAGGGCGTAGCGGTGGTGCCGTTCAAGCCGCAGAACATGGCGCTCAACAGTGCGGTGACCGCCGACGGTGGCGAGATCGGCCGCGCCCAGGCGGTGCAGGCTCAGGCCTGCAATCTGGCGCCGCACACCGACATGAACCCGGTGCTGCTCAAGCCCAACAGCGACACCGGCGCCCAGGTGATCATCCATGGCCGCGCGGTGACCAGCATGAACGCCGTGGCCTACCACGACTACAAGCGCGTGGCGATGCAGGCGGTGCTCGAGTCCCACCAGCGCCTGAGCGCGCAGTACCCGGTGGTAATGGTGGAAGGCGCGGGCTCGCCGGCGGAGATCAACCTGCGCGCCAACGACATCGCCAACATGGGCTTCGCCGAGGCGGTGGACTGCCCGGTGATCCTGATCGCCGATATCGATCGTGGCGGCGTGTTCGCCCACCTCGTGGGCACCCTGGAGCTGCTGTCCGAAACCGAGCGGGCGCGGGTGAAGGGCTTCGTCATCAACCGTTTCCGCGGCGACATCGCCCTGCTGCAGAACGGCCTCGATTGGCTGGAAGAACGCACCGGCGTACCGGTGCTGGGCGTGCTGCCGTACCTGATGGATTTCCATCTGGAAGCCGAGGATGCCATCGACACTCGCCAGGCCACCAAGACTGGCGAGCGACTGCGGGTCGTCGTGCCGGTGCTGCCGCGCATCAGCAACCACACCGACTTCGACCCGCTGCGCCTGCACCCACAGGTGGAGCTGACCTTCGTCGGCCCCGGCCAGCCGATCCCGCCGGCGGACCTGATTATCCTGCCCGGCTCCAAGAGCGTACGGCCGGATCTGGCCTTCTTGCGCGCGCAAGGCTGGGACGTGGCGATCCAGCGCCACCTGCGCTACGGCGGCAAAGTGCTGGGCATCTGCGGCGGCTTGCAGATGCTCGGCCATACGCTTGCCGACCCGCATGGCCTGGAAGGCGCGGCGGGGGAGAGCGAAGGACTTGGCCTTCTGGACCTGCGCACTGTGCTGGAACCGGAGAAGCAACTGCGCAACGTCAACGGCCGGCTGGCGCTGGAAGACGCGCCGGTGAGCGGCTACGAGATTCACGCCGGCGTCACCGAAGGCCCGGCGCTGGCCAATCCCGCCGTGCACCTGAGCGATGGCCGTGCCGATGGTGCGTTGAGCGACGATGGCCAGGTGATGGGCACCTATCTGCACGGGCTGTTCGAGTCCTCCGCCTCCAGTGCCGCGCTGCTGCGCTGGGCCGGGCTGCGCGAGGTGCAGCACATCGATTACCACGCCTTGCGCGAACGCGACATCGAGCGCCTGGCCGATCAGGTCGAGGCGCATCTGGATACCGAAAAACTGAGGTTGTTATGCGGACTGCAGGGCGCATGACCGTTCGCGGTTATCCGCCATCCCGCCTCGCCGTGAAGTCGACGGATAACGCCGGAGACACGCTTTTTTGTAGGAGCGAGCTTGCTCGCGAACCGCATGACTCCGGCGTGACCGGAAACCTCTGTTCGCGAGCAAGCTCGCTCCTACAGGGGCTGACCTACTGGAAGAACCCATGCTTGAACTGATCCTCGGCGGCGCCCGCTCGGGCAAGAGCCGCCTGGCCGAGCGCCTGGCGCAGGAAAGCGGCTTGCCGGTCACCTATGTCGCCACGGCCCAGGCTGGCGACGGCGAGATGTCCGCGCGCATCCTCCAGCACCGCGAGCGCCGCCCGGAACACTGGGGCCTGGTGGAAGAACCGCTGGCCCTGGCCGACGCACTGGAGCGCCTGGCCGCCCCCGGCCACTGCGTGCTGGTGGATTGCCTGACCCTGTGGGTTACTAACCTGCTGATCCATGAAGACGGCTGGCGCCTGCGCGGCGAGATCGACGCGCTGCTGGAAGCGCTGCCGCAACTGCCGGGGCGGATCATCCTGGTCAGCAACGAAACCGGGCTGGGCGTGGTGCCGATGGGCGAACTCAGCCGCCGATATGTCGACGAGGCCGGCTGGTTGCACCAGTCCCTGGCCGAGGTCAGCGAGCGCGTGGTGTTCACCGTCGCCGGCCTGCCCATGGTGTTGAAGGGGGAAGCGTTATGAGTCTGCAATGGTGGCTGCAAGGTACCCAGCCGATCGACCGCGTGGCGCAGGACAAGGCCGCCGCGCGCCAGGACCAATTGACCAAGCCACGCGGCGCGCTGGGCCGGCTGGAAGAGGAAACCATCCGCCTTGCTGGCCTGCAGGGGCGCGAGCGACCGGGCCTGGAACATGTCTGGATCGCCCTGTTCGCCGGTGACCACGGTGTGGTCGCCGAAGGTGTGTCGGCCTATCCGCAGGCGGTCACCGTGGAGATGCTGCGCAACTTCGTGCGCGGTGGCGCGGCGATCAGCGTGCTGGCCCGCGACCTCGATGCGCGCCTGGAGGTCATCGACCTCGGCACGGCAACGCCGCTGGAGCCGCTGCCGGGCGTACTGCATGTGATGGTTGGTGCTGGCACCGCAAACTTCACCAAGGAGCCGGCGATGACCGCCGCGCAGTGCCTGATCGCCCTGGAGACCGGCCGCGAGTCCGTGCGCCGCGCGCAACAGGCCGGCGCCGAGCTGTTCATCGGCGGCGAGATGGGCATCGGCAACACCAGTGCCGCCGCTGCGCTGGCCTGCGCCCTGCTCGACGAACCGGCCCGGGCGCTGGTCGGCCCTGGCACTGGATTGGACACGCAGGGTGTTGCCCGCAAGGTCGAGGTGATCGATCGCGCGCTGGCGCTGCACCGCGCGCATTGCGACGAGCCTTTCGAGGCGCTGTGCCGCCTGGGCGGCTTCGAGATTGCCGCGCTGGTCGGCGCCTACCTGGCGTGCGCGCAGAAGGGCATACCTGTGCTGGTGGACGGCTTCATCTGTAGCACTGCCGCGCTGTGCGCGATTCACCTGAATCCCGCTTGCCGCGACTGGCTGTTGTTCGCTCACGCCGGTGCCGAGCCGGGACACAACCGTGTGCTGGCTGCGCTCAACGCGCAGCCGTTGCTGGACCTGGGCCTGCGCCTGGGTGAGGGCAGCGGCGCGGCGCTGGCGGTGCCGCTGCTGCGTCAGGCCTGCCGGCTGCACAGCGAGATGGCGACCTTCGCCGAGGCGGCGGTATCGGATCGCCCGGCGTGACGCTGCGCCTGGAGCTGTTGCGCCACGGCGAGACCGAGCGCGGCGGCGGCTTTCGCGGACGGCTGGACGACACGCTGACCGAGACCGGCTGGGCACAGATGCGCGCGGCGGTGGGGGATGAGTGTCGCTGGTCGGCGCTGGTCAGCTCGCCGTTGCAGCGTTGCGCGGCCTTCGCCCAGGAGCTGGCGGCGCGCCACGGCCTGCCGCTGGGCTTCGAGGCGGGATTGCAGGAGCTGGATTTCGGCCAGTGGGAAGGCATTTCGCCAGCTAAGCTGATGGAGACGGATGCCCAGGCGCTCGGGCGCTTCTGGGACGATCCCTACGCTTTCCCTCCACCTGGCGGCGAGGCTATGGGCGATTTCGAGTCCCGCGTCTTCGCGGCGCTGGAGCGGCTCTACCAGGCCCATGCCGGATCTTCTGTACTGGTCGTCACCCATGGCGGTGTGATGCGCCTGTTCGGCGCGCTGGCCAGCGGCCTGCCGGCGAAGCGTCTGCTGGAAGTGGTGGTGGCCCACGGCGAATGCATGGTGCTGGACGTGACCCACGAGGGTGACGGCTGGCGTATCCAAAAAGCGCAACCATAAGTCGACCCCTGATGAACAACCCGCACCCGGAACGCGACCAGGAAGCACCCGAGCCGCCTGCTGAAGAGAGTGACGAAGACGCGCGCGCCGCCCAGCTCAGTGACTGGTGCCTGCCGCTGGTGGCGTTGCAGTTCCTGACTCGCCTGCCGGTGCGCCTTGGGCACATGCCGACGCCGCAGCAGTTCGGCCGGGCCACGCTGTATTACCCGCTGGTGGGTCTGCTGATCGGTGCGGTGCTGTTCGCCATGGGCGAGTTGCTCAGCGGCGTGCACCTGCTGTTGCAGGCGGCACTCATTCTTCTGGTGTGGGTGGCCTTCACCGGCGCGCTGCACCTCGATGGCCTGGCCGACACGGCGGACGCCTGGATCGGCGGGCTGGGTGACCGCGAACGTACGCTGGCGATCATGAAGGACCCGCGCTGCGGCCCGGCCGCTGTCGTCGCGCTGGTGCTGTTGTTGTTGCTGAAGTTCGCGGCGATCACCGCCATTCTCGGCAACCATCAGCACTGGGGGTTGCTGCTGGCGCCCTGGCTGGGGCGCTGCGCGTTGCCGCTGCTGTTCTATACCACCGATTACGCCCGCAAGGGCGGCCTGGGCCAGGCGCTGGCCGATCATCTGCCGCGCAGCGCGATGCCCTGGATGCTGGCGGCCAATGCTGTGTTGATGGTGTTGGTGGGCCTGACCGGCATGCTGGCGCTGGCGGTCGCGCTGGTGGTGTTCGTCTGGTTGCGCAGCCGCTTCATCGCCCGCCTGGGTGGCACGACCGGGGATACCGCCGGGGCGATGCTGGAGATGATCGAGTGCGCGGTGCTGGTGGCGTTGGCGCTCTGATCCCACCTTCGGAAATAGCTGGTGGGAGCCCCTCTCCCTAACCCTCTCCCTGAAGGGAGAGGGGACTGTATGGTACAGGTTGAAACCCCGGTGTCAGCCGGCACGGGCAGCTCCCTCTCCCTTCGGAGCGGGGCGCGCAGCCAGGGCGGGGGAGAGGGAATGCTTTGCGCCGAACTTCAGGATGGGGATCACGGCCGTAACCGGTTTGTCCGTCAATCGAACGCAAAATGCTCCGTCTTCAACCCCATGATCGACCGCACCGGCTTGGCCATCGCTGACGCGTGCCCCTTGGCGCGCGGCAGCAGGCGGGCGAAGTAGAAGTCGCTGGTGGCGATCTTGGCCTTGTAGAAGTCGCTCGATTCGCTGCCGCCCTGGCGCAGGCGCTTGCGTGCAGCGGCCTCCTGCAACGCCCAGGAATAGGCCAGCGCGGCATAGCCGGAGAACATCAGGTAGTCGTGGCTGGCGGTGCTCACCAGGTCACGCTGTTTGCGGGCGGTGAGGGCGATGCGCAGCGTGAGGATGTTCCATTGTGCGCAGAGCTTGAGCAGCGTGAGCGCGCGGCCGCGCATGGCCGGTTCCTGCTTGAGCAGGTCGACGGCAAACTTCGCCACCTGGCGGGTGAAGTCGCGCACGGCCTTGCCCTGGGTCATCAGCAGCACCTTGCGGCCGAGCAGGTCCAGCGCCTGGATGCCGGTGGTGCCCTCGTAGAGCGTGGCGATCCGCGCGTCGCGGACGATCTGCTCCATGCCGTGTTCCTTGATGTAGCCGTGGCCGCCGAATACCTGCATGCCCAGGTTGGCGCTCTCCAGGCCCAGTTCGGTCAGGCAGCCCTTGAGGATCGGCGTGAGGAAGCCGAGTTTGTCGTCCCAGCGGTCGTACTCGGCGGTGGAGTGGGTCAGCAGGCCCTGGATCATCTTGTCGGCGTACTGGGTGGCGAGATAGATCAGCGCGCGGCCGCCCTCGGCCACGGCTTTCTGGGTCAGCAGCATGCGGCGCACATCGCCGTGGTGCATCAGCGTGTCGGCGATCTCGCCCGGCTCCTTGGTGCCGGAGAGCGCGCGCATGGAGCGGCGTTCGCGGGCATAGGCCAGCGCGCCCTGGTAGGCCAGTTCGGCGGTGGCCACGCCCTGGATGGCGGTGCCAATGCGCGCGCTGTTCATAAAGGTGAACATGCACTCCAGGCCCTTGTTCGGCTCGCCGATGAGGTAGCCGGTGGCGCCGTCAAAGTTCATCACGCAGGTGGCCGAGGCCTTGATGCCCATCTTCTTCTCCAGCGCGCCGCAGGTCACGCCGTTGCGCGGGCCGAGCGCGCTGCCATCACCCGGCAGGAATTTCGGCACGATGAACAGCGAGATGCCGCGTGTGCCCTTGGGAGCATCCGGCAGGCGCGCGAGGACGATGTGCACGATGTTCTCGGTGAGGTCGTGCTCGCCCGAGGAGATGAAGATCTTGGTGCCGGTGATGGCGTAGCTACCGTCGGCGTTGGTTTCCGCGCGGGTCTTCACTTGGCCCAGGTCGGTGCCGCACTGCGGCTCGGTGAGGCACATGGTGCCGCCCCAGCGGCCTTCGGTGAGCGGGGTGAGGTAGGTCTGTTTCTGTTCCTCGGTACCGTGCTGCATCACGGTATTCATCGCGCCCAGCGACAGGCCCGGGTACATGGAGAACGGCCAGTTGGCGGTGCCCAGCATTTCCTGCTTGAGCGCGCCCAGGCTCATCGGCAGGCCCTGGCCGCCGTACTCCACCGGGTGCGAAAGGCCCTGCCAGCCGCCGGCGACGTAGGCGTCGTAGGCTTCCTTGAAACCCTTGGGCGTACGCACTTCGCCGTTCTCCAGGTGGCAGCCTTCCTCGTCGCCGCTGTGGTAGAGCGGGGCGATCACTTCTTCGCAGAGCTTGGCGCATTCGCCGAGGATGGCATCGACCATGTCCGGCGTGGCTTCTCCGCCGTTCACCAGGTTCTGGTAGTGGCCGGGGAAGTCGAAGACTTCGTTGAGCAAGAAGCGGGTGTCGCGCAGCGGAGCTTTGTAGACGGGCATCGGGGACCTCGGACCGTGATGCGCCCCGTCGAAAGCGCGGGGCTGGATGCCCGCAGTTATACGGTTGGCGCAGCGCGGTGCCCTTGGCTGCGCCAACGCCTGGCGTTGGCAGATGGGACAATCGGTCGCGCTGGCCATTGCGCTTGATCGATTGCGGGTATATACACGTATCCCATGCTGACCACCCAATGTCTCTGTACCAAACTGCGCCGCTCGGCCCGTGCCGTGACCCGGGTCTACGACGATGCCTTGAAAGGCGTCGGGCTGACGACTGCGCAATTCTCCCTGCTGCGGCATCTGTCGCGGCTGGAGCAGCCGAGCATTTCCGACCTGGCCGAGGCCATGGGGCTGGACCGCAGCACTCTCGGGCGCAACCTCAAGCCGCTGGAGAGCGAAGGCTTGGTGTGCCTTGAGGAAGGTGAGGATCAGCGCAACCGAATAGTCGTGCTGACCCCGGCGGGCCTCGAGCGCATCGTGCGTGGCCGGGACGCCTGGGACACGGCGCAGCAGGATGTGGCTTCCCACCTGGGCGATGAAAAGCGTCGCCAACTGGAAGCCCTGCTGGATGAACTGGCCGCGCTGGAGAGCTAGCGCGGGCCTGCGTGCATTGGATACGAACGATTAGAAGCGGGTATATACCCGTGTAGGAGCAAGTGATGTCGAAGCTGTCGCGTACGGGGTTCTGGATACTGCTATCCGGCGCCCTGATCCTCGCCCTGTCCCTGGGCACCCGCCACGGCTTCGGCCTGTTCCTGGCGCCGATGAGCGCCGAATTCGGCTGGGGGCGCGAGACCTTCGCCTTCGCCATCGCCCTGCAGAACCTGATCTGGGGCATCGCCCAGCCGTTCACCGGGGCTATTGCCGACCGCTTCGGCGCGATGCGTACGGTGCTGGTGGGCGGCATCCTCTACGCGATCGGCCTGGTGCTGATGGGTTTTTCCGACTCGGCGTTCAGCCTGTCCATGAGCGCCGGTCTGCTGATCGGCATCGGCCTGTCTGGCACGTCGTTCTCGGTGATTCTCGGTGCGGTCGGCCGTGCGGTGCCGCTGGAGCAGCGCAGCATGGCGATGGGCATCTCGGCGGCGGCTGGCTCGTTCGGCCAGTTCGCCATGCTGCCCGGCACGCTCGGGCTGATCAGCTGGCTCGGCTGGTCCGCCGCGCTGCTCGCCCTTGGCCTGATGGTGGCGCTGATCGTGCCGCTGGCCGCGCTGATGAAGGACAAGCCGCTGCCGATGCAGGGACATGAACAGACGCTGGGCGAGGCGCTGCGCGAGGCTGCCGGGCATTCCGGCTTCTGGCTGCTGTCCCTGGGCTTCTTCGTCTGCGGCTTCCAGGTGGTGTTCATCGGCGTGCACCTGCCGGCCTATCTGGTGGACCGCCACCTGCCCGCAACCGTCGGCACCACCGTGTTGGCGCTGGTGGGGCTGTTCAACGTGTTCGGCACCTATATCGCCGGCTGGCTCGGCGGGCGAATGAGCAAGCCCAAGCTGCTCACCGGCCTGTACCTGCTGCGCGGCGTGGTGATCGTCGCCTTCCTCTGGGCGCCGCTGACGGTGTGGACGGCTTATGCATTCGGCATCGCCATGGGCCTGCTGTGGCTGTCCACGGTGCCGCTCACCAACGGCACGGTGGCCACGCTGTTCGGCGTGCGCAACCTGTCGATGCTTGGAGGCATCACCTTCCTGTTCCACCAGATCGGCGCCTTCCTCGGCGGCTGGCTGGGTGGCTACGTGTATGACCACACCGGCAACTACGACATGGTCTGGCAGATTTCCATCCTCCTCAGTCTGCTGGCCGGCCTGCTCAACTGGCCGGTCCGCGAGCGCCCGGTCGAACGCCCAGCGCTGGGGGCGGTGTGAGGCGCCCACTGCTGATCGCACTGGTGCTGGGCCTTGGCCTGGCGCTGGCCGGTCTCGCCTGGTGGGGTTGGCAGCGCGGTGGGCTGGCGCTGATGCAGTTGGGCATGGGCAGTTGCTGATGCCCGTCGTGCGGGGTAGCGTGACGGGATAATTCGAGGATCACTGCCATGCGTCTTTCCCTGCTCGCCCTCTCTCTTCTCTTGCCGCTGGCGGCCCAGGCCGCCGATTGCCCGGCGCTGCTCAAGACCCAGGGCGAACTGCCCAAGCTGCGCTCCAAGGATGTGCTCGACCTGTGCGAGCTTTACGCTGGCAAGCCGCTGGTGGTGGTGAACACCGCCAGCCACTGCGGCTTCACCCCGCAGTTCAAGGGCCTTGAAGCGGTCTACCAGAAGTACAAGGGCCAGGGCCTGGAAGTGCTCGGCGTGCCCTCCGACGACTTCAAGCAGGAAGATGCCGACTCCGCCGAGACTGCGAAGATCTGCTACGGCAACTACGGCGTGACCTTCAACATGACCTCGGTGCAGCACGTCAGCGGCGATGAAGCCATCCCGCTGTTCAAGGACCTCGCGCAACAGGCTGACCAGGTACCGCGCTGGAACTTCTTCAAGTACGTGGTGGACCGTCAGGGCAAGGTGGTGGCGGAGTTCTCCAGCCTGACCAAGCCGGATGATCCCGAGCTGCAAGCGGCAATTGAAAAGGCCATCGCCAGCCAGCCGTGAGGGCAGCCCTCATGTAGGAGCAAGCTCGCTCCTACAGGTGAATGTTGGCTCAGTGCCCGAATGCGGAAATTTCCTGTTACAGACCGACTGGGTCAGTGAGACAATCCGTGCCCGGCGCCACCACGGGTGGCCGCCGATGTCATGGATTCGATTCAGGAGATTCACCTCTATGGATGGCAAAGCCCTCTTCCTCGTTGCCTTGCTCGCCCAGGCCGTCGCCGCCCCGGCGTTTGCTGCACCTGCTACCTCCAACCAGAGCGAAGCCCCTGCGGCTGCCGCTGCTCCCGCCGCCGAGTCGGACGAGGAGATGTCGCCCGAGACCTTCGTCGCCAGCCTGCACTTCCAGAAGGGCAAGGTGGTAGTCGGCGATAACCTCGCGACTTTCGACCTGCCGGACAATTTCGTCTTCCTCGGCAGCGCCGATGCCGAGCGTGTGCTCGAAGCCTGGGGCAATCCACCCAGCTCCGAGCCGCCGTTGGGCATGCTGATGCCGGCCGGTGTCTCGCCCTTCGACGCCGCCTCCTGGGCGGTGACTGTGCAGTATGAGGAGAGCGGCTACGTTTCCGACGAGGACGCGGCGAAGATCGACTACGCCGAGATGCTCAAGGAAATGCAGGCTGATCTGAAGGAAGCCAACCCGCAGCGCGAGCAGCAAGGCTTCGAGGCCATCCAGCTGATCGGCTGGGCGGCGCCGCCGCGCTACGATGCCGCCGAGAAGAAACTCTACTGGGCCAAGGAGCTGCAGTTCGGCGACGCCAAGGACCATACGCTGAACTACAACATCCGCGTGCTGGGCCGCAAAGGTGTGCTGGTGCTGAACTTCGTTGCCGGGATGGAGCAGTTGCCGGAGATCGAGAAGAACGTCGGCAAGGTGCTGGCCATGACCGAGTTCAACCCGGGCAACCGCTACGTCGACTTCAACCCCAGCATGGACAAGGTCGCCGCCTACGGCCTGGGCGCGCTGATTGCCGGCAAGGTGGCCGCCAAGGCGGGCCTGTTCGCCACGTTGCTGATCCTGCTGAAGAAGCTGTGGATCGTGCCGGCGCTGGCCATCGGCTGGATCGCTCGCCGCTTCAAGCGCAAGCCGTCGAACGAGGGCTGATTCGCCGCCTGATTCTCCAGGCAAGGAAAAGCCGGGCGTTGCCCGGCTTTTTTATTGGCCGCTCAATGCGGCGTACGGCTCTTCGTAGGACCGAGGGGGACGCCCAGTCCTTGCTCGCGAACACTGTGCCCGGCGGCATTGGTGCCAAGCGGTTCGCGAGCAAGCTCGCTCCTACAGGCCCTGCGCTCCGCGTGGCGCAGATATGAAAAAGCCGGGCAATTGCCCGGCTTTTTCTTTGCGCAGAAGGATCAGCCTTTCTCGCCCTGAACAGCCTTGCCGTTCACGGTGCCTTCCTTGAGCATGATCTGGTATTCCTTGCCGTCGGACTCCTGCTGGTACAGGCGCACGAGGAGGTAGTCCCAATCCTTGGCGAACCAGAGGATGGTCTTGCGGTTGCTCTTGGTGGGGTCGCGTACGCGCTCGACCTTGATGGCGGTGATCAGGCCGGCCTGGGTGCGGACCTTTTCCTCGCCGAGCACACGGAAGTCGTAGGTATCGACGTCGGTGCCCTCGATCACTTGATAGCTCATGCTCTTCTTGCCGACGGCGACGTCGTGCTGCAGCGCGAGCTGGTAGGTGGACTTGTCCAGTTGGCCCTTGTTCAGCGGCTGGCGCACCTGGTCGCCACGGTCGCTGCCCAGTACCTGCTTCTCGGCCCAATCGAAATCGAGCTCGGTCTGCTTGTTCTTGCCCAGGCCTTCACGGGCCCAGCGGTAGGTCAGTGGCAGGTAGGTGTCGTTCTCGACCTTGAAGGTACTGTTCTCGGTCAGGCTGGCGAGCAGCATGGACGCCTTGAAATTCAGTTCCCAACGGCCGCCATCGCCTTGCTTCAGGCTGCGGGAGGCGGTGCCGCTGATTGGCATCTGTTTCCAGTCGGCGGTGTAGCTGGCCTCGAACGGCTCCAGCTCGAAAGCCTGTGCCGGCAAGGTCAGTACTGCCATCAGCAACAGCAGGGCTCTACGCATCACGAATCTCCTAGGTTCGGTACGGATAGCCGGAGGCGGGGAGCATCTCCCCATCCAGCGTGGCGCCTTGTTCGCCCAGCCGTACCCGGCCCTCGGCGAACCAGCGCATGGCCAGCGGATAAATCACATGCTCCTGCACGTGAACTCGTTGGGCCAGCGTTTCCGGCGTGTCGTCAGACTCTACCGGGATTGCCGCCTGTACGACCAGAGGACCACCGTCAAGTTCCTCGGTGACGAAGTGCACACTGCAGCCATGCTCGGCGTCGCCTGCTTCCAGCGCGCGCTGGTGGGTGTGCAATCCCTTGTACTTGGGCAGCAGGGACGGATGGATGTTCAACAGGCGGCCCTGGTAGTGGCGCACGAAGTCCGCGCTGAGGATGCGCATGAAGCCGGCGAGCAGCACCAGGTCGGCGTCGAAGCCATCGATGGCCTGGATCAGCGCGGCATCGAAGCTTTCGCGGTCGGTGTAGGCCTTGTGGTCGAGGAAACGGGTCTCGATACCGGCCTGGCGTGCGCGCTCCAGGCCGTAGGCGTCCGCGCGGTTGGAAATCACCGCGCGGATCGCTGCCGGCGAATCACCGCCGGCGAGACTGTCGATCAGGGCTTGCAGGTTGCTGCCGGAGCCGGAAATCAGCACCACGACATTGCAAGATTTGGACATCAGTGGCCTTTCAGGTTGTTCAGGACCACGCGCTCGGCATCGGCGGCGCAAGCGTCGATGCGGCCGATGACCCACGGCTGCTCGCCGGCGTCACGCAGGGACTTCAGGGAAGCCTCGACCTGATCCTGGGCGACGCAGATGACCATGCCGACGCCGCAGTTCAGTACGCGGTGCATCTCGGTCTCGTCGACGTTGCCTTTCTCCTGCAGCCAGTCGAAGACCGCCGGGCGCTGCCAGCTGGCCACGTCGACCACCGCCTGGGCATTGTCCGGCAGTACGCGCGGGATGTTGTCCAGCAGGCCGCCGCCGGTGATGTGGGCCATGGCCTTGACCGCGCCGGTGTTCTTGATCAGCTGCAGCAGCGGCTTCACGTAGATGCGGGTCGGTGCCATCAGCAGGTCGGCCAGGGGCTTGCCGTTGAGCTGGGTGGATTCGATGTCGGCGCCGGAGACTTCGATGATCTTGCGGATCAGCGAGTAGCCATTGGAGTGCGGGCCGGAGGAGGGCAGGGCGATCAGGGCGTCGCCGGCAACCACTTTCGAGCCGTCGATGATTTCCGATTTTTCCACCACGCCAACGCAGAAGCCTGCCAGGTCGTAGTCTTCGCCTTCGTACATGCCCGGCATCTCGGCGGTCTCACCACCGACCAGGGAGCAGCCGGCCAGCTCGCAACCGGCGCCGATACCGGTGACCACGGTGGCGGCTACGTCGACGTTCAGCTTGCCGGTGGCGTAGTAGTCGAGGAAGAACAGCGGCTCTGCGCCGCACACGACCAGATCGTTCACGCACATGGCGACCAGGTCCTGGCCGATGCTGTCGTGCTTGTTCAGGTTCAGCGCCAGGCGCAGCTTGGTGCCGACGCCGTCGGTGCCGGAAACCAGCACGGGTTGCTTGTAGCCGGCCGGGATTTCGCACAGAGCGCCAAAGCCACCCAGGCCGCCCATCACTTCAGGACGCGCGGTGCGCTTGGCGACGCCTTTGATGCGTTCGACCAGGGCTTCGCCGGCGTCGATGTCCACACCGGCGTCCTTGTAGCTCAACGAGGGTTGCTTGTTGCTCATAAATCCAGGCCTATAGAAGGGATGATTCGTCTTGCCGCCGGGTGCGCCGTTCGCGCTTCCCGGCCTGCGCGGGAGGCGCGGGATTTTATCAGGCTTGCCCGGCAGCGGCCATCTCGCGCTGTTGCCGCTGGCCGGACGGCTGTTTAAGGTATAGGCCTTCCTTGCCGTCGCGTTTGTCGACGGCGCCTTCGTTTTCCTGCGCGAGAACCCGCCATGCGCCTGACCGCCCGCCTGTTGATCCTCTGCTTGTCGCTGCTCAGCCTGCCGTCCTTCGCTGAAACGCTGGGCAACCTGTACCAGGTGCACGAACCGGTCGCTTCCCAGCAACCGGACGAGCGCAACGCCGGCCTGACCCGTGCGCTGCAGACCCTGGTGCAGCGCCTGACCGGCGACAGCCGTGGCCTGCAAAGCCCGGCGCTGGCCGGCTACTTCAAGGACCCGCAGCAACTGATCAGCCAGTACGGCTTCGAGAACGGTCCGCCCATGGCCCTGGTGGTGGACTTCGATCCCACCGCCACCGACAACGCCCTGCGCCAGGCCGGCCTCCCGGTGTGGGGGGCCAGCCGCCCGAGCGTGCTGGCCTGGTGGCTGAATGAAAGCGCCAATGGCAGCAGTCTCGTGGGTGACAGCCAGGAGGCCTCGGCACCGCTGAACCGCGCCGCCCAGCGCCGTGGCCTGCCGCTGCGCCTGCCGATGGCCGACCTCGGCGAACAGCAGGTCGGCACCGCCGAGAATCTCAATGCCGCCCAGCCTGACGCGCTGAAAGCCGCCTCCGAGCGCTACGGCGCCGATGCGCTGCTGGCGGTGGACGCCAAGGAAGCCGACGGCAAATGGACCGCCACCTGGCGTGTCTGGATGGGCGATAGCCGCGAACAGGGCCAGGCCCAGGGCGATACGCCGGACGCGCTGGCCGATGCAGTGATGCTGGGCGTTTCCCAGCGCCTGTCGCAGCGTTTCGTCGGTTCCTCCGGAGCGGCGTCGGCCCAAGTCCTGCAGATCGAAGGCGCCGACCTGGCCCGCTACGCCGAAGTATCGCGCCTGCTCGAACCCATGGGTGCCAAATTGGTTGAAGTGCAAGGTAGCAACCTGCTCTACCGTGTGACCGCCAGCCCCGAGCAGCTGCGTGCACAATTGGCGCTGGCGCGTCTCCAGGAGGCCCCGGCCGAGCCCGCGCAGCCGGCGGTCGACGCCAATGGCCAACCGGTGCCCAATCCTGCCGTGCCGACCCAGAATACCCTGCGTTTCCACTGGTAATTGGCGCGTCAGGGGCGGGCAAAGTCCCATCCCTGGCGCGCGAGCGCTCTGATCCGCACTGGGTAGCTGCGTTATCCTTCTGATTTGGATAAACTTTCAGTCACCCAGGCTCACCACAAGCGATTGAAGAAACGCTCGGCCCGCATGACTCCTATGCAGCTTCCCCTAAGCGTACGACTGCGTGATGACGCAACGTTCGCCAACTACTACCCCGGTGCCAATGCCGCGGCGCTGGGCTATGTCGAGCGTCTGTGCGAGCCCGAAGCGGGTTGGACGGAGAGCCTGATCTATCTCTGGGGCGCCGAAGGCGTGGGCCGCAGCCACCTGCTGCAGGCGGCTTGCATCCGCTCCGAACAGCTCGGCGAACCTTCCGTCTACCTGCCGATGGCCGACCTTGTGCCCTACGGCCCGGAAATCTTCGACAACCTCGAACAGCGCGAGCTGGTCTGTCTGGACGACCTCGACGCCCTGGCCGGCAAGCGCGAGTGGGAAGAAGGGCTGTTCCACCTGTTCAACCGCCTGCGCGATTCCGGTCGCAAGCTGCTGCTCTCTGCCTCGGTATCGCCGCGCGAACTGCCGGTGAAGTTGCCGGACTTGAAATCCCGCCTGACGCTCTCGCTGATCTTCCAGCTGCACCCGCTGACCGACGACGAGAAGCTCCGCGCCCTGCAACTACGCGCCTCACGCCGTGGCCTGCACCTGACCGACGAAGTGGGGCGCTTCATCCTCACCCGCGGCGCGCGCAGCATGCAGTTCCTCTTCGACCTGCTGGACGAGCTGGACAAGGCCTCGCTGCAGGCGCAGCGCAAGCTGACCATTCCCTTCCTCAAGGAAACCATGGGCTGGTAAGCCCAGGTTTCCTCGATTTCCCGATCAGGCGTTCGTCGCTTCTTGCTGCGGTTCCTGGCCTTCGCCGGCCAGCTTGCGGTCGTACTGGAAGCGCCAGCGCGTGTACATCAGTGCCGAGCAGAACAGCGACACGCTGAGGATGATCTCCGCCCAGCCGAAGATGGCGTGGTTGGGATCGAAGGCGTTGAGCACGCCGAGGATGAAGTACAGGTTGATCACGTAGCACGCCCAGGCATGGCCGCGGGCGCTGCCGAGCAGGATACCAGGCGCTACCACCAGCAGCGGCAGCAGCTTGAACGCCAGGACTGCCCAGGGCACCCAATGCGCGGCACCGTGAGCGTCAGCGAACAGCAGGTCCCAGATGACGATGAGCAGGATCAGCCCGATGAAGCTGCCGAGGGCGACCGCGCGGCTCGCGGACAGCCGGGGTTTCAGCCATTCCATGGGCGGCAGCGGTTTGTTCTTGCGGGCCATTCAACTCTCCAGTTTGCGGGCGACGTCGGCCAGGCGCTTTCCGAGCGCGCGGCACAGGGTGATTTCGTGCTCGTCCAGGCTGCGCTTGCCATCCGCACCGGCGAAGTGGCTGGCGCCATAGGGCGTGCCGCCGCCGCGAGTCTCGAGCAGCGCGGGTTCGCTGTAGGGGATGCCGGTGACGATCATGCCGTGGTGCAGCAGTGGCAGCAGCATGGACAGCTGGGTGGTCTCCTGGCCGCCATGCAAGCTGGCGGTGGAGGTGAAGACGGCGGCGGGCTTGCCCACCAGACCGCCGGTCAGCCACAGGCTGCTGGTGCCGTCGAGGAAATACTTGAGGGGGGCGGCCATGTTGCCGAAGCGCGTCGGGCTGCCCAGGACGAG
The DNA here is from genome assembly GCF_016919445.1 of Pseudomonas sp. PDNC002. NCBI lineage: Bacteria > Pseudomonadati > Pseudomonadota > Gammaproteobacteria > Pseudomonadales > Pseudomonadaceae > Pseudomonas > Pseudomonas sp. PDNC002. The sequence continues at coordinate 5,815,278 of NZ_CP070356.1, read as the reverse complement.
GCCGGCGCAGTCCTTCAGGTCGTCCAGGGTGGCGTAGAGCGCGCCTTCGGCCGGGATGTCCGGGGCGACGGCTTCGCACTCGGTGGAGACCGCCGGCACGGTGCGCAGGCGCGCTTCCAGGCCGCCCTGCTCGACGCCGCGGGCGATCTGCCGGGCCATCTCGGCGGTGGCGCCGTGGCGGCTGTAGTAGAGCACCAGGATGTAGGGCGCGCTCAAGGCAGGATCTCCAGTACCTTCTCCGGCGGCCGACCGACCACCGCCTTGTCACCCACGATGACGATGGGACGCTCGATCAGCTTGGGATGCTTGACCATCGCCTCGATCAATTGCTCGTCGCCCAGCGCGGGATTGGCCAGGTCGAGGGTCTTGTATTCGTCCTCGCCGGTGCGCAGCAACTGGCGCGCGCCGATACCGAGCTTACCGAGCAGTGCCTTGAGTTCGGCAGCGCTGGGCGGGGTTTCCAGGTAACGCACGATCTGCGGCTGGATTCCCCGCTCTTCGAGTAGTTCGAGGGCGCTGCGGGATTTCGAGCAGCGCGGATTGTGGAAAATTGAAATCTGGCTCATGTGCCGGGACTCGCAAGGCCGATGAAGTGGCGGCTATTCTAACCGCCTCCTCGGACTGGACTGAACCGCTGTCGTTCGCCGGGATCCATGAGGACGGTTTTTCAGTGCAGCCAAAGGACAATTCATGCACGAACGCTTGCAGGGCCTGGTCGAATTCGGCCGCTATCTGGTCCAGCGCTTCCTGGCCGACAAGGCGCCCAACAGCGCGGCGGCCCTGACCTACACCACGCTGTTCGCGGTCGTCCCGATGATGACCGTGACCTTCGCCATGCTCTCGGCCGTGCCGGCCTTCGAGGGGATGGGGGAGCGCATCCAGCTGTTCGTGTTCCGCAATTTCGTGCCATCCACCGGCGAGGCGGTGGAGGCCTACCTGCGCAACTTCACGACCCAGGCACGTCACCTGACCTGGCTGGGGGTGGCTTTTCTGGCCGTCACCGCGTTCACCATGCTGGTGACCATCGAGAAGGCGTTCAATGCGATCTGGCGGGTCCGCCAGCCGCGGCGGGGTGTTGCGCGCTTCCTGCTGTACTGGGCGATCCTCAGTCTCGGGCCGCTGCTGCTGGGGACGGGGTTCGCCGTGTCGACCTACATCACGTCGCTGTCACTGCTGTCCGGCCCGCACGCGCTCCCGGGCGCGGCGATGTTGCTGAAGTTCATGCCGCTGCTTTTCAGCGTGGCGGCTTTCACCCTGATCTATGCGGCAGTGCCCAATGCCCGCGTGCCGGTCCTGCACGCACTGGCAGGCGGGGTGTTCACGGCAATCCTGTTCGAGGCGGCGAAATCGCTGTTCGGGCTCTATGTCAGCTTCTTCCCCGGCTACAAGCTTATCTACGGCGCCTTCGCCACGGTGCCGCTGTTCCTCCTGTGGATCTGGCTGTCCTGGCTGATCGTGCTGTTTGGCGCGGAGCTGGTGTGCAACCTGTCGTCGACGCGGCTGTGGCGGCACCGCGCGATGCCTCGCCTGCTGGTGGTCCTGGGCGTTCTGCGGGTGTTCTTCGATCGGCAGCGACACGGTTTGCCGACCAGGCTGTCGCATCTGCATCGCGCGGGCTGGCTGCTGCCGGAAGATGAGTGGGAAGAGGTGCTGGATTTCCTCGAAAGCGAGCAACTGGTTTGCCGTGCGGGTGCGGCCAACGCTGCCTGGGTGCTGTGTCGTGATCTTGGCAGCTACAGCCTTCACCACCTGCTCAATCGTTGCCCGTGGCCGCTGCCCTGCCTGGAGTCGCTGCCGGCGACACTCGACGAGCCCTGGTATGCGGAACTGCGGGCCACACTGGAGCGCTATCAGTCGGATCGGGAGGCGCTGTTCGGCGACAGCCTGGCCAAATGGTTGAAGCCGTCACATTCCGAGTGACACAAAACGTCAGTTTGCGGCGTTTCTGATGCTTGGGAAGTTTCGACAGAATTCTCGGACGTGTAATTCTGCGGCATTTCAAAATTGGCATGCTTCTGGCTACAGGGGAAACAGGACATAGATGTCCTCCAGAAGTTCCCCTCAAGGCCAGTGCATTCCATGAAAAAAGACCAGAACAACGTAGTACACCTGCATCAGCGTGACCCGATGAGTGCTCTGGAGCGGTTGAATAGAATCACTGGTCTGCAATTCAGCAGCTGGCCCGAGTCACTGCTGCCCTCCGCGGCGCAGGAACTGGCGGAGCCCGTTGCTACTGCGCAAGCTGACGCTGCGGCCCCGGTACGTCAGCTGGGCTGATCCCTCAAAGGCTGGTCACCAGCGGCCGGGCGCTGCTGGGTTGCTGTTCCACCGCCTGCATGAATACCTCTTCAGCGATGACGCGCGACAGCGCGATCGCTGAGCGCACCTTGATCTGCGCATCCTCGATCCGCTGGCTGAACGGTAGCCGCGCGATGCCCGACAGCAGGATGCGACTCTGGCCATTCACCGTGCCGTGATCAATGACGACTTCCCGCGTGCGTTCACCGTCGCGATAACTGACGAGCAGCGTCACCGGTAACTCCGCTACCCCCGGCAAGTGCAGCCAGACCGCCACGTTGTAGTCGGCGAGACGTCCTCCATTGGCCGCATTGGCCGGCCGTGCGCTGGCGACAATATGGCTGGGAACCTTACTGACGAGCTGGTCTGTGGGCTGCATCTGGCTGTCCTGTCGATGAAGGGCGGCGTACGTGGCGCCTGCCGCGTTCTGAAGGCGGTGATCTGATTAGCGTGCGAGATTCGTCCCGAAAGTCAGAACGAACGTTCGAATTATACGGGCGCTCCCTCAGAGCAATCCGGGCCTATTGCCGATCTTGCCTGTGACTCCTCTCCCAAATTTGCTAATCAGGCGAGGCGCAAGGGATGGCGCGCCACCAGTGGGGTACTGAGATTGGCGGCGGGTAGCGGCAGGATCGTCTGATTGTCGAAACTGGCCAGTTGCAGCCAGAGATTTTCGCCTTCGACGAACTGGCCGTGGGCGACCCACAGGCCGTGATACCAGCCATTGCCGGGCTCGGGCGTGCTTTGCAGTACGCCGGGGTGACGCTGTGCGTCCGGCGCGCGGCGGAGCCATACGGGTCGGGGTAGGCCCTTGAGATAGCGAAGTCCCAGATGAAGGCCATCGCTGTTGAGATGCCGCCAGCGCACCACGGCAAGGGTCGGGGTGCCGCCATTACTCGGGATGAGCAATAGTTGGCCGACGGGGAAACTGCCTGCCTGTTGGCCAGGGCAGAGAATTCGCGCCCCGCCAGCGCTGGCATCCATCAAGGCGGCATCGAGGCAGGGTTGGGCGCTGCTGTCGAGCAGGTGGCGCTGGATGGCGGGCAAGCCGACGACCACGCGGCAACTGCCGCTCTGTTCGGCGCGCTCATGGCGCCGAGGCTGATGGCCGAGCCAGTGATGGCGAACGCGCTCCAGCAGCACGCCCTGGTCCAGCCGGCGCAAGGGCGCGGGATCGTGCAGGGCGATGAGCAGGGCGCCCAGTTCCAGGCGACGCAGTTGTTCGGACGGCGCGTTGCTGGCCTGCTCGACGGCCAGGCAGGGTTGGTCCGAGCCGAGGTCAACCACGAAGCCATCCTGTTCTTCATCGTCCCAGGGCAATAGCCGGCCGAGCGCCGCCAAGGGAGCTAGCGCACTGAACAATTGCGGTGCTTCGCCTTCGGTGAGATGAAACGGATTGCTCAGCGCCAGCAGGAGTACCTGCTGGTATAGCCCGCGCAGGGTGCCCGCGGGAACGGGATCGAAAGCCGCGGCCACTGGTTCGTCGAGGCACTCCTGGTGTTCGCCGATCCAATAGAGCAGATGGCTGTCGCGCCACAGGCTTCCGGGCGGCTGCTGATACTGCTGGTAATGGCGCAGCAGCGCCTGGGCGAGAAAATGCTGGGCCATGTACAGGCACCAGGCCATGTGCGGTCGCGATGGCTTGTGTCCATGCAGGATCTGCAGGAGCAGGCGCTTGAAGCCGGCCGCCAGCTCGCCGCAGAAGTGAACGAAGAGCGCCGGCGGCACCTTCTCCAGACGGATCAGTCGTTCGTAATGACGATATTCTTCGCTCAGGCTTTGCAGGGCGCGCTGCCTTTCCAGTAAGGTCAGCGCGCATCGGTTGAGGCGGAACAGCGTGCCGAGAGCCTTCTGCAATCCTTCCTGCAGCGGTTGGCGACGCGATTCCAGGAGCCCGGCCGCCAGGTTGCTCATTGCCTCGGCATCCTCTTCGAGAATGTCCGGCACCTCCAGGCGCAAGGCATCGAGCATCATGACCACCCCGCATACACGAGGACTGAAGGCATGGGAGTGCGGCTCCGTATTGTAATGGGCTTGATGGCCGGCCTGATCCTGGCCGGCTGCTCGGCGGACTATGGCACCGATCAGCATGGACGGAAAGTACCCGCTGCGAGCATGGATGGCCAGTGGCTAGTTATTAATTACTGGGCCGAGTGGTGCGCGCCGTGTCGCAAGGAAATCCCGGAGCTGAACCAGCTTGCCAAAACCGGGGAAGTGCAGCGCTTTCGGGTGGTTGGCGTGAACTTCGATGGCCTGCGCGATGCCGACCTGGCAAAGGCCTCCCAAGCGCTGGGTGTGGAATACACCGTGCTGGCCGATGATCCGGCGCCGCGCTACAGCCTGCCGCGCAGCGAAGCGCTGCCTGTCACCTATATCGTCGATCCTGACGGCAAGATGCGCGAGCAACTGCTGGGCGAACAGACCGCCGCCGGCTTGCAGGCGCGCCTGACTGCGCTACGGGAGGAGAAACACTGAATGGCCAGAATCTGTCTGCACGGCTACGTCAGCGGCAAGGTGCAGGGCGTCTTTTATCGACAGAGCACCCAGGAGCAGGCGGATCGCCTGGAGATCGACGGCTGGGTGCGCAATCTCGACGACGGTCGGGTGGAGCTGCTGATCGAGGGCGAGGAAGATGCGGTGCGCGAGCTGGAGAAGTGGCTGGCTCGCGGTCCGGTGAAGGCGAAGGTTGCGGCGGTTGAACTGCAGCCGATGACGCCCCAGGGCATCACCGGCTTCATCGTTCGCCGCTGAGCGTCAATTGCTGGCGCCGGGGTCCGCTGCCAGGCGACCGGCGTCGGTCATCAGGCTGTGGAGAAACTCCTTCTGCAGCTCCGGATCGTTGCGGGTCAGCTCGATCAGGCTCTGCTCCAGTTCGCTGGCTTCCTCTTCCAGGCCGAGGTCGGAGAGGCGCTTCACCCGATGCACCCAGTGGTGCACATCGTCGCCTTCGAGGTCGTCATAGATCAACGCGTGGGCTTCCTGCAGCTTGCCGCGCAGGGAGCGGCTGACCAAGAGGCTGGCGTCGGCGCGAGTGTCGTCGGACGGGTCCTGGACGCTGAACTGCAGACGGCCGATACGGCTGACTTCGTCATCACTGAAAGGGCCTTCCAGTAGATTCAGACGCAGCACGCCATGGCGGTCAGTGAGCAGTTCCTGGGAGTTCTTGCCGGCGGTGACAGTCACCGGGCGCTCCGACCAGGGCAGGCTGGAGTACTCGGTGCGCTTGTCGCGCTGGCGTTCGTCGATCGCTGCCAGGTTCTGCTCGGCGCGGCCGTTGGACTGGACGTTCATGAACGGGTTCATGCCGTCGATGCCATAGCGGATCCAGCCGCGGGTGACGCTTTCCGGCAGGTTGCCGAGGGCGAACACGTTGACCACGTTGGCACCGATGCCGGCGACGAAGGCCACGACGCCCAGCGGCATTTCGTAGCTTTTGCGCCAGCCCTGGTACGGCGTATAGCGGTCGTAGCGGCGGGTGACTTCGAATTCGGTGACTTCGAAGGTCTTCTGTTCCTGCACGCGAATTCGGCGCTGCGGCAGTTCCAGCGTGCCTGGGGTGCCTACGTCGATCTGCAAGCTGTGGTCGAGCAACTTACGCTCGACGCGCTCTTCGTGCTCGCTGCGTTGCGGCAGCTGGTTAGCGCAGCCGCTCAGCAGGAGGCTGCCGCACAGGGCGGCAGCCACGAGGCTGGAGGTACTTCGGGTGAACATTGCTCTGCTCAGTTGCGGATCTTGGCCGTGATAAAGGCTTGCAGGTCGGACAGGGCGACGGGCTGCGACTCGGCGTCACGGCGACCTTTGTACTCCAGGGTGCCTTCGTCCAGGCCACGCTCGCTGACGACGATGCGGTGCGGGATGCCGATCAGTTCCATGTCGGCGAATTTCACGCCGGGGCTGGTCTTCTTGTCGCGGTCGTCCAGCAGGACTTCGAAGCCGGCCGCGGTGAGGTCGGCGTAGAGCTTGTCGGCGGCGGCGCGCACGGCTTCGTTCTCGTACTTCATCGGCACGATGGCGATCTGGAAGGGCGCCAGGGCGGCCGGCCAGAGGATGCCGCGGTCGTCGTAGTTCTGCTCGATAGCGGCGGCGACCACGCGGGATACGCCGATGCCGTAGCAGCCCATGATCAGGGTGACCGGCTTGCCGCTCTCGCCCAGTACGGAAAGCTTCATGGCTTCGCTGTACTTGGTGCCGAGCTGGAAGATGTGGCCCACTTCAATGCCGCGACGGATGATCAGGGTGCCTTTGCCATCCGGGCTCGGGTCGCCTTCCACGACGTTACGCAGGTCGGCGACTTCCGGTACCGGCAGGTCGCGTTCCCAGTTCACGCCGAAGTAGTGCTTGTCGTCGACGTTGGCGCCGGCGGCGAAGTCGCTCATCAGGGCGACGGAGCGGTCGATTATGCAGGGCAGCGGCAGGTTCAGCGGGCCGAGGGAGCCGGGCGCGGCGCCGATGGCGGCCTTGATGTCCGCTTCGCTGGCCATCTGCAGGGGGCTGGCCACCAGCGGGTGGTTACCGGCCTTGATCTCGTTGAGCTCATGGTCGCCCCGGACGATCAGGGCGATCAGCTTGCCTTCCTCGGCGGCATGCACGACGAGGGTCTTGATGGTCTTCTCGATCGGCAGGCCGAACTTCTCTACCAGGGCGGCGATGGTCTTGGTGTCGGGGGTATCGACCAGGCGCAGCTCTTCGCTGGCCGTGCCACGAGCGGTTTCGCGGGGCAGGGCTTCAGCTTTCTCGATGTTGGCGGCGTAGTCGGTGGATTCGCCGAAGACGATATCGTCTTCGCCGGAGCCGGCCAGCACGTGGAATTCGTGGGAGCCGCTACCGCCGATGGAGCCGTTGTCGGCCTGCACGGCGCGGAAGTCCAGGCCGAGGCGGGTGAAGATCTTGCTGTACGCGCCGTACATGACGTCGTAGGTCGCCTGCAGCGAGTCCTGGCTGGCGTGGAAGGAGTAGGCGTCCTTCATGATGAACTCGCGGCCACGCATCAGGCCGAAGCGCGGACGGATCTCGTCACGGAACTTGGTCTGGATCTGATACATGTTGATCGGCAGCTGCTTGTAGCTGTTCAGCTCGTTGCGCGCGAGATCGGTGATGACTTCTTCGTGGGTCGGGCCAACGCAGAAGTCGCGGTCATGGCGGTCCTTCAGGCGCAGCAGCTCGGGGCCGTACTGCTGCCAGCGGCCGGATTCCTGCCACAGCTCGGCGGGCTGGATGGCCGGCATCAGCACTTCCAGGGCGCCAGCGGCGTTCATCTCTTCGCGAACGATGGTCTCCACCTTGCGCAGTACCCGCAGTCCCATTGGCAGCCAGGTGTAGAGGCCGGACGCCAGTTTGCGGATCATGCCGGCGCGCAGCATCAGCTGGTGGCTGATCACGACCGCATCGGAAGGGGTTTCTTTCAGGGTGGACAGCAGGTACTGACTGGTACGCATCTTTGGCCGTTTTGTCGGTTGCGAAGGGGAATATAGGCTGGGCATTGTACGGTGCAGGTCTGGCTGCGTACAGGGCGCGGCGGGCGGAGACGGAGGAGTGGCGTGAGTCGTTTGAATGCAGCACAGGTACAGGCGTTCATCCGCGCGGGATTGCCCATGGCGGACGACATGGATCTGCGTATCGACGCACTGGAAGGGCGCAGCGCCTTCGTGCGGGTGCCTTTTCATGGTCGGATGGTTCGCCCGGGCGGCACGGTATCCGGGCCGACCATCATGGCGCTGGCGGATGCGGCGATGTACGCGGTGATCCTGGCACAGCTGGATAACGTCGAAATGGCCGTTACTTCCAATCTCAATATCAACTTTCTCAGCAAGCCGAGGCCGGAAGACCTGTTGGCGGAGGCGAAGATACTGAAGCTTGGACGCCGGCAAGTGGTTTGCGAGGTTGCTGTCTACTCGGTCAGCAATCCGCAGGAGTTGGTCGCCCATGTAACGGGAACCTATGTATTGCCGGTGTAACAGATACGTTCGAAGTTGTAGGTAAGTTGCAATAAAAAAGCCCGGCCGGAGCCGGGCTTTTTAATTACCTGCAGTTCGCTCTGTATTACAGAACGGACAGCGGGTAGTCGACGATCAGACGGAACTCGTCGATATCACCTTCAGCCTGGTCGGTGTTGCCACGGTGCCAGGACTGACGAACGCGGAAGGACAGGTCCTTCGCAGCGCCTTCCTGTACAACGTACTTGGCTTCCAGGTTGGTTTCGTGGTGTTTGCCATCCGGGCCGTAGCCGTAGGCAGCGTACGGGCTGTCGGCGTCGATCTTGGTGCCGTCGATGTCCTTACCGTTGATGTAACGGCCCATGAAGGTCAGGCCAGGTACGCCGTACTCTTTCATGTTCAGGTCGTAACGAGCCTGCCAGGATTTTTCACCCGGACCGTTGAAGTCAGAGTACTGAACGGAGTTGGCGAGGAAGATCGAGTCGCCACCCTTGTTGTTGTCACCCACGCCGATGTAGTCGAACGGAGTGTTTCCGTTCACTTTCTGGAAGGCCAGGGTGAAGGTGTGGGCGCTCAGGGTGTACGCAGCAGCCAGCGAGAAGGTGTTGTTGCTGATGTCGCCAGCATTCGCCTTGCCTTCGTCGGAGGTGCGGTAGTAGTTGAAGTCGAAGCCCAGCGACTGATCGTCGGCGATCGGCAGGGTGTAGTTCAGGTTGACGTAGTACTGGTTCCAGATGTCTTCCAGCTTGGCGCCATACAGGGAAGCGCTGAAGCTGTCGGAGAACGCGTACTTGCCGCCAACGAAGTCGGCAGTCTTGGCGGTTACGCCAGCGTAGTTGGCCCACAGTTCACCATCGCGAGCGTCGGCGTTCTGGCTGGTAGCGGAGTAGTAGTGGCCGCCTTCGACGTCCAGACCTTGGATCTCGCTGCTCATGATGGCCAGGCCGCTAGCGGTCTGCGGGAGCAGGCGGGTGCCGCCAACGGCGAACACCGGAGCGGTCGGTTGCATGTCACCGGCTTTCAGCTCGGTCTTTGAGACGCGAACTTTGACTGCGCCGCCGGCTTTGCCGAAGGAGTCTTCCGGAGTGCCATCGCTGCTGATGGCAAGGTTTTCGGTACCGGTACGGCCGCGGCCGGAATCAAGTTTCAGGCCCAGGTAGCCGAATGCGTCGACGCCGAAGCCTACGGTGCCCTGGGTGAAGCCCGAGCTGTAGTTGCCCCAGAAGCCTTGGGTCCATTCTTCGCGATAGCCGTTCTTGTAACCGCTGGCCTTGGATGCATCGGCAACGTTACCGCCGCCATTGCGTTGATCGCGATTGAAGTAGTAGTTGCGAACCAGGAAGTTCAGGCTGCTGTCTTCGACAAAGCCTTTGGATTCAGCCTGATTACCTACGAAGGGTTCGGCCATTGCCAGTTGCGTGGTGCCTGCAGAAACCGCCAGGGCGATGGCGCTCCACTTCATCACTTTCATTGTGATTGCTCCTTTGGTTTTGAAATTATCTGCCATCACAGTGCCGCGGTGACGGCTCATTCTTTTTGTCGGCGCTAACTTATAGCACGCGTGTTCAGTTGGCGATAGTTGGCCAAATAATCACGCAAAAACTTTACGGGACTGTCGCAAACCTGCATGACGTATGTCGCATTCACGCAGTTCCGATGTTGCAAAAAGAGGTTCCCCTGTTTGCTGCATTGTTGCGTCAGTCGGTGTGGTTCTGTACTTCCATGGACCACTTCATTATTCCGCCGCTGTCGCGCCCACTTCTTGAGATGGTGGCCGTCGGAGCGATGTCCTCGTCTCTAGCAACATCCGTGCACAAACGCTTCGGAGTGCCGTTCACAGTGTCCGTCTTTCGACGTGTCGACGCATTTCACGGCTTCTGTTGAGGATTTGCAACATGGACGCGCGCCAATGTCGTTTTCTGGCATCTCGCATTTTCTGCTGTTTAATCGATTTTTCAGCGTGGATGGCGGCGATTGGCGTGCGAATTACTGCACGCACCTGCTGTCGGGATATGCCAATTCGCGTCATGCCCCATCCTGGGGCGACACCGTGGCGCGGCTGCGCTGCCAAGGGGCGCTCGTCAGGCGTATGCCTTCTTGTGCCTCTCTAGTATTCTTCGCGCCCTTCGGCTCCGTCGTGGGGCTAGGCTAAAACAAGCTCGTCGAACAGGAGAGGTCATATGTTCGCACTCGATTCCCGTCTCCAGCAGGACTGCGTATTAGTGGGGGATTTTCCCCTGAGCAGTTTGTTGTTGATGAACGATTCGCAGTACCCCTGGTTCATCCTGGTGCCGCGTCGCGAGGATGTCAGTGAAATTTTCCAGCTCGACGCTGATGACCAGCGGCAGTTGTGGCACGAGGCCACGCAATTGGCCGAAATCCTCAAGGACACCTTCGACGCCGACAAGATGAATGTGGCCAACCTGGGGAATGTCGTCAGCCAGTTGCACGTGCACGTGATCGTGCGAAAGATCGACGATGCGGCTTGGCCCGGTCCGGTCTGGGGAAAGCATCCGGCGGTTCCCTACAATGAAGAACAGCTGGGCCGGGTTCGCGAGAAGCTGCGCATGGCGCTGGGCGATGGTTTTCGTTTCAGCCAGGAGTAGGTGATGGATCTGGAAAATCGGGTTGCGGACCTGGAGAGCCGGCTGGCTTTCCAGGATGACGCGCTGCAGACCTTGAGCGATGTGGTCTACGAGCAGGAGCGAGTGATCGAGCGTCTGCGTATGCAGATGCAGGCGTTGCTCAAGCGCCTTGAGGACCTGCAGGGGCAGGTCGGTGTTGCCGACGATGATGCTCCGCCTCCGCACTATTGAGTGTCGGAGCATGAAAAAGCCCGCCAATTGGCGGGCTTTTTCATGGGGTAGATATATCAGCGCCGGTTGGGCAGTGCGGCGATGACGTCTTCCGCCTGCAGCCCCTTGTCGCGTTGCACCACGGAGAACTCAACCCGCTGGCCCTCGATCAGGATGCGGTGGCCTTCTCCACGAATGGCTCGGAAGTGGACGAAGATGTCTTCTCCCGAGTCGCGGGAAATGAATCCGAATCCCTTGGAGGTATTGAACCACTTCACGGTGCCAGTCTCGCGATTCTCGTCGACGAAAGTATCGCTCGTCGCAGTGACGTAGGGCTTGCCGCGGCCGGCCAGCCATTGCAGAACGACTGCGCCAGCGAGGCTCAGTAGCGGCAGCACGATCGCGGGCTGTTCGCCGATGAAAGGCAGTGGTGCGAGCAGAATCAGCACTTGCAGGACAACGGCCAGGACAAACAGGGCGGTGGCCAGGCTCTGCAGGGCAGACGGATGCTTCAGGTTGGTGCTCGGGGCGAGCAGGAGGCTGGTCAGGCCGAGCAGTGCCAGGTAGATGGCATCGCTCTGTTGCAGGTAAGGCAGGGCATCACTACGCAAACTGGGGACGAAAGACAGCAGGAGTGCGGCGACGCCCGTCACGAGATGGACGATCTTAAGCATGGCTACGGATTCACCTTGAGCGGGTAACGAAGAAGTAGCCGTCCGCCGATGCGACGCCGAATGAATAAATGAAAGCGTGCTGGACGGCCTATGCAGGAAATGCACGGCGGTTATTTAACAGCAAACCACTTGCCTTCACAAATCAACCGCTTAGGCCATTCGTAGGGGGAAGCCCACTCGCCAGTGGGCTTCCTTATATAAGGAGGGATCAGTCGTCGAGCAGGCTGCGAAGCATCCAGGCGGTCTTTTCGTGCACCTGCATGCGCTGGGTCAGCAGATCCGCGGTGGGTTCGTCGGCAACCTTGTCTGCCAGCGGGAAGATGCTCCGGGCGGTGCGCACCACTGCTTCCTGGCCTTGCACCAGCAGGCGAATCATCGCCTTGGCGTCCGGCACGCCTTCCTCCTCCTTGATGGACGACAGGCGAGCGTATGCGGCATAGGTGCCCGGCGCCGGGAAGCCGAGAGCGCGGATGCGTTCGGCGATGCTGTCCACGGCCAGCGCCAGTTCGGTGTACTGCCCTTCGAACATCAGGTGCAGCGTATTGAACATCGGTCCGGTGACGTTCCAGTGGAAGTTGTGGGTTTTCAGATAGAGGGTGTAAGTGTCGGCCAGTAGTCGGGAAAGGCCCTCGGCGATGGCGGCGCGGTCCTGTTCGGCGATTCCGATGTTGATTTCCATGGCGATCTCCTCATCGTTGGCATGGCGATTCAAAGGGTTGAAATTGAGGCTACCACTGAGGATGGTGCGAAGCTCTTGGTCTATATCAAGATAATCGATTGAGGATTTCTATTAAAAGATTGCGCGCTTGTACCGCCATTCCGGTCGCTGCCACCCGGCTGCAACCTGCGGATTTTTCAGGCTATAATCGGCCTCTTTGCCGCGGGATGCGGACCCGTGGCGTCGATACAGCCAAGGTGTTCCATGCCGATTTACGAGTACCAGTGCCAGTCCTGCGCGCATCAGCTGGAATCGCTGCAGAAGATCAGCGATGCGCCGTTGGTCGATTGTCCGGCCTGCAAGGCTCCCGAATTGAAGAAGATGTTGTCGGCTCCAGGCTTCCGTCTGGGCGGCAGCGGTTGGTACGAAACCGACTTCAAGACCGGAGCGAAGAAGAACCTGGCCTCCGGCGATGCCCCAGCGGCCTGTCCGGCCACCGGTTGCGGTGGTGGCGGCTGCTCCGCCAGCGAATGAGCGGTTCCCTAGAATTCAAGACTTTCGAGAAGCGAAACACACCATGATGCGCAGCCACTATTGCGGCCAGTTGAACGAGAGCCTGGACGGCCAGGTAGTCACTCTTTGCGGTTGGGTACACCGTCGCCGCGACCACGGCGGGGTGATCTTCCTCGACGTGCGTGATCGCGAGGGCCTGGCCCAGGTCGTATTCGACCCGGATCGCGTCGAGACCTTCGCCAAGGCTGACCGTGTGCGCAGCGAGTACGTGGTGAAGATCACCGGCAAGGTGCGTCTGCGTCCTGAAGGTGCTCGCAACTCGAACATGGCTTCCGGCGCCATCGAAGTGCTGGGTCACGAGCTGGAAGTGCTGAACCAGGCCGAAACCCCGCCGTTCCCGTTGGACGAATACTCCGACGTAGGTGAAGAAACCCGCCTGCGCTACCGCTTCATCGACCTGCGCCGCCCAGAAATGGCCGCCAAGCTGAAGCTGCGTGCGCGCATCACCAGCAGCATCCGTCGTTACCTGGATGACAACGGCTTCCTCGACGTGGAAACCCCGATCCTCGGTCGTCCGACTCCGGAAGGTGCGCGTGACTACCTGGTGCCGAGCCGCACCTACCCGGGCCACTTCTTCGCCCTGCCGCAGTCGCCGCAGCTGTTCAAGCAGCTGCTGATGGTGGCCGGCTTCGACCGTTACTACCAGATCGCCAAGTGCTTCCGCGACGAAGACCTGCGTGCCGACCGCCAGCCGGAGTTCACCCAGATCGACATCGAGACCAGCTTCCTCGAAGAAAGCGACATCATCGAGATCACAGAGAAGATGGTGCGCCAGCTGTTCAAGGAAGTGCTGAACGTCGAGTTCGACGAATTCCCGCACATGCCGTTCGAAGAGGCCATGCGCCGCTACGGTTCGGACAAGCCTGACCTGCGTATTCCGCTGGAACTGGTCGACGTGGCCGATCAGCTGAAGGATGTCGAGTTCAAGGTCTTCTCCGGCCCGGCCAACGATCCGAAGGGCCGCGTTGCCGCCCTGCGCGTTCCCGGCGGTGCGAGCATGCCGCGCAAGCAGATCGACGACTACACCAAGTTCGTCGGCATCTACGGCGCCAAGGGCCTGGCCTACATCAAGGTCAACGAGCGCGCCAAGGGCGTGGAAGGCCTGCAGTCGCCGATCGTGAAGAACATCGCCGAGCCGAACCTGAACGAGATCCTCGATCGCGTCGGTGCGGTCGATGGCGACATCGTGTTCTTCGGCGCCGATAAGGCCAAGATCGTCTGCGACGCCCTGGGCGCGCTGCGCATCAAGGTCGGCCATGACCTCAACCTGCTCACCAAGGAGTGGGCGCCGATGTGGGTCGTGGACTTCCCGATGTTCGAAGAGAACGACGATGGCAGCCTGACCTCCCTGCACCACCCGTTCACCGCGCCCAAGTGCAGCCCGGAAGAGCTGGAAGCCAATCCGGCCAACCAGCTGTCCCGTGCCTACGACATGGTGCTCAACGGCACCGAGCTGGGCGGCGGTTCCATCCGTATCCACGACAAGTCCATGCAGCAGGCGGTATTCCGCGTGCTGGGCATCGACGACGCGGAGCAGGAAGAGAAGTTCGGCTTCCTGCTGGACGCCCTGAAGTACGGCGCACCGCCGCACGGTGGCCTGGCCTTCGGCCTGGACCGTCTGGTGATGCTGATGACCGGCGCGGCGTCGATCCGCGAAGTCATCGCCTTCCCGAAAACCCAGAGCGCCGGCGACGTCATGACCCAGGCTCCGGGCACCGTGGACGGCAAGGCGCTGCGCGAGCTGCACATCCGCCTGCGCGAGCAGCAGAAGGCCGCCGAGTAAGTCGATTCAGATTGCAGCGGCGCCCGCATTCGGGCGCCGGCTGCGAAGAAAACAAGTGATACGGAGTGAGTTATGGCTGGTCATTCCAAATGGGCCAACATCAAGCACCGCAAGGAACGTCAGGACGCCAAGAAGGGCAAGATCTTCACCAAGCTCATTCGTGAGCTGACGGTCGCTGCCAAGCAGGGCGGCGGGATCCCGGCGGACAACCCGCGTCTGCGCCTAGCCGTGGACAAGGCGCTGACCGCCAACATGACCCGCGACACCATCGACCGCGCCATCCAGCGCGGCGTGGGCTCCAGCGAAGCGGACAACATGGCCGAGCTGACCTACGAAGGCTACGCGCCCAGCGGCGTGGCGATCATCGTCGAAGCCATGACCGACAACCGCAACCGCACCGCGGCCGAAGTGCGCCATGCCTTCAGCAAGTGCGGCGGTAACCTGGGTACCGATGGCTCGGTGGCCTACATGTTCGAGCGCAAGGGGCAGATCAGCTATGCGCCGGGCGTGAACGAAGAGGCCCTGATGGATGCCGCGCTGGAAGCTGGCGCCGACGATGTAGTGGTCAACGACGACGGTTCCATCGACGTCTTCACCACCTTCGCCGATTTCATCTCGGTCAACGAAGCGCTGACCGAAGCGGGCTTCAAGGGCGAGGATGCGGAGATCACCATGATCCCGTCGACCGTGGCGACCCTGGACCTGGACACCGCGCAGAAGGTCATCAAGCTGATCGACATGCTCGAAGACCTGGACGACGTGCAGAACGTCTACTCCAATGCGGATATCCCGGACGAGGTGATGGCTCAGCTGGGCTGATCCCACCCACCGGCGATGCTCTGAAGCCGGAAGCGGGAGTGGTCGTAAGCGGCGCCTCCCGCTTCCGGTTTTTGTTATTTGAAGTGCGCGTGGCAGAAGGTTGATCGGACGGACATGACCCTGATTCTCGGCATCGACCCAGGTTCACGGATTACCGGCTTCGGCGTGGTGCGTGACACCGGCCGTGGTTGCGAATACGTGGCTTCGGGCTGCATCCGCACCGGTAATGGCGAGCTGTTCGAGCGCCTGCAGATCGTCTTCCGTGGTGTGCGCGAGGTCATCCAGACCTACCGGCCGACCATGATGGGCATCGAGCAGGTGTTCATGGCGCGCAATGCCGACTCGGCGTTGAAGCTGGGGCAGGCGCGCGGCGCGGCGATAGTCGCGGCGGCGGAAGAGGGGTTGCAGATCGCCGAGTACACCGCCAGCCAGGTCAAGCAGGCTATTGCCGGCACTGGTGGCGCGGACAAGCAGCAAGTCCAGATGATGGTCATGCACCTGCTCAAGCTGGTGCAGAAACCGCAGATCGATGCCTCCGACGCCTTGGCCATCGCCCTGTGCCACGCACACACCCGGCAGAGCCTGGTGCCGCATGGCCTGGTCGGGGCTCGTCGTCGTGGCGGGCGCCTGCGCCTGTGATATCCGGACAAACTTTCTTCAAGGACTCTGACTCGTGATTGGACGCTTGCGTGGCACCCTGGCGGAAAAGCAGCCGCCGCACCTCATCGTCGACGTGAATGGCGTGGGCTATGAGCTGGAAGTACCGATGACCACGCTGTACCGTTTGCCGAGCCTGGGTGAGCCGGTAACCCTGCACACCCATCTGGTGGTGCGCGAGGATGCTCATCTGCTCTACGGCTTCGCCGAGAAGCGCGAGCGTGAGCTGTTCCGCGAGCTGATCCGTCTCAATGGCGTAGGGCCGAAGCTGGCACTGGCATTGATGTCGGGGCTGGAAGTGGATGAGCTGGTGCGTTGTGTGCAGGCGCAGGATACTTCCACCCTGGTGAAGATCCCGGGCGTTGGCAAGAAAACCGCAGAGCGCTTGCTTGTTGAGCTGAAGGATCGCTTCAAGGCGTGGGAGAATATTCCCTCCATCGCACCGTTGGTGGTGGAACCCAGGCTGGTTGGCGCAGTCTCAAGCGCCGAGTCCGATGCGGTCAGTGCGCTGATCGCCCTGGGCTTCAAACCCCAGGAGGCGAGCCGCGCCGTGGCCGCCGTGCAGGAGGAAGGCTTGTCCAGCGAAGAACTCATCCGCCGTTCCCTCAAGGGTATGGTCTAGGTAGATATTGATGATCGAAGCCGATCGCCTGATTTCCTCAGCCTCCAGTCGCGACCGCGAAGAGCAGTTCGACCGCGCCATCCGCCCGCTCAAGCTGGCGGACTACGTCGGTCAGCCGGTGGTGCGCGAGCAGATGGAGCTGTTCATCCAGGCGGCCCGCGGGCGCCAGGAAGCCCTCGATCACACGCTGATCTTTGGCCCGCCCGGCCTGGGCAAGACCACTCTGGCAAACATCATCGCCCAGGAGATGGGTGTCTCGATCAAGAGCACCTCCGGCCCGGTGCTCGAACGGCCCGGCGACCTGGCGGCAATATTGACCAATCTCGAACCGAACGACGTGCTGTTCGTGGACGAGATCCATCGCCTGTCGCCCATCGTCGAAGAAGTGCTGTATCCAGCCATGGAAGATTTCCAGCTGGACATCATGATCGGTGAAGGGCCGGCGGCGCGCTCCATCAAGCTCGACCTGCCACCCTTCACCCTGGTTGGCGCGACGACGCGCGCCGGCATGCTGACCAATCCGCTGCGTGACCGCTTCGGTATCGTGCAGCGTCTTGAGTTCTACGGTGTGGACGACCTGTCCAGCATCGTTGCCCGTTCGGCGGGCATCCTGGGGCTGGAGATCGAGCCGGCGGGGGCTTATGAAATCGCCCGGCGCGCGCGGGGTACGCCGCGGATCGCCAACCGCCTGCTGCGCCGGGTGCGGGACTTTGCCGAGGTGCGTGGCACCGGTCATATCAGCCGCGACATCGCCGACAAGGCGCTGAACCTGCTGGACGTGGATGAAAGAGGCTTCGATCACCAGGATCGCCGCCTGTTGCTGACCATGATCGACAAGTTCGACGGTGGTCCGGTGGGCATCGATAACCTCGCCGCGGCCATCAGCGAAGAAAGACACACGATTGAAGATGTGCTGGAGCCCTATCTGATCCAGCAAGGCTATATCATGCGCACACCTCGGGGGCGTGTAGTGACCCGGCATGCTTACCTGCATTTCGGCTTGAACGTGCCGAAGCGGATGGGGGAGGCGGCGACACCGGATCTGTTCGCCCCTGAAGATGGTAATTAATTGCATTTGTAGGCGATTGCCGATTGGCAAAGCCAGGACTTGGTTTTAGAGTATGCGCGCGCAACACGGGGGTCAGCCGTTCCAGCAGCGGTATCGGGTCTATTACGAGGACACCGATGCCGGCGGCATCGTCTACTACGTCAACTACCTCAAGTTCATGGAGCGGGCTCGTACCGAGCGGCTGCGTGACCTGGGCTTTGCCCAGTCGCAGCTGGCGGGGGAGAACCTGCTTTTCGTCGTTCATTCGGCCGAGGCGCGCTATCACGCGCCGGCCCGCCTGGACGACGAGCTGCTCGTCAGCGCCGAAGTGGAGGAGTTGAACCGTGCGAGCCTGAAGTTTCGTCAACAGGTTCGACGGGCGTCGGATTCGACCTTGCTCTGCGAGGGGCGATTCCTGGTGGCGTGCGTGCGGGCGGACAACCTGAAACCCCGCGCTATCCCAGATGTGTTGCGTGCGGCATTTGCCGGCAGTCCGGACACCCTTTCAGCAGGAGATTAACGTGGAACCGAACGTCGTCGACCATACTTCCATGTGGAGCTTGATCAGTAACGCCAGCGTCGTGGTACAGCTGGTGATGCTGACCCTGGTGGCCGCATCGGTCACTTCCTGGATCATGATTTTCCAGCGCAGCAACATGATGCGCTCGGCGAAGAAGGCCCTGGAAACCTTCGAGGAGCGCTTCTGGTCGGGTATCGACCTGTCCAAGCTCTATCGTCAGGCGGGCAGCAACCCCGATCCGGATTCGGGGGTCGAGCAGATCTTCCGCGCCGGCTTCAAGGAATTCTCCCGTCTGCGCCAGCAGGCCGGCGTTGACCCGGATGCAGTGATGGAAGGCGTCTCTCGCGCCATGCGCGTCGCCATTTCCCGTGAGGAAGAGAAGCTGGAAACCAGCCTGCCGTTCCTCGCCACCGTTGGTTCCACCAGCCCGTACATCGGCCTGTTCGGCACCGTCTGGGGCATCATGAACTCCTTCCGTGGCCTGGCCACCGTGCAGCAGGCCACTCTCGCCACCGTAGCACCGGGTATCGCCGAAGCGCTGATCGCCACCGCCATCGGCCTGTTCGCGGCCATCCCCGCTGTCATCGCCTACAACCGTTTCGCCGCTCGCTCGGAAATGCTCATCGGCCGTTACTACACCTTCGCCGACGAGTTCCAGGCCATCCTGCACCGCAAAGTGCACACCAGCGACGATTGAAGACGACCAAGAGGTAAGCCGTCATGGCAAGAGTTCGTCACAAGCGCAAGCCGGTCGCCGAAATGAACGTGGTGCCCTACATCGACGTGATGTTGGTGTTGCTCGTCATTTTCATGGTGACCGCTCCGATGCTGAACCAGGGGGTCAAGGTCGACCTGCCCAAGGTGTCCAGTGAGGCGCTGCCGCAGGATAACGATTCCCGCGTGCTCACCATCTCCATCAAGGCCGACAAGACCTACTACTGGAACATGGGCTCGGAAGTGGACCCGGATCAGGGCAAGGGCAGCCAGACTGCCGTGGACCTCGATCAACTGGTCAACGCCGCCACCGGCATCATGGCCGAGAACAGCCGCCAGGGTAAGAAAGTCCAGGTCTTCGTCCGTGGGGACAAGGCAGTCGACTATGGCTCGGTCATGGCCGTCATGGGCGGTCTGCAGAAAGCCGGAGTCGGCAACGTCGGTCTGATTACCGAGGCACCAGGTAGTTGATGCACCAGCTCGAGCGCTCTCAATCGGAAGGCTACTTCTGGCCAACGGTCCTGGCCGTGGCCCTGCATGTCCTGATCTTCGCCATGCTGTTCGTCAGCTGGGCCAGCACGCCTGAATTGCCGCCTTCGCGGCCGATCGTCCAGGCGACCCTGTACCAGCTGAAGTCCAAGAGCCAGGCGACCCAGCAGACCAACCAGAAGATAGCCGGCGAGGCCAAGAAAACTTCGGCCAAGCAATACGAGCAGGAGCAGCTCGAGCAGAAGAAGGCTGAGCAGCAGGCATTGGCTGCTGCGAAAGCCGAGGAACAAAAGAAGGCCGATGCGGCTCAAAAGGCTGCAGATGCAGCCGAGAAAGCTGCGGAAGCCAAGAAGGCAGACGACGCCAAGAAGGCGGCCGATGCCGCCGCGGCCGCCAAGAAAGCGGCTGAGGCCAAGGCTGCCGAGCAGAAGCAGCAGGCGGATATCGCCAAGAAGAAAGCCGAGGAAGAGGCCAAGAAAGAGGCCGCTGAAGAGGCGAAGAAGAAAGCTGCCGAGGACGCCAAGAAGAAGGCCGCCGAGGACGCGAAGAAAAAAGCCGCCGCGGATGAAGCCAAGAAGAAGGCTGCCGCGGTCGAGGCTGCGAAGAAGAAGGCTGCCGCGTCAGCCGCTGCCGCAGCTCGCAAGGCCACGGAAGACAAGAAGGCCCAGGCCCTGGCCGATCTGCTGTCTAACGACACGCAACGGCAACAGGCCCTGGCCGACGAGCAAGGTAACGAGGTGGCGGGCAACTTTGATGATCTGATCATCAGCCTGGTTAGCCAGCAGTGGAGCCGTCCTCCTTCAGCTCGTAACGGAATGAGCGTAGAAGTGCTGATTCAGATGTTGCCGAGCGGCGCCATCACCAGCGTGAGCGTGACTCGCTCCAGTGGTGACAAGCCGTTTGACGATTCGGCGGTGGCGGCGGTCAAAAACGTAGGCCGTATTCCCGAACTGCAAAATCTGGATCGCGCCACTTTCGACAGCCTGTATCGTCAGCGCCGTATGGTCTTCAAACCGGAGGATTTAGATCTGTGAGTACCCTGATTCGCTTCGCGCTCTTCGCCCTGGCCCTGGTGGCTGGCGCAGCGCAGGCCGCCGACCCGCTGGTGATCTCCAGTGGTCGTGACTCGGCCGTCCCTATCGCCGTGGTTCCGTTCGGCTGGCAGGGCGGCAACGTGCTGCCCGAGGACATGTCGAGCATCATCGGCAACGACCTGCGCAACTCCGGTTACTTCGAGCCGATCCCGCGCCAGAACATGATCAGCCAGCCGGCCCAGGCCAGCGAAGTGATCTACCGCGACTGGCAGGCTCTCGGCGCGCAGTACGTGCTGGTGGGTAGCATCGTGCCCAGCGGTGGCCGGCTGCAGATCCAGTACGCGCTGCTCAACGTCGCCACCCAGCAGCAGGTCCTGACCGGCAGCGTGGGCGGCACCACTGACCAACTGCGCGACATGTCGCACTACATCGCCGACCAGTCGTTCGAGAAGCTCACCGGCATCAAGGGGGCGTTCTCCACCAAGCTGCTCTACGTAACTGCAGAGCGCTTCTCGGTCGATAACACCCGCTACACCCTGCAGCGTTCCGACTACGACGGTGCCCGCCCGGTGACCCTGCTGCAGTCGCGTGAGCCGATCCTCTCGCCGCGCTTCTCGCCGGATGGCCGTCGCATCGCCTATGTGTCCTTCGAGCAGAAGCGTCCGCGCATCTTCATGCAGTACGTCGATACTGGTCGCCGCGAGCAGATTTCCAACTTCGAAGGCCTCAACGGCGCCCCGGCCTTCTCGCCGGACGGCAACCGCCTGGCCTTCGTGCTGTCGCGTGACGGCAACCCGGAGATCTACGTGATGGACCTGGGCAGCCGCCAGCTGCGTCGCCTGACCAACAACTCGGCGATCGACACCGAGCCCTTCTGGGGGGCGGATGGCTCGACGCTGTACTTCACGTCGGACCGTGGCGGCAAACCGCAGATCTACAAGATGAACGTGAACTCGGGCGCTACCGACCGCGTGACCTTCATCGGCAACTACAACGCCAACCCGAAACTCTCGGCGGATGAGAAGACCCTGGTCATGGTTCACCGCCAGGACGGTTTCACCAACTTCCAGATCGCGGCGCAGGACCTTCAGCGCGGTAATCTCCGGGTACTTTCCAACACCAACCTGGATGACTCGCCCACTGTTGCGCCAAATGGCACGATGCTAATATATGCCACCCGCCAGCAGGACCGGGGCGTGTTGATGCTCGTGAGCATCAACGGACGTGTTCGGTTACCGCTACCCACCGCTCAAGGCGACGTGCGAGAGCCTTCCTGGTCCCCTTACCTGAACTGACGGTTGCCAACTGTTTCAAACTTATACACTGGGGTTCATTAGGAGTTACATGATGGAAATGCTGAAATTCGGCAAATTTGCCGTTATCGCCCTCGCCATGGCTGTTGCCGTAGGCTGCTCGTCCAAGAAAGGCGATGCTACTGGTGAAGGCGCCAATGGCGGCGTTGATCCGAACGCTGGCTACGGCGCCAACAGCGGTGCCGTTGACGGCTCCCTGAGCGACGAAGCCGCTCTGCGCGCTATCACCACCTTCTACTTCGAGTACGACAGCTCCGACCTGAAGCCGGAAGCCATGCGTGCCCTGGACGTACACGCCAAGGACCTGAAAGGTTCCGGCCAGCGCGTAGTCCTGGAAGGTCACACTGACGAGCGCGGCACCCGCGAGTACAACATGGCTCTGGGCGAGCGTCGTGCCAAGGCCGTTCAACGCTACCTGGTACTGCAGGGCGTTTCCCCGGCTCAGCTGGAACTGGTCTCCTACGGCAAAGAGCGTCCGGTTGCCACTGGCCACGACGAGCAGTCCTGGGCCCAGAACCGTCGCGTTGAACTGAAGAAGTAAGACGTGATGCCGATGCGCCTGCGTTTTCTGACCTTGATCGCATGCGGTTTGCCGCTCATGGCGGCAGCCGCGGTTCCGGTACAGGACGGTAATGGTGGCTATGCCAGCACTCCGCCCTCGGGTTATGGCACCGCAGGCGCTGATGGCGCCTACGCCGGAGGCGGGATGACAACTCCCGTCTCCGGTCAGGCTCAGCTGTTCATGCAGCTGCAGCAGATGCAGGACGAAATGTCCCGTCTGCGCGGCATGCTCGAAGAGCAGCAGAACCAGATCCAGCAGATGAAGCAGGAAAACCAGGAACGTTTCCAGGACATCGACAGCCGCCTTTCCAGCGGTGCCGGTGCAGGAGCGGCTGGTGCTGCCGTTCAACAGACTCCCCCCGTTGCCGGCGCCAGCGCCGGAGCTGCCGCTGGTGCAGGCGTAGCCGCCGCCCAGCAACAACAGCCCGCCGCCAGCAGCGAGCCGGGTGACCCGGCAAAAGAGAAGCTCTACTACGACGCCTCCTTCGACCTGATCAAGGCCAAGGACTTCGACAAGGCGAGTCAGGCCTTCGGCGCCTTCCTGCGCAAGTACCCGAACAGCCAGTACGCTGGCAATGCGCAGTATTGGCTGGGTGAAGTGAACCTCGCCAAGGGTGACCTGCAGGGCGCCGGCCAGGCCTTTGCCCGTGTCAGCCAGAGCTACCCGAGCAGCGCCAAGGTGCCGGATTCGCTATACAAGCTGGCCGACGTCGAGCGACGTCTGGGTAATACCGACAAGGCTCGTGGCATTCTGCAGCAGGTCGTGGCCCAGTATCCGGGCACTTCCGCCGCCCAGCTGTCGCAGCGTGACCTGAAGAATCTCAAGTAAGGTCAGCACCGAACTGAAAAGCCCGCGTATATCGCGGGCTTTTTATTGGGTGGGGAAATGTGTATGGGCTGGTGGCTACTTGTGCAGATGCATGAAGTGCTCGTCACCCTTGACCGGGGCGTTGGCGCCTTTCTGCACCAGGGCGATGGAGTGTTCGCAATCGGCGAGGTGGTGATAGCTCTCCGAGCTTACGGCAATGATCTTCGAGTTTGCGGCCAGGAACCGCCACCGCCACTCGCTCTTGGCATCCTTGTAAACGTGGAAATGTGCAACTGACATACTCGTCTCCTTGATAAGTAGTGCCGTCTGACTGATCGGCAATCCGACGCTATCAGCGCGCGCTGCACGCCGGAACCGGTGTGGAAGGGCTCCGACGTGGATAACTGAAAACGGCGACAGCCCTCTACCGCCAGGCCGAAGCTCGATCTGTCGGCTGGCACGCCTCTTCTCTGGTAGAATCGCCGCCTCTCCCAGGTTCGGTGGCGGTTTCAGCTCGGCTGATGTCTGCACCCGCCGGGGTATGCCGGGGCGCCATGGCGCACCCACGACTCCAACGCAACGGAGGCGGATGGCCTGTATCGCCGTCACGCCCGTGGCTGATATGCAACAGACCCTGCGAATTACCGAGATTTTCTACTCGTTGCAGGGGGAAACGCGCACCGCCGGCTTGCCGACGGTGTTCGTGCGCCTGACTGGCTGCCCCCTGCGCTGCAACTACTGCGATACCGCTTATGCCTTCAGTGGCGGCGAGATCCAGGCCCTCGATGCCATCCTCGCTCGCATTGCCGAGTACCGCCCGCGCTACGTCTGCGTCACGGGCGGCGAGCCGCTGGCCCAGCCGAACTGCATTCCTCTGCTGCAACGTCTCTGCGATGCCGGCTATGAGGTATCGCTGGAAACCAGTGGTGCCTTGGATATCTCCCTCACCGATCGCCGCGTCAGCCGCGTGCTGGATCTCAAGACGCCCGGTTCCGGTGAAGTCTCGCGCAATCGCTACGAGAACATCGGCGAGCTGACGTCCAACGATCAGGTGAAGTTCGTCATCTGCTCCCGCGAGGACTATGACTGGGCGGTATCCAAGCTGATCGAGTATCGCCTGGAGCAACGTGCCGGCGACGTGCTGTTCTCGCCTAGCCACCGTGAGATGGACGCTCGAGCCCTGGCGGACTGGATTGTCAGCGACAACCTGCCGGTGCGCTTGCAATTGCAGCTGCACAAGATTCTCTGGAACGACGAGCCGGGCCACTGAGCGCGGAGGAGACCTGTTTTATGTCCAACAAGAACGCCATGAACGGCAAGAAGGCCGTGATCCTGCTTTCCGGTGGCCTGGACTCCGCGACCGTGGTTGCCATGGCCAAGGCCGAGGGCTACGCCTGCTACACCATGAGCTTCGATTATGGCCAGCGTCACCGCGCAGAGCTGCAGGCCGCCGAGCGTGTGGCGCGCCAACTGGGTGTGGTCGAGCACAAAGTGATCGGCCTGAACCTGAACGGCATCGGCGGCTCGGCCCTGACCGATAGCAGCATCGATGTGCCGGAAGCGCCAAGCGACGGCATTCCGGTGACCTATGTGCCGGCGCGCAATACCGTTTTCCTTTCGCTTGCCCTTGGCTGGGCAGAGGTGCTCGGTGCGCGTGACATCTTCATCGGCGTAAATGCGGTGGACTATTCCGGTTACCCGGATTGTCGCCCCGAATTCGTCGAGGCGTTCGAACGGATGGCGAACCTCGCGACCAAGGCTGGTGTGGAAGGCGAGGGCTTCCGCATCCAAGCGCCGCTGCAGTTTCTTTCAAAGGCACAGATCATCCAGGCTGGCATGGCCCAGAACGTGGATTATGGCCTCACGGTTTCCTGCTATCAGGCTGATGATGACGGCCGTGCGTGCGGTAAATGTGACAGCTGTCGGCTGCGGTCTGAAGGCTTCTTCGCGGCCGGAATCGAAGACCCAACGCGATATTTCTGAAAAAAGTTTTCGCGGGGTGTTGTTTTTGCGTTAGAAATCAGTATTATACGCCTCGCGTTGGGTCGTTAGCTCAGTCGGTAGAGCAGTTGGCTTTTAACCAATTGGTCGTAGGTTCGAATCCTACACGACCCACCAACAAATCCTGTGAAAGCCCCGTGATCGAAAGGTCACGGGGCTTTTGCCATGTGCCGGAAAAAGTCCGCCGTACGGCCATCGCCGTAGCGTCGCGGGGAAGGCGGTGGTGATAAAATCGGCGGCATAATCAGAACCGTGCCTGTTGAGGTTTCCACACGATGACCCAGATTTCCGAACGCCTGCTGGTCCAGGCTCACCTGGCAGCGAAGCAGCCACGGGTGCTGAGCGCGCAGGAAGAGGCCGAGTACCGTGCAGCCATCGCCGCTGAGTTGAAGGCGCAGAATGCTGTGCTCGTCGCGCACTATTACTGTGATCCGGTGATTCAGGCGCTGGCCGAGGAGACCGGTGGCTGCGTCTCCGACTCGCTGGAAATGGCCCGCTTCGGCAACCAGCATGCGGCGCAGACCGTGGTGGTCGCGGGCGTGCGCTTCATGGGCGAGACCGCGAAGATCCTCAATCCGGAAAAGCGCGTGCTGATGCCGACCCTGGAGGCGACCTGTTCGCTGGACCTGGGTTGCCCGGTGGAAGAGTTCTCCGCCTTCTGCGACAAGCATCCCGAGCGCACCGTGGTGGTCTACGCGAACACTTCCGCCGCCGTGAAAGCGCGCGCCGACTGGGTGGTGACCTCCAGTTGCGCCGTGGAAATCGTCGAGCACCTGATGGACAACGGCGAGCCGATCCTCTGGGCACCGGACCAGCATCTGGGCCGCTACATCCAGCGCGAGACCGGTGCCGACATGCTGCTCTGGGACGGTGCCTGCATCGTCCACGAGGAGTTCAAGGCCAAGCAGCTGGAGGATCTCAAGGCGATCTATCCGGATGCCGCCATCCTGGTCCACCCGGAATCGCCGGAAGCCGTGGTCGATCTCGCCGATGCCGTGGGTTCCACCAGCCAGTTGATCAAGGCTGCGCAGACGATGCCGAACAAGCGCTTCATCGTCGCCACCGACCGCGGCATCTTCTACAAGATGCAGCAGTTGTGCCCGGACAAGGAGTTCATCGAGGCGCCCACCGCCGGCAACGGCGCGGCCTGTCGCAGCTGTGCGCACTGCCCGTGGATGGCCATGAATACCCTGGAGCGCACCCTGGCGTGCCTGAAGGAAGGCTCGGGCGAAATCTTCGTCGACCCGGCGCTGATTCCCAAGGCGATCAAGCCGCTCAAGCGCATGCTCGACTTTACCCAGGCGGCGAGGCTGAAGCTGGCGGGTAACGCCTGATCCGATTGCACGAATGAAAAAGCCCGGCAGATGCCGGGCTTTTTCATGGTTGGCAGCAAGGCTCAGCGCCCCATCATTTCCTTGAGGATGCGCTCCTGGTCGCGGAATTCCTGCTGGCGGGCATCCAGGCGAGCGGCCAGGGTGAAGTTGCCGCCGGCGCGACGCTTGGCGAAGTCCAGCTGTTCGATGGCCTGCTTGTAGTCGCCGGTGAGCGCGTAGTACTCCGCGCGGGCCTGGTACACGCCAATGGCGTTGCCGCTCAGGGTGCAGGCGTCGGCCAGGCGATTCCACACGTCCGGGTCCAGCGGGCGGCGCTGGGAGAGCTTGAACAGCGTCTTCTCGGCGTCGGCGGCGCGGTTGGTTTTCATCATCAGGTCGGCCTGGGCCTGTATCAGCGGGTAGCTGTCCGGATACTGGCCGAGCATTTTCTGCACCCGCGCCTGGGCATCGGGCAGTTTGTTGGCGGTGATGTCGACATCGGCCATCGCCAGGTTGTAGCTGATGTCGTTGGGTGCCTTGGCCAGCAGTTGCTGGAGATTGCCGCGGGCGTCGTTGAGCTGGCCGATCTTGGTCTGCGAGAGCGCCAGGCCGTAGCGGGCGGCGTCGTTCTTCGGGTCTTCGTCGAGCTGCGCGCGGAATTGCTTGCTGGCCATGCCCGGGGTGTCCTCGAACATCTGCTGGACGCGAGCGCGCATCAGCTCGTAGCGCAGTGAGTCTTCCTTGCCGCCCTTGGGATACTGCTCGGCGCGGTTGCGGGTGTCAGCGATACGCGACTCGGTCACCGGGTGGGTCAGCAGGAATTCCGGCGGCTTGCCTTCGTAGCGGTACTGTCGGGCCAGGCGCTCGAACATGTTGGGCATGGAGCGCGGGTCGTAGCCGGCGCGGACCATGGTGGCGACGCCGACGCGGTCGGCTTCCTGCTCGTTCTGCCGGGAGAAGCGCAGCTGGTTCTGGATGGCCGCGGCCTGGGTGCTGGCAATGGCGGCGATACCGGCGTCACCGGCTCCCGCTGCGGCGGCGACGATGCCGGCCAGCATGGCGGCCATCACCGGGACCTGCATGCGTTGCTGCGCCTCGATGCCGCGGGCAAAGTGGCGCTGGCTCAGGTGGCCGAGTTCGTGGGCCAGTACGGCGATGTACTCGCCTTCGGTCTGCGCGTAGATGAACAGGCCGCCGTTGACGCCGACCACGCCGCCGGGGGCGGCGAAGGCGTTGATCTGCTTGTCGCGGATCAGGATGAACGCCAGGCGGTGGTCCTGCAGTTCGCTGGACTCGGCCAGGCGGTAGACGCTGGATTCGACGTAGTCCTTGAGCTGCGGGTCATTGAGAGTGTCCACCTGATTGCGCAGCATGCTCAGCCATGCGCGGCCGAGCTGGAATTCCTGCTCCGGGGAGACAATGGACGAACTGGCGTCCCCCAGGGAGGGAAGGTCGTCCGCCATGGCTGGTGCGGCGAGGGTGACAGCGAGCGACAGCAGGGCAGGGCGGAGTACTTTCATGTACACGAGGCTCGATCCGAGAAAGGCTCTACTTTAGCCGTACGCAATTGCCTGTGCCTAGTTTGCAGGGAAGATGTGCGGCGTATTTCGAGGTGGGCATTTTCCGCAGCACGGCCTTTTTAACCCAGGATTGCTGACGGTGCGATTAACAAGTACCGCGGCGACAATCCTGGTTACTTTTCCAGTTCATTCGGTATTCTTGGGCGCCCTGCCCGGAGTTCGTTTCGATGTCCGATTCCACGCCGTCCGTCCCCGCCAGTGACGCGGAGCTGGACGCCAGCGGTCTCAATTGTCCGCTGCCGCTGCTCAAGGCCAAGCTCGAGCTGAACCGTCTGCCCAGTGGTGCCGTGCTCAAGGTGACTGCCACCGATGCCGGCTCGCAGCGGGACTTTCGTGTTTTCGCCGATCTTGCCGGGCACTCGCTGCTCCACGAGGAGGTCGAAGGCGGCGTCTATCGCTACTGGCTGCGCAAGAAGTAGCTCCTGATTCGTTAGCCCTTTCGTTTCGCAGGTCTGTTCATGCTCAAGGTTTTGCAGGACTGGATGCAGCGCTATTTCTCCGACGAGGAGGCAATAGTGCTGGCGGTCATTCTCACGCTGGGCTTCACCGTGATCCTGGCGTTCGGCGGAATGCTCGCGCCGGTCCTGGCGGCGATGGTCATCGCCTTCCTGATCCAGGGAATGGTCGGGGTGCTGGAGCGCCTGCGGGTGCCCCACCTGTTCGCGGTGTGGTTGGTCTATTCGCTGTTCCTCGGCATGTTTGCCGTGTTCCTGCTGGTGCTGGTGCCGCTGCTGTGGAAGCAGTTGTTCACCCTGTTCAATGAGCTGCCCGGCATGCTCGGCGAGTGGCAGGCGACCTTGCTGATGTTGCCCGAGCGCTACCCCGAGATGGTCACCGAGGAGCAGGTGCTGCGCACCGTCGAGGCCGCGCGCAATGAGTTGGGACAGCTCGGTCAATGGGCGCTGACCTTTTCCCTGTCGGGCCTTCCGGTGGTGGTCAACATCATGATCTACCTGGTGCTGGTGCCGATCCTGGTGTTCTTCTTCCTCAAGGATCGCCGCCGCTTCTATCACTGGTTCCGCCGCTACCTGCCCCGCGAGCGCGGACTGATGAAGCAGGTCTGGAACGAGATGAACCAGCAGATCGCCAATTACATCCGCGGCAAGGTGATCGAGATATTCATTACCGGCGTGGCGACCTATATCGCATTCGCCGTCCTGGGCCTCAATTATGCGGCGTTGTTGGCGCTGCTGGTCGGGTTGTCGGTGGTGGTGCCCTATATCGGCGCGGTGGTGGTGACGGTGCCGGTGGCGATGATCGCGCTGTTCCAGTGGGGCTGGAGCGACCAGTTCATCTACCTGATGGTCGCCCACGCGATCATCCAGGCGCTGGACGGCAACGTGCTGGTGCCGCTGCTGTTCTCCGAGGCGGTGAACCTGCATCCGGTGGCGATCATTTGCGCCGTGTTGCTGTTCGGCGGGCTGTGGGGCTTCTGGGGCGTGTTCTTCGCCATTCCGCTGGCGACCCTGGTAAAGGCGGTGCTGGACGCTTGGCCGCGCCAGCCGGCGCCGAGTCCGCAAGTCAGCCCGATGATGTAATGCCGGGAAAAGAAAAAGGCCGCTGATCAGCGGCCTTTTTCATGTGCGCATCATGCGGCGCGCGGCTCAGCCCTTGTTCAGCGCCTGGGCGGCGGCCAGCACGGCATCGACATGGCCCGGTACCTTCACGCCGCGCCATTCCTGGCGCAGCACGCCCTTGGCGTCGATCAGGAAGGTGCTGCGGTCCACGCCCATGTATTCCTTGCCGTAGAGCTTCTTCAGCTTGATCACGTCGAACAGCTGGCAGACCGCCTCGTCCTTGTCGCTGATCAGTTCGAAGGGGAAGCACTGCTTGGCCTTGAAGTTCTCGTGGGACTTGATGCCATCGCGGGATACGCCGAAGACCACGGTGTTGGCCTTGGCGAAATCGTCAATCTTGTCGCGGAAGCCCTGGCCCTCAGTGGTGCAGCCTGGGGTGCTGTCCTTGGGGTAGAAGTACAGGACGACCTGCTTGCCGGCGAGCTCGGACAGGCGGAATTCGACGCCGTTGGTGGCCGGAGCCTGGAAATCGGCGACGGGCTTGTTCAGTTCAACTGCCACGGGGTTATCTCCTTGAAGGCGTCCTTAAGGGTGCTGCGGGCGCCAGGGCTCGATCAGTGCGTCCAGGTTCAGGGCGTCGGCGAAGTCGAGGAACTGGTCGCGCAGCCAACTGATCTGGGTGCCGGCCGGCAGGGTCACGGTGAGCGTGGCGTTGAGCATGCTGGTGTTGGTGTGCGGCGCCTGGTAGGTGTCGCAGGTCAGGTTCTCCAGCTCGATGTTGTGATCGATGAAGAACTGGCACAGTTCGTTGAGAATGTCCGGACGGTATACGGCGCTGACGTACGCCACGTAGGGCAGGGCCTGGGCGCGGGTGACGTTGACGTTGCTACGGGTGACGCTGAGGGTGAAGCCGTGGCGCTTGGCCAGCGGAGGCAGGCCGCCTTCCAGGCGGGCCAGGGCATCCCAGCTGCCGGAGACCTGCAGGATCAGCGCGCTGAACTCACCGTGGCGGGTCAGGCGGCTGCTGACCACCGAGCACCGGTTGTCGACGCAGGTGCGGCACAGCACGCTGGTCAGCTCCATCGGGTTCGGGCCCAGCGCACTGATCAGAAGAAATTGTTCACGAGGGTGAGAGGTGGACATGCAGCTTTCCTGGGAGTGGCGGCCAAGCGGGCCGCATCGACAAAGGAGAAAGGGTAGCGAAAAGCGCCGATGAGGGGAATGACCGACCGCTCGCGCGTCGCTGCGCTCACCTTGTGCGGGGCCGGTGGCGACAGTACCATTACGGCTTTCTTTTTCCGGCAGGAGCGGTTGCATGATTGCGGGCAGTATGGTGGCGCTGGTCACCCCCTTCGATGCTCAGGGTCGACTGGATTGGGACAGCCTCGCGAAGCTGGTGGACTTCCACCTGCAGGAAGGCACCAACGCCATCGTAGCGGTCGGCACCACGGGTGAATCGGCCACTCTGGACGTCAGCGAGCACCTGGACGTAATCCGTCGCGTCGTCGACCAGGTCAACGGCCGCATCCCGGTCATCGCCGGTACCGGCGCCAACTCCACCCGCGAAGCGGTCGAGCTGACCGAGGCCGCCAAGAGCGGTGGCGCCGACGCCTGCCTGCTGGTGACCCCGTACTACAACAAGCCGACCCAGGAAGGCCTGTACCAGCACTTCCGCCATATCGCCGAAGCCGTGGCCATCCCGCAGATTCTCTACAACGTGCCTGGCCGCACCGCCTGCGACATGCTGCCCGAGACCGTCGAGCGCCTGTCCAAGGTGCCGAACATCGTCGGCATCAAGGAAGCCACCGGCGACCTGCAGCGCGGCAAGGAAGTGCTCGAGCGCGTCGGCAAGGACTTCCTCGTCTACTCCGGCGATGATGCCACCGCCGTCGAGCTGATGCTGATGGGCGGCAAGGGCAATATCTCGGTGACCGCCAACGTCGCCCCGCGCGCCATGAGCAACCTGTGCGCCGCCGCCATGCGCGGTGACGCCGGTGAAGCCCGCGCCATCAACGATCGCCTGATGCCGCTGCACAAGGCACTGTTCATCGAATCCAACCCCATCCCGGTCAAGTTCGCCCTGCACGAAATGGGGCTGATTCCCGAGGGCATCCGCCTGCCCCTGACCTGGCTCAGCCCGCGCTGCCACGAACCGCTGCGTCAGGCCATGCGCCAGACCGGCATCCTGGCTTAAGGAACTCCTCGCATGAAGCGACTGGCAGGACTGACTGCACTCGCCCTGGTCATTGGCAACACGTCCGGCTGCGGCTGGCTGTGGGGCCCGGAAGGCTACTTCCGCGACCGTGGCGACGATTACCTCAACGCTCGTGAAACCGCACCGATGAAGGTGCCTGAAGGCATGCAGAGCAAGTCCCTGGACCCGCTGCTGCCGATTCCGATGAACGTCGCCACCAGCACCGAGAAGGAAGGCGAGTTCGAAGTGCCGCGCCCGCTGCCGCTGGCCAGTTCGGGTGAAGTCAGCGACTTCAGCCTGCAGAAAAGCGGTGATTCGCGCTGGCTGATCGCCCAGCGTCCGCCGGCGGAAGTCTGGCCGGTTGCCCACCAGTTCTTCCAGGACAACGGTTTCTCCATCGCCGACCAGCGCCCGCAAACCGGTGAATTCAGCACCAACTGGCAGCCGCTGTCGCAGCTTTCCGCCCCCCTGGCGCGTCGACTGAGCAGCCGCGTCAGCGGTGTCGAGCCTGACAGCGAAGCGCGCGTTCGTGTGCGCATCGAGCCGGGCGTGCAGACCAACACCAGTGAAGTCTACGTGCTGAGCGAAACACGCCCGGCCGGCAGCACCGCCAGTGCCGACTGGCCGACCAAGCCGGTAGTGCCGAGCCTTGACGCCGCGCTGCTCGACGAAATGCTGGCGAACATGGCTACCAGTGCCGAGAAGGGCGGCTCCGTCTCCCTGCTTGCTGCGCACTCCGACTACGACACCCCTGGCACCGCCAACCTGAGCAAGGATGGCAGCGGCAACCCGGTGCTCACCGTCGATTCCGACTTCGACCGCGCGTGGGTCAGCGTGGGCCGCGCCCTGGATCGTGCCGACATCCGTGTCGACGACCTCAACCGCAGCCTGGGCGTGTACTACGTCAACATCGCCGAAGGCGCGAAGAAGAAGGATGAAGACAAGCCTGGCTTCTTCAGCCGCATGTTCGGTGGTGGCGAGAAGACCAAGGAAGAGGAAGACGCCAAGGCGCAGCGTTACCAGGTACGCCTGACCAACGTGAACAACACGGTGCAGATCACCGTCGACAAAGACATCAACACCTCCGCACCGGCTGACGTCGCGCAGGGCGTGTTGGAAAAACTCCAGGAGAGTATGCGCAGTGCACTTCGCAGTCCTGGGGAGCGGAAGCCGGGGCAATTCGGCCTTGGTGAGCAGTTCTGACACCCGAATACTGATCGATTGCGGATTTCCGCTGCGTGAAACCATCCGCCGTCTGGCGCGCCTGGGTGTAGAGCCCGGGCAGCTGGACGCGATACTGGTCACGCACGAGCATTCCGATCACGTCAACGGCGTCGAACTGCTGGCCCGGCACCATCGAATACCCGTGTACCTCAGCGCCGGTACCCTGCAGGGAATGCGCAAGCCGGTTGACCCGGCGGGGCTGCTCAGATGCGGCGACCGCCTGGTACTGAAAGACCTGGAAGTCACTGCGGTGAGCGTCTCCCACGATGCGCGGGAGCCCCTGCAGTACGTGTTTTCCGATGGCCGGAAGCGCTTTGGCCAGCTCACCGATCTGGGGGCAGCCACGGCGCAGGTGCTGGAATGCTATCGTGGCCTCGATGCATTGATCATCGAGGCGAATCACGATACCGACATGCTGGCCCGCGGTCCGTATCCCTACCCGCTGAAGGTCCGCGTGGGCGGCCAGTGGGGTCATTTGAACAACCGGCAGGCCGCTGAATTGGTGGCGCAGCTGGGCTGGGAAAGCCTGCAGCACCTGGTGCTGGCGCATCTCAGCGAAAAGAACAACTCGCCGCAGCTGGCCCGGCAAAGCTTCGTCGACACCCTCGGGTGCGACCCGGACTGGCTGCAGGTAGCCGATCAGCATTCTGGACTCGACTGGCGCACCATCGCCTGAGCCCACCCCCTAAGCAAGCGGAGCCCATCATGGAAAAACGCGAAGAACTCTATCGCGGCAAGGCCAAGTCGGTTTACACCACCGATGACGCCGACCGCCTCGTCCTGCTGTTCCGCAACGACACCTCGGCGTTCGACGGCAAGCGCATCGAACAGCTCGACCGCAAAGGCATGGTGAACAACAAGTTCAACGCCTTCATCATGCAGAAGCTCGAAGCCGCCGGCATCCCGACCCAGTTCGACGCCCTACTGTCGGACAACGAAGTGCTGGTCAAGAAGCTCGCCATGATCCCGGTCGAGTGCGTCGTGCGTAACTACGCCGCTGGCAGCCTGGTGCGCCGCCTGGGCGTGGAAGAGGGCTTGCAGCTCACTCCGCCGACCTTTGAACTCTTCCTGAAGAATGACGCCCTGGGCGACCCGTTCATCAACGAATCCCACGTCCAGGCCTTCGGCTGGGCGACCCTGGAGCAACTGGCCGAAATGAAGGCTTACTCCTTCAAGGTCAACGAAGTGCTGAGCAAGCTGTTCGACGACGCCGGCCTGCTGCTGGTGGACTTCAAGCTCGAGTTTGGCCTGTTCCACGGCAAGATCGTCCTGGGTGACGAGTTCAGCCCGGATGGCTGCCGCCTGTGGGACAAGGAAACCCGCAAGAAGATGGACAAGGACCGCTTCCGCCAAGGCCTGGGCGACGTCATCGAGGCTTACGAAGAAGTGGCCCACCGCCTCGGCGTACCGCTCTGATCCGACGAGCGCACGCAAGCGCCTGATACCACGCGAAAAAATCCTGAAAGAGGGCTTCGCCTTCGGGCTTCAAGCTGGTATCATGCGCGCCGCACGGAGAGATGCCGGAGTGGCCGAACGGGACGGATTCGAAATCCGTTGAACTGGCAACAGTTCCTAGGGTTCAAATCCCTATCTCTCCGCCATTATTGCAATGGCTGAAGCCCCTGAAGTTCCTAGAGTTTCAGGGGCTTCGTCTTTTCCGGGCCTGCCATTTAGGACAGATTTAGGACAAAAATCCCGTCCTTCCCTCGCCCGCTCTCACCCGCAATACCCATCCATCTTCTCCCGATTCTTCTGCGTCGGGTCAGCCTGATACTGCTGCAGCCAGAACTGACATGGCGCGCTGTTGAAGCGTTTGTCCTGTTCCGCTTTCTCGATCTCCCGATTCTGCCGTTCCTGCGCAGCCTGCTGGCGTTGCAGGTATTGCTGGAACATCTCTTCGTTGCTGTGCGGTGGCGTGGATGTCGCGGGCGTAGCCTCGGTTGATGGTGCGGGGCGGGCGGTGAGGAAGGGCGGGGCGGCGTGCCAGATCAGCCAAAGTGTCACTGCAACGGCCAGACAGCCGAACCAGATGCCGGCGGCGATGCTGAGGATGAGTTTCCAGGCGCTGAAGGTGACGGGTGTTTCGGGCATGGGATAACGGGCTCCGTGGGCGGACCTCACTGATACCCCATCGCATCCCCTGAGAAAAGAGGCAGGCCCGCGGCGCCGGGTGGCGTCGCGGGCACGGGCTTATTTCTGGGCAGCGGACTCGTAGGCTTCCAGGGCGCGCAGGGAGTAGATGTAGGCGGCGCCAGCGTTCAGCGAGATGGCGGTGGCCAGGGTCTGGGCGATCTCGGCCTCGGTGGCGCCGGCCTTGCGGGCAGCTTCGGCGTGGACGCCGATGCAACCGTCGCAGCGGGTAGTGATCGCCACGGCGATGGCGATCAGTTCGCGGGTCTTGGCATCGAGGGCGTCACCGTCAGCGGCGGCTGCTTCCAAAGCCTGGTAGGCGGCAATCATCTTGGGATGTTTCTTGCCCAGGGCACCGAAGGCTTTTTTCACGGCGGGAACGTATTCAGACCAGTTGAACAGCATGATACTTCTCCTTGGAGGCCAGGTTGGAAGGTGTGTGGCCTTGAAGCTTAGTCTGCGCCAGCCGGTCGGCCGGGTATTGTCCGTTCCGCTCGGTTTTTTCATCGATGTGCTCGACTGCGGCCGACACGATCAATAGGCGGCGAGGATCTCGTAGCGCTGCCGGGCGCTGCCGGTGCCCACTTCCACTTCATCGCCGGGGTGGCGATGGAGCAGGGCGCCGCCCAGCGGGGCGCGGCTGGTGATGACCAGGATCTCCATGCCGTCGTACTGCACCTTGACGCCGGCGCCATCCGGGCCGAGGAAGACCCAGCGCTGCTGGTCCTGTTCGTTGACCAACTGCACCAGGGCGCTGGTCTGTATGCCCAGCTCGTCATCGAAATCGCGCAACAGCAGGTTCTCGAACAGCGACAGCGCCTGGCGGATCTCCTCCACGCGGCGCGACTGGCCGGCGGCGAGGTAAGCGGCCTCGAGGCCAAGGGTGTCGTACTTGTTCTCGGCGACGTTCTCCTCGTGGGTCGCTGTTTCATGGGCCGTCCGAGCGGCGCGCACGATCACATCGAGGTCTTCGGCGAGGCGAGCGAGGATGAGTTGGTAGGCGCGTTTCTTGTCCATGACGGTAGGCTGAGGAATGAAGGCGCCTATCCTAGGGCCTTTGCCTGGCGGGTGGGAACGCTCTTTCAAGATTTCCCCGTAGCGGCCGATAGCGTGGCTGAATTCCCGGAAAAAGGACCGCGGGCATGAGCCTTTCCATCAACCCGGCGAACCCGATGTTCGCCAATCAGCTACGCGTGGCCAGCGATACCGGCACATCGGCTTCGGCAGCTACTGGCGAGGCAACATCCGAGGACGCGGCGAGCACTCGGATGCAAGCGGGTGGTGCGGCTGCTTCGGGCAAGAGTGCCAGTAGCTCCGGCGGCAAGGGCAGCTCCGTAGTTGAGCAGTTGCAGAAGCGCCTGAAGGAATTGCAGAAGCAGTTGCAGGAGGAGCAGCGCGAGCTGGCAGCCGCACAGCAACGCCGCTATTCCTCGGAAAGCGAGCGTACTGCGACGCTGATGGGGCTGCAGAGCCGCATCGCCAGCACCAGTGCCGCCCTGCAGCAGACCGCCGCGGCATTGGCCGAGGCGATTCGCAACGGCGGGGGCGGGGCCGGCGCGCTGCTCAGCGCCACTGCCTGAAGCTGGCCGGGATCAGTAACCGGCCAGGATATTGACGATCAGACCGCTGGCGATGGCGACCAGGACGTAGTCGCCATTGACATACAGCCAGCGGTGATCGCGCGGCGGCGCGTACAGGTGACGCGCGTGCCAGTCGGTGACCCAGTAGCGGTCGCCGCGGTAGACCGGCTGCACCACCACGCCGCGTCGCCAGTCACGATGCGGCACCGGCATGCCTGCTTGTGGGCGGTAGCTCGGATTGCGGTAGTAGCGCGGATCGGCATGTCCCGGCTGGGCCCGCCAATCGTGCCCATTGTGCGGGCCGTTGTGTGCTTGATGCTGCGGCGAGTGTGGCTGTTGTTGCGGGGGCCGCTGCTGCTGTTGCTGCGGGCGATTGTCCGGATGGGGCCGGGCATGGTCCGGGCCGTTCCCCGGCTGAGCGAAACTCGCCAGCGGACTACCGAGCATCAGGGCGGCACAGAACAGGGCGACGGTTTTCTTCATGGTGTTCTCCTTGCGCAGCCGATCATGTCGGCGCGAACTTCCGGCTTTCATTTCCCGGTCGATCCGGGTACTTCATGAGACCGAAGTGGCGGGTCAGCCAACGCCAAGGCCAGGTAAAGGTGTGGTAAAGAATCTGACCGTTCTGACAGCGCCAGAGACATGCCGTCGAGCCGAGGGTGTCGATATCCGATTGGGGCGCAGCGCTTTGTGTGAATACAGCATTTAGTGCTATGTTTGCATCAAATACACCAATGGGGCTTGGTCATGAGCGCTCTGCTGAAAGAAAATCCCGCCGCCGATGCCGTGCTGGCGAAGGCTGTCTTGACCGCACGCGAGCATCTGGCGATGACCCAGCAGGAGCTGGCCGCCATCGTCGGCGTGGATCGCAGCGCGGTCAGCCGCTGGAAGCAGGGCGGCCTGCGCGTGGACAGCAAGACGGGCGAACTGGCTCTGTTGCTTGTGCGTATCTACCGCTCTCTATTCGCGCTGTTCGGCGGCAACCTGGAGGATATGCGCCACTTCCTGCGCACCGCGAACCATCACCTGGGCGGCGCGCCGCTGGAGCTCATGGAGCAAGTGCAGGGATTGGTGGCGGTAGTCGAGTACCTCGACGCGATCCGGGGCAAGGCCTGAATGTCGTTCGAGGCTGGCGCCCGTCTCTGGGCTGAGTATGCAGACTCCGTTGTCGCACCTATGCGCGGGCGGCTGGTGCGACTGGTGGAAAGCCAGGGCCAGGTAGCGACGCTGCAACTGGTGGACACCCTGGAAGAGCAGGCACTGCTGGAAGAGTTGCTGGAAACCAGCAAGCCGCGCATGCCGATTCCTGCCGAGTCGCTGCACTATCTGTTGAAGACGCCCTTTCGTTATCCACCGCTGCGCTGGGGGTCGCGCTTTGGCCGGCGCCACGAGCCCAGCCTGTTCTATGCGGCGCTGAAGCTGGAAACCGCCATGGCGGAGTCGGCGTATTACCGCCTCGTGCTCTGGGAGGGGATGAGCGAGCCACCGCCCAGCGGCCGGATTCTCTCCGAACATGCTTCCTTTGAAGCGCGCTTCCAGGTGCAGAAGGGCGTCCGCTTGCAGCTGCCGCCGTTCCGCGAGCATGAGAGGGCGCTGTGCGATCCGCAGGATTATCGCGTCACCCAGGGGTTGGGAAGCGCCATGCGGGACGCTGGCATCGAGGCCTTCGAGTATCGCTCCGCACGCTGTCCACAAGGGGGCAGCAATGTGGCCCTGTTCGTGCCATCGGCCTTTACCGAAAAACGCCCGCGAAACCTTATGCCGTGGCTGTGCGAAACCACCTCGGGGTACGTCGCGTTCAAGCACGGCCAGGTTCCGGATAGCCCACGAATCTTCCGGCGCGAGAAGTATCTGGTGGCCGGAAAGCTGCCGTTTCCGGCCTGACCGTTCATCGTTTCGCTACAGTCGCGTCATGAGATGCGGTGTATGTTGCTGGATGGCCAAGCAGGGAGCGCCAACCATGGATATACGGATAGCCGTCCATCCCAGCGACAGTCGTCGCTGGCGTGTCTACCTCAACCAGTTCTTCTTCGATTGCAGCAGCCGCAGCACGGCTGAGCGCGTTTACGCGCGGGTCTGTGCCGCCGAGCGGCAAGCCATTCCGCTGCCTAACCCGCCCAAGGTCGCTCGCCCCCAGCGTTTACCGCGCCGCGAGGTGCAGATCGCATGACCTGTCTCAGGTAGTGGTGCCGGATACGGAGCGTACGGCGCGCGCTTCGCCGCGCTGAACCCCTAGCCTGCCTGAGAACCCTTCCTATCCACTGCCCTGAAACGGGGCGGTGGGCCGTTGCATGGCGCGCACTTGTGCACAATGCTGATGCGTCCTGTCAAGTCCCTGAAACATTGCATTTGGCCAGCTCGCAATTTTCCTTGCGTTTTTTAACTTATTGAAAAATAAGACAAATTTCTATTGGTGAAAAAATCACCAATCTGTCATGTGGCCCCAGTTCTCTGGGGGTAGGGCCTGTTTTAAGCAAGTTCTCCACTGAGTTATCCACAGCTTCTGTGGATTGTCCCGAGCGCTTGCTCTGGACCCTTGTTCCAGGGCCTTTGCAAGTGACAAAGCGTCTCAAGAGCGGTGGACTGTTAGACTGTCGGGATTGATTTTTGCCCCCTCGGAGTTCTGCATGCCCCTTGATCTGTCCGCTCTGTTGCTCGGTGCGCTAGCCGGATTGCTGCCCCTGGCGGCACTCGCCTGGCGCTTGCAGGCGCGGCGGGTGGAAGTCGAACAGGAGACGAACCTGCTGCGTGAACGCCTGGCCACCGCGCAGTTGGCGCAGGACGGTTTATCCGCCCAGGCTGATGCCGATCGCGAGGCGTTCCAGCGGTTGAGTGCCCGGTACGGTGAGCTCTCTGCCGAAGCGGCGGCTTTGCGTCGCGAGGTTGAACTGGGCAGGGAAGAGCGCTCGCGCCTGGGCAACGCCGAACAGGACTGGCAGGCCGAGCGTGCCGACAAGGAAGCCGAGCTGCGCCGCCTGTCCGCCGAGCATGCCGCGCTGTCCGCCGAACTGCGCGAACAACAGGAAAATCACCAGCAACGCCTGGGCGACCTGCAGGCCGCAAAAGACGATCTGCGCGCGCAGTTCGCTGAGTTGGCCGGAAAGATCTTCGATGAGCGTGAGCAGCGTTTTGCCGAGTCCAGTCAGCAACGCCTCGGGCAGTTGCTCGACCCGCTCAAGGAGCGCATCCAGTCCTTCGAGAAACGCGTGGAGGAGAGCTACCAGGCCGAGGCCCGCGAGCGCTTCTCGCTGACCAAGGAGCTGGAGCGCCTGCAGCAGTTGAACCTGCGCCTGGGCGAAGAAGCCACCAACCTGACCCGCGCTCTGAAGGGCCAGAAGACCCAGGGCAACTGGGGCGAGCTGGTATTGGAGCGGGTGCTCGAACATGCCGGCCTGGAGAAGGGCCGCGAGTACGAAACCCAGGTGAGCCTGCGCGCCCCGGACGGCGAGCGCTTCCAGCCCGACGTGCTGATCCGCCTGCCCGGCGACAAGCAGGTGGTCGTGGACGCGAAGGTCAGCCTGACCGCCTACCAGCAATTCATCGCCGCCGAGGACGAGGTCATCCGGCAGCAGGCGTTGAAGGCCCATGTGCTGTCACTGCGCAACCATGTGAAGGGACTTTCCGGCAAGGATTACCGGCGCCTGGAAGGGCTGCACAGCCTCGACTTCGTGCTGTTGTTCATGCCGATCGAAGCCGCTTTCTCGGCGGCATTGCAGGCCGAGCCGAATCTGTTCCAGGAGGCCTTCGAGCGCAACATCGTGATCGTCAGCCCGACGACCTTGCTCGCCACGCTGCGGGTGATCGACAGCCTGTGGCGCCAGGAGCGGCAGAACCAGAATGCCCGCGAGATCGCCGAGCGCGCCGGGGCGCTTTACGACAAGTTCGTCCTCTTCGTGCAGGACCTCGACGAGATGGGTACCCGCCTGCAGCAGATGGACAAGGCCTACGCCGCGGCGCGCAACAAGCTCAGCGAAGGGCGCGGCAACCTGATCAGCCGTGCCGAGCAGGTGAAGCTGCTGGGGGCGCGGGCGAGCAAGAGTCTGCCGACGGAGTGGCTGGAGCGTGCATTGAGTGACGATGCGCCGTTGGTGGAAGAGGGCGAATAACGGCGAAGCCATGTTGCCTCTTCCCCCCCGAACGCATTTTTCTCCCTGTAGGAGCAACTGTCTTTCAGGGGGGAGCTCCGTGCCGATACTTCCCCTCACCCCAGCCCTCTCCCCATGGGAGAGGGAGCCGTTCGTGCCGACTGACGCCGAAGAACCATCCTGCACCGAGCGGACCCCTCTCCCGCGTGCGGGAGAGGGCGAGGGTGAGAGGCTCTTGATCTTTGTCGGGGCAGGCAATGCCCGCGATGAGTCAGAACAGCGAGTAGGGCTTGCCCGCCGTGCCATCGGCGAAGCGACGCAGTCGGAACGCATGCAGGTCCATTCCCGCCTGACCGTGCAGCATCCACTCGCTCATCAGTTTGCCGACGATCGGCCCCAGGGCGAATCCGTGGCCGCAGAAGCCCGTGGCGATCAGCAGTCCGGGCACTTCCGCTGGCGCATCGAGCACCGGAATGCCGTCGGGCAGGACGTCGATCAATCCCGCCCAGCTTTCCACCACTTTCACATCGCGTAACGCCGGGAAGGCCTTCGCCAGGTTCTGCTGCGCGGCGAAGACGCGCGTGGTGTTCGCCTTCACCTGTGGATCGCGCTCGCCCAGTACCGGGCCGTTCACGTTGCGCTCGGAGCCCGGCAGGTGCTGGCGCAAGTCGTGGAAGAGGGCGCCGTTGAGCTTGAAGGAGAAGCTCGCGCGGTTGGCCGGCAGGTGCGGCAGGTAGTGCCTGGCCCCGCGCAGGTAATCGAAGCTCAGATCGATGTCGGCCTGGGTTTCGTCAGCGAGGTTGATGCTGCCGTCGGCGCGCTGGCGGAAGCCGATACCGTGGCCGATGAAGCTCTGCGCGCCGACATCCGGCCCCGGACTGGTGCGCGAGACGGTGCAGCGCACGGCCTGTTGCGGCAGTTCCAGGCCAAGGCTTTGCACCAGCCGCCAACTGCTGGCGCCGGCGCAGATCAACAGGTGCCTGGTCTTTACATAGCCACGCTCGGTCTGCACGCCGCAGACGGCACCGGCGGCACGATCGATACCGGTGACGCCGCAGCCTTCGACGAAGACGGCGCCGCGCTCGATAGCGCGCAGGGCGTAGCCGGGAGCGACGCGGCGCGGCTCGGCCTGGCCATCGTTGGCGGTATAGAGCGCGCCGAGGCCGGGATCGGTGAGGCCGGGCATCAGCTGTGCGACTTCGACGCGGCCCAGCAGGCGGGTGTCCAGGCCGAAGTTGGCGGCGACTTTCAGCCAGTCCTCATACTTCTGCCGCTGCTCCGGGGTTTCGGCGAGATACAGGCAGCCGCCCTGGCGCCACTCCAGCGGTAGCTGCAGCTCTTCCTCAAGACGTTCCCAGAGTGGAATAGCCGCCATCATCAGCGGCACTTCCGCCGGGTCGCGCGCTTGCTGGCGAACGAAGCCCCAGGCGCGGGTGGATTGCTGGCTGGCCAGCCCGGCCTTGTCCAGCACCAGTACGCTCATGCCTTGCCCGGCGAGATACCAGGCGGTGGCACAGCCCATGATGCCGCTGCCGGCGATGACCACGTCCACCTGCTCCGGCAGGCGCTCCACGCGGGAGGAAAGGGCGGGGTGAAGCGGATAGGTTCCCATCGGCATACGGCGGCATCCCTGTAACGACTGGAAGATGCCGCAGTATGCGTTTGGCGCGCGCCACGCATCCACTGCGCGGGCACGCGGGCAGAGGCGCTCAGGAAGCGCGCGCGGCCCGGCTGGCGGCCGGCGAGCGGGCCAGATAGTCCAGTGCTTCCTGGGTGTTGGCTTCATGGTCCGGGTGGTACCAGGGCTTGAAGTAGCGCAGGAAGCTGGTCGCCAGTGAGCTGATCTTCGGCAGTACGCCGGACTTCGAACCATCGCGCCAGATCGCGGCGAAGGAGCGCGGCTTGGCAATGGTCGGGTCCTGCCGCGACAGGGTGCGGGTGCCGAAGGCGAACAGGTAGATGATCAGCGGCCACACCACGAACATCCATAGCTGACGGCTGATGAAGGTGCCGCCCAGGTGCACGTGCAGGTCGTGGGCGACGTTGCGGTGTTCCACCTCCTCGGCGCCGTGCCAGCGGAACAGGTCGAGCAGCACCGGATCGGCCTTGGCGCGGTCCAGCGCATCGGCTTCGAGAATCCATTTGCCGAGGATGCAGGTGAAGTGCTCCACCGCCGCGACGATGGCGCAGCGCTGACCGATCCACCAGC
This sequence comes from Pseudomonas sp. PDNC002, assembly GCF_016919445.1. Classification (NCBI taxonomy): domain Bacteria; kingdom Pseudomonadati; phylum Pseudomonadota; class Gammaproteobacteria; order Pseudomonadales; family Pseudomonadaceae; genus Pseudomonas; species Pseudomonas sp. PDNC002. Next base: position 5,772,146 of record NZ_CP070356.1, on the reverse strand, counting down.
GCTTGAGCCAGGGGGTGCGATTGAACAGTTCGATGCCCAGCGGCGTATCGCTGAGCAACTGCTCGAACAGGTAGTCCATGACTTTCAGGTAGCGCGTGGAGTCGATGCCATGGTGACTCAGGTAGCGCTCCAGCGCACCGGAGTGGGCGCGGGCGTGCATCGCTTCCTGGCGGATGAAGCCCTGCACGTCCTCGCGCAGCCGGCCTTCCTTCACGAAGGGCAGCGCCTTGTTGTACAGCCGGCAGAACCACAGTTCGCCCGCCGGCAGCATCATGTGGATGACGTTGATCATGTGGGACGCCTCGGGCTCGCCGGGAATCCAGTGCAGGGGCGAGTCGGTGTAGTCGAACTGCACCTTGCGTTGCACGAGCTTGTGATGATGGTCGTTCATGGCAGTTCTCAGGCAGTGAGATTGAGGCGGGCGAACAGGCGCGACAGCCAGGGCATGAAGCGCCATTGCAGGGCGCCCAGGTGCACTTCGCTACCGACTTTCACCACCGGCTGGTTGCGTTCCACCGCGCGGGTGATGCGCTCACCGACTGTGTCCGGGCTGAGCCGGCGCCGACGGTAGAAGCGCTGCACCTTGGCGCGGTGTTTCGCCTGTTGTTCGTCATCCAGGCCGGCGAAGCGCGTGGCCTGGACGATGCCGGTATCGACGAAGCCCGGACAGGCCGCGCTGACGCCGATGCCATGGCCGGCCAGTTCGGCGCGCAGGCATTCGCTGAGCATCAGCACCGCCGCCTTGCTGGTGGCGTAGGCCGGGTAGTTGCGCGACGGCGCGAAGGCCACACCGGAGGCAACGTTGACCAGGTGCCCCGGCTTGCCGGCCTCGACCATCTGCTTACCGAACAGCCGGCAGCCGTCGATCACGCTCCACAGGTTGATGCGCAGCAGGCGCTCCCATTCCTGCGGGGTGGTCTTGAGCATCGGCCCGGCCATGCCGATGCCGGCGTTGCTCACCACGATGTCGGGCACGCCAAGGCTGCTCTTCACCCACTGCGCGAAGCGTTCCATGGCGGCGCTGTCACCCACGTCCACGCAGTAGCTGCTGGCGCTGGCGCCGACCGCGCGGGCCAGTTCCGCACTGCGCTCGGCGGCGGCCGGGTCGATGTCCGCGGCCAGCACGCTGGCGCCGCGTTCGGCGAAGCTCAGTAGCGTCGAGCGGCCGATGCCGCCGCCCGCACCGGTGACCACCACCAGCTTGCCGGCGAAAGGTCCGGCGCCGGGTTTCAGCGCGGCGCGTTGCAGTTCAGGCGAGGCTTCGCTGCCTTCGATATGGCTGACGAATTCGTCGATCCAGTTGCCCAACTGGGCGGGCTCGGCGAGCAGTTGCCAGTGCCCGGCGGTGACATCACGGCGCCACAGGCGCGGCGCCCACAGCGAGAGTTGCTGGAACAGTTGCTGGCCGACGTAGCGGTCGCGGGTCGGCACGATGAGTTGTACCGGCACCTCGGTATGGCGCTTGCGCGGCTTGAAGATCGAGGTGATGAAGTTGGCCCGGTAGAGCTTCACGCCGTGTTCGCCATCGCTGGCCTGGTGCGGGTTGCGCACCGGATTGCGGATGCCTTCGACCTTGCGCAGATACTGCGGCCACGCCTTCGCCGCGCCGAAGCGCCAGGACAGCGACGGTAGCAGCGGCAGGTGGAAGTAGTAGATGTACCAGGAGTGCACCAGTTGGCTGAGCATCTGCAGCAGCGCGCGCGGCGTCTTGCGGCGCAGGCGGTCGCGCATCCAGAAACCGACATGATCCAGGCAAGGGCCGGAGACACTGGTATAGGACGCGATGCGTGAGCGCAGTTGCGGATCGGTGACGCTCTCCCAGGTCTGGATCGAGCCCCAGTCGTGGGCCACCAGGTGCACCGCGCGCTGCGGGCTGACGGCATCCAGCACGGCCTTGAGGTCCTGGCTGAGCAGTTCCAGACGATAATCCCGGGTCTTGCGCGGCTTGTCCGATTCGCCGGCGCCGCGCACGTCGTAGGCTACCAATTGGAAGCGCCCCGAGAGGTGGCGGATCAGCGGCAGCCAGGTTTCATGGTTGTCCGGATAGCCATGGACGAACAGCACCATCGGCAGGTGCGCCTCGCCCCAGCGCCAGACGGCCAGGCGCACATTGCCGGACTGCACGTCCAGCCGTTCCGGCGCCGGCAGGGTCTTCTCCAGCATGGCGTTCATGCCACCTCCCGCCGCGCCGGGGCGCTGATCAGGCCGCGCTCGGTCCAGCGGCGCACGTGGGGCAGGTCGTCGTCCAGCCAGTAGGCGTCGTCCTCGGTGACCACCAGCAGTTCCTCGAACTTGGCGCCCACGCCGCGCAGGCCCAGGTGCGGTTCGACGGCCCAGAGGCCGGGCGTCGGGGCGTGCTGCGAACGGTCGTTGCTCGACCACAGCGGCGACCAGCCTTCCTTGCGGCCGGTCACCAGGGCGTTCTTCATCAAGGTGGCGATGTTGCGCACGCCGAAGCGTGCCACCGACGGGCCGCTGTTACGCGCGCCGAGTTTTTCCACACGGTGTGCTAGGACCTCGAAGGGATAGGCCTTGTGCCGCGGCAAGGTGCCCTGGCGCTGGCAGAGGCGATCCACCGATTGGCTGACTTCGGCCAGCGGCAGGCGCTGGCGAACCTGCTCGAGGATCAGGTTGCGGTGCGCCAGCAGGTCGTCCATCAGGCGTTCCACCAGCAGGTTGTGGCCCAGTGCGCCGGAGTAACCGACATCGGCGGTGTAGGCGCCCAGGGTCGGCGCGCAGTCGAGGATGAAGGGCATGCCTTCCTCCAGGCGCTGCTTGCCGGGGTAGAAGGCCAGGTTGAAGCCGCCCAGGTGGCGCAGGCCATCGAAGCCCTTGAAGGAGGTGCGTGTGCCGAACCAGGCAAAGGGCTGGTGGAACCAGTCGCGCACGCCGTGATCGAGCAGCCAGGTCTTCATCAGCGCGGCGGTTTCGCGCTCGCTGATACCCGGGCGCAGTTCGCCGGCAATGGTTTCGCAGCAGCGGTAGGCCAGTTGCTGAATCTCGCGGAAGTGCCGCAGGTCTTCGGGGGTGGGCACCCAGGCGCCTTGGGACATGACTTTCTCCAGGCTGGTTGTTGTTATCGTTACATCGAGCGATGTCACAATCGATGCTGACCCATCGGCTGCCGTTGCGCCATGCGTGCGTAGCGGGCGTGGAGTGTTACCGCAGCGGGGAGCCGCTGGCGGCGCGGGTTGCGGCCGAGAGGGAGAAATCCGGCGGGTACAGTTCCCGTCTTTGGTTGGGCCGCCGGGCTGTGCGGCGGATCACTTTGGAACTAGTGCTTTCGATTGTTCTGAGGGCGGAACGGTGACTATCATCCGCGCCATGAGCACACCCCTGAACCTCCTGCAGCGCCTGCTGCAACGCCCGGACGACGCGCCCTCCGCGATGGAGGACGAGCGCGAGTATTCCGTGGATGAGCTGGCCCGCGAGGGCGGCACCACGGTGCGCAACCTGCGCGCCTACCAGGATCGCGGCCTGCTGCCGCCGCCGGAACGCCGGGGCCGTGCCGGGGTGTATTTCGCCAGCCACCTGCGCCGCCTGCGGCTGATCAACCGCCTGCTGGAGCGCGGCTACAACATCGCCAACATCAAGGAACTGCTGGAGAGCTGGGAGCGTGGCCACGACCTGGACCACGTGCTCGGCCTCGACGAAGCCATCGTCGGTCCGTGGAACCTGGAGTCGCCCGGCAACATCGAGTTCAGCGATCTGCAGGCACTCTTCGGTGACGAACTCAACGACGCCGTGATCGACCAGGCGCTGGCGCAGGGCCTGCTGGCCTTTGATGGCGAACGCATCAGCATCCCCAGCCCGCGGTTGTTCAACGCCGGCGTCGAGTTGTACCGCGCCGGTATCCCGCTGGCCGCGCTGCTGGACCATCTGGCCGTGTTGCGCACGGATACCGAGCACCTCGCCGCCGGCATCGTGCGGCTGGTGGTGACCCACCTGGTGGACAAGCCTGGCGTCGATCTGCTGCCTGGCGCGGAAGATCTGGAGCGCCTCGCCGAGGTGTTCCAGCGCCTGCGCCCGGTGGCGGAACAGGTGGTGCTGGTGGAGCTGGCGCGTGGCCTGAAACGCTCGGCCAACGAGATGCTCGGCGAGCGCGTCGGGGAGATCCTCCGGCGCCTGGAAACGCCCGACTGATCAACCGAGCAGCAACACTGCGCCGGCACACAGCAGGCCTGCCGCGCACACCGGCAGCGTCAGCAGCGCCAGCCGCCGTCCTCCCGCCATCAGGATCAGCGCGCCTTTCACCAGGCTGTTGCTCAGCACCGCCAGGGCGATGCCCTGGGCCGCCACCGTGCTGGCCAGATCACCCTGCGCGCCGCGGGCGAGGGACAGCGTGATGGCGTCCACGTCGGCCAGCCCGGAAATCAGCGAGACCAGGTACACGCCCACATCGCCGAGGTAGCGGCGGGACGCTTCGACCAGGAACAGGATCAGTGCCAGCAGCGCGGCGAACCGCAGCGCCGGCATGAGCTCGAAGGGGTTGCGCAACGGCGCTTCGCTGGCGGCCGCGCCATTCGTTTCCCGGGAGCGCCTCCAGTGGTAGAGCGCGCCGGCGGCGTAGACCAGCGTCGCCACGGCCAGCGGCGCGGCCAGCTTGCCCAGCAGCGCCGGGTTGAGCGCGCCGATTTCCAGCATCACCCGCGGAAACATCAACGCCGAGGTCGCCAGCAACCCGCTGGCCAGCAGCGGCTCCAACGCTCGGCGCTGGTGCATGCGGGCCAGGGTGAGGGTCATGGCGGTGGACGAGATGATCCCGCCGAGCAGTGCGGTGATCAGCAGGCCCTTGCGCTCGCCGACCAGGCGGATGGCCAGGTACGCGGCGAAGCCCAGGCCGGCGATCAGCACCACCATCCACCAGGTGGCGTAAGGGTTGAACACCTTCCACGGGCCGTAGCCCTGGTCGGGCAGCACCGGTAGCAGCACGACCGAGATGAACAGCAGCTTGAAGGCGCCGGACAGCTCGGCCAGGGTCAAGCGCCGAAGTGCCGTGCGCAGGGTTTCCTTGAGGCTCAGCAGTAGCGCCACGACCACGGCGCAGCCAGCGGCCAGCAGGCGCTGATCGGTCACGGCCAGGCTGCCGAGGACGAACGTGGCCAACAAGGCGATTTCGCTGGTCATGCCCTGGTCGCCGCTGCGCCGCAGGTCGCCCAGGTAGCCGGCGAGGGCGAGCAGGGCGATGGCGCCGAGTACCGCGACCCACACCGCCACGCCCAGATGGGCGCCCAGCAGCGCCGCCAATCCGCCGAGCAGGCCAGTCAGGGCGAAGGTGCGCAACCCGGCTATCTGCCGCAGGTCGTCGCTGTCGCGCTGGCGCCAGCCGCGCTCGGCGCCGATCAGCAGGCCGATGGCGAGGGCGGTGGTGAGGTCCAGGACGGTTTCCAGCATGGGGGGAGGTGCCTGTGGAATGGGCTTCCGGCAGTCTAGGTCAGGCGCCCGCGTGGCGATTGCCGTAGGTCAAGGCCGCTGGCCTGGGCCAACTTGCCGCGCAGCCAGCGACGTGCCGGATCGTCGTCGCTGGCGTCGGACCAGATCTGCACGAAGTCGAAGCGCGCCAGGTGCAGTGGCGGTTCGAAGCATGCCAGGCCGTGGGCGCCGAGATCGTCCGGGAGCATGCGGGCGGCAATGGTCAGGACCAGGTCGGTGCCCGCCAGCAAGGCAGGCGCGACGCTGAAGTGCGGCACGGTTGCGGCCACTTTGCGGCGCCGGCCCAGGCGCTCCAGGTGGCTATCGATCTCCTCGGCCGGATTCTGCTGGAGCGCTACGCGCAAATGGGGCGCGGCGAGGTATTCGTCCAACCCCAGGCGATCTCGCCCGCCCAGGGTGTCGGTGGCGCAGAGGCAGACGAAGCGTTCCTCGAACAGGCGTTGCGCACGCACGCCTTCGGGCAGCAGCGGGAAGACGCCGAGGGCGCCGTCCAGCTCGCCGCGGGCGACCTGCTCGGCCATGTCCAGGCGGGAGGCCTGGCGAACGTCCAGATGGATGCCCGGTGCCTCGCGACGGAGCATCGGCAACAGGGCGGGGAGTGCCACCCAGGCACCGTAGTCCGACAGCCCCAGACGCAGCTCCAGCTCCGCGCTGGCGGGATCGAAGTCGTCTCCCAGCACCAGCCGACGCACGCCGCCGAGCAACTCGCGCAGTGGCCCGGCCAGTTCGAAGCCGCGGCGGGTCAGCTGCATCTGGTTGCCAACGCGGATCAGCAAGGGATCGTCCAGCAGATCGCGCAGACGATTCAGGGCATGGCTGACCGCCGGCTGGGTCATGGCCAACCGCTCGGCGGCGCGGGAGACGTGGCGCTCATCGAGCAGGGCGTCGAGGATCACCAGCAGGTTGAGGTCGATGCGGCGCAAGTCATGAATCGAGTGCATTCAGGTTGTACCAATCATTCATTTCCATGCGCCAGATGGATAGCAGAAGCTGGTCGCCATCGACAAGCCATGGAGAATCTTCAATGTCGAAACTGCTTCTGCTCCTGCCCGCCATTGGTGTCGGGGCGCTGGTGGCGCTACAGGCCGGCAGCAACTCGTTGCTCGGTCGCCAACTGGGCCATCCGCTGAGCGCCAGCCTGACGTCGCTGGGTGTCAGCCTGGCGGCGGTGATCATCGCGCTGCTGGCGTTCCGCGTACCGCTCCCGGCCGCCGCCGGAATTGCCACCACACCCTGGTGGGGCTGGCTGGGCGGGCTGTTCGGCGCGGCGTATCTGACGGTGGCGGTGATGCTGGCGCCGCAGCTGGGGGCGGCGACTTTCCTGGCCTGCGTGGTGGCCGGGCAGATGCTGATGTCGGCCTTGTGCGATCAGTTCGGTTGGGCTGGATTCACGGTGCGGCGGTTGTCGCCGGAAGGATTCCTGGCTGTCGGGCTGATCATTGCTGGGGTGGTGTTGTTGCAGTGGCGGGGGAGGGTGGTTTGAGTCGAGCGCGGAGCGGCCGGGAGGACCCTCTCCCTAACCCTCTCCCTAAAGGGAGAGGGGACTGGTCCGGAGCGCGATGAAAGATCGGCGCTCGCAGGATGGCACATAACCAAGAACGGCACGGATAACTCCCTCTCCCTTCAGGGAGAGGGCGGGGGAGAGGGTGTCTGGCCCGCGCTGAGGACCATCACCGCAGGCTCAGATGCCGACTCAACAGCGCCCTCAGCGCCGCCGGCTTCACCGGCTTGGGCAGGAAGTCCAGCCCGGCCGCGTGGATCTGCGCCACCAGTTCGGGGCGGGCGTCCGCGCTGATCACCACGCCCGGCACCGGCTCGCCCAGGCGGGTGCGCAGCCAGGCCATGAGGTCGGTGCCCAGTTCCCCATCGTCCAGGTGGTAGTCGATCAGCGCCAGTTGCGGGCGCGCATCGCCGTCCAGCAGAGCCTGGCATTCCTCGCGGCTGCGCGCGGTGAGCACGCGGCAGCCCCAGCGGGTCAGCAGACTGTTCATGCCGGTGAGGATGCTGTCCTCGTTGTCCACGCAGAGCACCTGCGCACCGTTGAGTTGTTCCGGGGTTTCCACCTTGTGCCCGTTGAGCGCCGTCGGGGCTGGCTGGCGCGCGAGCGGCACGCTGACACTGAACACGCTGCCCTTGCCCGGCCAGGAGCGCACTTGCAGGCGATGGCCAAGTACCTTGCATAGCCGGTCGGCGATGGCCAGGCCCAGGCCAAGACCTTTCTCGGCGCGGGTCTGGTGGCTGTCCAGGCGTTTGAATTCCTCGAAGATCACCTGCAGCTTGTCCGGCGGGATGCCCGGGCCGTGGTCCCAGACTTCCAGGCGCAGATGGCCGGCCTCGCGGCGTACACCGAGCAGTACGTGGCCCTTGGCGTAGCGGAAGGCATTGGTAAGGAAGTTCTGCAGCACGCGGCGCAGCAGCTTGATGTCGCTCTCCACGCGCAGCTTGCTGCCGCGCACGTGGAAGTCGATGCCGTGCTCCTGGGCCAGTACGCGGAATTCCACGCCGAGGGTGTCGTACAGGTTGCTCAGCGGGAAGGCCGCGACGTCGGCGCTGACCCGGCCTCCCTCAAGACGCGAGATATCCAGCAGGTCGGTGATCAGGTCTTCCGCCGAACGCAGCGACGAGTCCAGGTGGCGCACCAGTTCGGTGGCCTCCTCGGGCAGCTGTTCCTGGTGGGAGAGGGCGGCGGAGAACAGCCGTGCCGCGTTCAGCGGCTGCATCAGGTCGTGGCTGACGGCGGCGAGGAAGCGCGATTTCGATTGGTTCGCCGCCTCGGCCGTACCCTTGGCCTCGGTGAGTGCCTGGTTCAGCTGCGACAGCTCGAAGGTGCGCTCCTGCACCCGCTGCTCCAGGCTTTCGTTGGCATCTTTCAGACCTTGCTCGGCATCGCGGTAGTTGGTGATGTCGGTGAAGCTCATGACGAAGCCGCCGCCGGGCATCGGGTTGCCGATCAGCTCGATCACCCGGCCATTGGGGAACAGCCGCTCGGAGGTGTGCGGCGTGCCCTGGCGCATCCAGTACAGGCGCTTGGCCACATGCAGGTCCGGGTCGCCCGGTCCGCACAGGTTGCGCTCGGCGTTGTAGCGGATGATGTCGGCGATGGGCCGGCCGACGTAGATCAGGCCTTCGGGGTAATCGAACAGCTCCAGGTAGCGGTGGTTCCAGGCCACCAGGCGCAGTGATTGGTCGACCACGCTGATGCCCTGGGTGATGTTCTCGATGGCGCCTTGCAGCAGTGCGCGGTTGAACTGCAGCACTTCGGAGGCTTCGTCGGCGATCTTCACCACGTCCTCCACCTGCATCTCGCGGCCTTCGATGGCGGCCTTCACCACGGCGCGCGCGGAGGAGGCGCCGAGCACGCCGGCGAGCAGGCGTTCGGTGTGGGCGATCCACTCGTCGTTGGCGTTCTGGCTGGGCGTGAAGCCCTTGCCCTGGCGGTAGGCGAAGCGGATGAAGCTCTGCCGCGCGCGCTCCTCGCCGACGAAGCGCGCGGCGAGCATCAGCAGGTCTTCCAGCTGCACCGCGAGCATCGAACGCGAGCTGAGTTTCTGCGAGATTTCCTGGCCGATGAAGCGGCTGGCCTGCCAGTGTTCGGAGACGCGGGTGCGGGAGAACACCGAGACCAGGCCGAACAGCGCGAAGTTGCCGATCAGCGAGAGCAGCACACCCAGGGTCAGTGGCTCGATCATCAGGCCGAACGGGCGGCCGGCGAGCCAGGCCAGGCCGGGGAAGCTTTCCAGCGACCAGCCGAGTCCCTTGGCGACCACCGGCAGCACCAGCGTGTAGGCCCAGAGGAAAGAGCCGGCGGCGAGGCCGGCGAACACGCCGCGACGGTTGGCCTGCTTCCAGTACAGCGCGCCGATCATCGCCGGGCCCAGCTGGGCGATGGCGGCGAAGGCGATCTGGCCGATGGTGGCCAGGCTTG